>JALOTG010000193.1 GCA_025458005.1 Thiobacillaceae bacterium
GCTGGACCGCCGCCAGCGACGCCGCCGCCCGCCTGTACAGCATCGACCAGCGCGCCTATCGCTACCGGGTGCCGGTGTTGCTGTGGCGCCAGACCCGCCCCGCCTTCACCCCCCTCGCCACCGACGTGGACGTCGTCGCCGCGCGCGCCCCGCGCCCCGGCACCTGCTGCGTCGGCGATCGCCCTCAGTACGCCTACCAGGGCACGCGCTGGGCGCTGCAACGCACCGGCGGCGGCCCCACCCTGGGGGACTGTTTCACCGCCCGCTCGGACACCGAGACGCGCCTCTATCGCCGCCAGTACCTGCACGACCCCAGCGTGGCCGCCGACAGCCGTCCCGCCAGCGCCTACCTGGGGCGGACCAAGCTGGGCGTACCCCCCTGGCAGGCCGACCTGTGGTTACGCCTGCCCCGGCGGCGCGCCAGCAGCTTTTGCCTGGGCGATGGCGCCGGCGCCCTGGCCGCGCGGGATGGCGCGGCCCGCATCGAGCGCACCCTGCGGGCGCTGGACTGGATGCGCGTTCCCCATCAGCGCGTGCTGGTGGACACCCAGCAACATCAGGCGGTGCGGGCGAGCCGCATCCTGTATGCCGGCCGGGCCACCGCCGGCGAGATCAATCTTCGGAGTTAAGTGATGGAAAACCTGGTCCTGTTCCGCGACCGGCAAGAGCTGCAAGCCGCCGATCTGAATAACCTGCAAGACTACGCTGACGACGCGCACGCCCACCTGATCACCGATGCGGTCACGCCCGTGAGTCAGTATGTCGGCCTGACGGTCACGGCCCGCTCGGCAACCGAGATCGACGTCGCGCCGGGACGGCTCTATATCGGCAGCACCGGCCGGGTCTACGCCATCACCGCCACGCAAACGCATAATCTGTTTGCCTACCTGCCCTTGCAGGACCAGAAATGGCTGACCGTCTCCGTCCTGGGGCAGGAAGAGGAGTCCACACTGGAGCCGCGCGACTTCCTCATCGACCTGCAAACGCGCGAAGTCGAGCCGGCGGTGGTGGCCATGCGCAACGACCGCGTCGCGGTGGTGCATATCGCCGCCGGGCTGGAGAGCATCACCCCGGAGCGGCCCGCCCCACCCACCGGCTACACCATCATCGCCCAGGTGCGCATCAATCCCGCCGGCATCCAGGAGGTGGTGCTGGCCACCGTGTTTCGCCTGCCCAACCTGCATGATGTCCATCAGCGCCTCACGACGGCGGAGGGCTGGATGCTGGCGATGGAGCCGCGCCTGGCTGGCCTGGCCAGCGACATCTCCGGTCTGGCCGATGAGCTGCGCAAGCGCGCCCACGTCGACCTGGTGGCGCGCCTCGGGCAAGACATGGCTGGGGTGAAGGATCGTTTGGGCCTACCGGACGAGTACATCTTTTATGGCGCGGATCACTTCCTCGACGAGGACGAGACCGACGTTCTTCATGCCGATCACAACGCCGTGACCGAGGAAGGCGTGCGCATGCCCATCGTGGCCAGCGCGACGGGCGCGCTGGCACTGGCCAACCCCTTAGATCCCGCGGTTACCGCGTGCGCCGATGGTTTTTTGCTGCCCGCTTTTACCGAGGTGACGCGCCTGCGCCTGGAGGAGCGGGTCGGCGAGTTGACCATCAACCAATATCAGTACCGCACCGAGGACTTGGTGCAAAAGTTTATGACCCGCACGCGCATCCGCTACGGCGCGACGCGCACGGTCTGCACCAATTCGTATTGGTGGAATTCTGGGCGGTACGACCCCGCTAGCGGGATCTTTACCCGGGAGGGCGAGACCTTCGAGGTCACCAACGATCCCGACGCACGCGTCGAAAATGGGTGGGGGTTGACGCACTGGGTGCGCGTCCGCCAGTTCTGGCTCGACGTTTATGAGGAGTCCTATTGGGACCGGGTCGTTAGCACCCACACCGTGCAAGGCTCGGTGCTGGCGCAAACGGTGCTGTCCGCCCAGACGGGGTGGCTGACCTCGGTGGAGCTGTATCTCACCGGCGCGGCGGAGGATGGCGCCCTCAACGTGCTGCTGACGGAGACCTTGACCGGCCAGCCGCACCTGGACGCGGTGGTGGCGCGCGCGCAGATCGCCGCCAACCAGCTGAGTGCCGGCTGGAACAAGATTACCTGGAGCCGGCCGGTCGCCCTGACCGCGGGCCGGCGTTACGCCCTGGTGCTGGTCACCGGCGGCGCCCACCGCGTCGGCACCGTCGCCGGCACGCAGTACACCCAAGGGACCTTGATGTACGCCCAGGATGGCGCCTATTTCAGTGCCGCCGGGGAAAGCGACCTGATGATGCGGTGGAACTTCGCCCGCTTCGCCAGCCCGCGCATCGCGGTGGCGCTGACCCCGCTGCAACTGGCCGGCGGCATCCACGACGTCGATTTGTTGTGGGAGGGCTGGACGCCGCCGGGGTGCGAAATCCATGTCGAGTATCAGCTCGGCGGGTCCTGGTATCGCATGGGGGCGCGCGACGCGGTAGCGCTCGGTGACGCGGCCACCCTGCTGCCCTTGCGTCTGGTGTTCATCGGCACCACCGACCTGATGCCCGGGTTGACGCTCACGGATAGCGTCTATGTCGTGCGGCGCTTCGGCACCGCCTTTACCCATGTCAGCACCGAGCGCACGCTGGAGATCGCCAGTGATAACATCCGGGTGCGCTGTTTACTCGAGGACTTTGACGCCGCCGAGCATACCTTTGTCTGCCAACTGCTCACCGGCGCCGGCACGGTCAACCCCACCTCCACCCTGGTCACGGTAGTCAACGCCGCCGTGGGCTCGCGCTGGGTGGAGGCGCGCTTCGCGCCAGACCCAGCGGTAGAGGCCTACCGCATCAAGCTCAGCGGCACCACCACCGACGCCCAGCTCGGCTTCCACGTCGCGGAGCGGTACGACCTGGGGCTCTAACATGGTCACGCGCGTCGACCACTACCGCATGCAGGATGGGCGCACGCCGCTCGCCGAGGACTATTTTAACCCGATCTGGTCCGATTTGGATCGGCGGCTGGACATCCTGGAGCGACTGCGGGTGAGCTGGCTGGATGCCGTCACCCTACTACAGAGCCAGGGCCTGGCACGCCTGAATGAAGGGGTCGCCCCCCTGCTCCAGCAACTGCAAGACAACGCCGCCGAGGTCATCGCCTCCCTGGAAAGCTTGGGCGAGGTAGCCACGGCCGAGCAAGGGGCGCTGGCCGACAGCGCCCTCCAGCCCGCGGACATCGGCGTCAGCGTGCAGGCCAGCCACGCCAACCTGGCCGCCCTGGCCGGGCTGAGCGGCCAGGCCAACCGCGTCGCCTATTTCAGCGCCGCCGGCGCCATGGCCCTGACGGCCCTGACGGCGTCGGCGCGCACCCTGCTCGCCGCCAGCGACGCCACCGCCCAGCGCGCCGCCCTGGGTCTGGAAATTGGCAACCACGTCCAGGCCTACAGCGCGGCGCTGGACGCCTGGGCGGCCCTGGCGCCCCCCACCGGGGAGGTGGTGGGCACCAGTGGCAGTCAAACCCTGGCCGGCAAGACCGTGACCGGCCTGCAAGAGACCCGGACCGCGCCCAGCATCAGCGCCGGCACCCTGACGCTTGACTGCGCCGCCGGCAATGTATTTACCGTAGCGCTAAACGCCAACATCACCACCCTGAATTTCAGTAACGTGCCCGTCAGCGGCACCGCCTATGGTTGCACGGTGGAGTTCACCGCCGACGGCACCCAGCGTACTATCACCTGGGGGAGCAGCGTCAAATGGCCGGGCGGCTGGGCGCCGACCCCCACTGCCACCAATGGCAAGGTGGATCGGGTGGTACTGACCACCCATAATGGGGGGACGACCTGGTACGCGGCCAACGCGGGGCAGAACTACTGATGCCGATCGCGCGCGCCCTCCTCGCCGCCGCCAGCCTGGCACCCCGTTTCCTGGGGGTAGTGAAGGACGCCAGCAGCGGCTCCAGCCTGTCTCTGACGACGCTAAACCTATTGCCGGGCGACCTGATCGTGGCGTGGTCCATCATCGATGGTCGTAACTATGTCACACCAACCACGCCGTCAGGATGGACCGCCGCCGTCAAGGCCACCATCGATACCAATGCCACTACGCTCGTAGTTTATCGCATCGCGGGCGAGACCCCGCCAACCAGCGTCACGCTGAAAAGCTTAGACATGGTCGGCTGCATGATGGCGGCCGCGTGGCGCGGGATTAGCGGCTCCTCGCCGCTGCTCACCTCTGCCTATTCGGCCAACTCGCATGACCCACCCAGCCTGACGGCCGCGGAACCCGCGCTCTCGGTCGGCATCGTGGTGCAGTCCGGATCTAACGTGCTGTCGGCGCCCACCTCCCCCCCGTCGCAGTGGACCTGGATCGATAATGTCCGCAATGCGTCCCCCCCCTACCCCGCGGCGACGGCGGCGGCTTATCGTCACGTCAGCGCACCCGGTGCCGTCGATCCGGGCGCCTTCACGGGCGGCAGCATTAACGGCGATGTCGCCGACGCGGCGATCCATCTCCTGTTCCGCCTGGCTTAACTTGTTTCGAGGCTAACTATGTCTTCCCTTCTGTATCGCGTCATCAAGCCCCTGCGTTACGCCCGCGCCATCCAGCCGCCAGGCGCCGAGATCGCCCTCGCTCCCGCCGAGGCTAGCGCCCTGCTGCGCGCCGGGCTGATCGCGCCCCTACTCCCGCCCCCGCCCGCGTCCCCCGCCCGCCGGGCGCGCGCCACCACCCCCGCCGCTTAAGGAGACCACCCCATGGCTGCTAATGACGAATTCCTTCATGGCGTCGAGATCATCGAGATCGACGACGGTACGCGTCCCATCGAGATGGCGCGTAGCTCCGTGATTGGCCTGATCGGCACGGCGCCCAACAGCGAGGCGGCGGCCACCGCCACGCTGACCACGGGACACGCGTCGCTGAATACCGGCCTCACCTGGACCGCCACCAGTCCCGGCGTGGGCGGCAATCGCACCGGGGTGTATCTGCGCGCGCGGCAGGCCTCCCAACCGCTCGGCGTGACCGTCGACATGAATGGCGTCATTACGGTCCAACTGGCGACCGACGCCCAGGGGGTGGCCCAGTCCACCGCCGCCGAGGTGCTGGCGGCGGTGATGGCGTTGCCCGCCGCCGCCGCCCTGGTGACGGTGACCCATACCCCCGGCACCGAGATCGCCGCGATCACCATCACGGCCGATAGCGGCAATGCCGCCGACACGGGCACCATCGCCACCGCCACGGCCGGCACGGACGCCCGGGTCGGCACCTATCGCGTCGAGTGCGTCACTGAGGCGGTGGGCGCGGCGGTGTTCAGCGTCACCGCGCCCGATGGCACGGTGCTGGGGCAGGCCACCGAGGATGTCGAGTACGAGGACGACCACCTCACCTTCACCGTCGCGTCCGGCGAGACCGAATTCAGTGAGGGCGAGGGCTTCGACCTGGTGGCGGTACCCGAGGACGGGGTGGTGGAGGCCAGCATGCGCATCAACTATCTGAGTGGCGGCCTGGACGAGGCCTTCCCGCTCAATACCCCGGTCTTGATCGCCGGGCGGCGCACCGAGGCGGCCCGCATGGGCCGGGCGGGGACGATGCCGCGGGCCATCGACGCCATCTTCGACCAGTTCGGCGCCTGGGTGGTGGTGGTACGGATCGACGCGGGCGCGGATGAGGC
>JALOTG010000194.1 GCA_025458005.1 Thiobacillaceae bacterium
GGGCAAGCTGGCGGACCTGGTGGCGGTGGACCTGTCCGGCGCGCATACCCAGCCCTGCCATGAACCCGTCTCCCAGCTGGTCTACAGCGCCGGCAGGCAGGAAGTCAGCCACGTCTGGGTGGGTGGCCGCCAGGTGGTGGCCGAAGGGTACTGCCTCAGCCTCGACGCGGGAGAGATCCTGGCGCGGGCCCGCGACTGGCAGTCCCGGCTGAAGGCCTGAACCGCCTTCCGCTCAGCGTCGCCCTGGCAGTCCCGACCCGGCGGCGGAAGCCTCCTCCGGCATGTCCACGGCACGCCAGTGGCCGGGCGCCAGCCCCTCCAGCGTCCAAGGACCGATGGCCCAGCGGATCAGCCTGAGGGTCGGCAAGCCCACCTTGGCGGTCATGCGGCGCACCTGCCGGTTCTTGCCTTCCGTGATGATGATCTCGATCCAGCTGGTCGGCACGCTGCGCCTGAACCGGATGGGCGGCTGCCGCGGCCACAGGCCGTCGGGCTCGTCGATGCGCCTCGCTTGCGCCGGCCGGGTGACGAAATCGCCCAGGTCCACCCCGAGTCGCAGCCGCTCCAGGGCGGTCTCATCCGTCTCTCCCTCCACCTGCGCCCAGTAGGTCTTGGGCAGCTTGTGGCGCGGGTGGGCGAGTTGCTGCTGAAGCCGGCCGTCGTCGGTTAGAATCAGCAGGCCTTCGCTGTCTCGATCCAGACGCCCGGCGGCATACACGCCCGCGACCGGAATGTATTCCTTCAGGCCGGGGTGCCCATTCTCGGACGTGAACTGGCTCAGCACCCCGTAGGGCTTGTTGAACAGGATCAGACGGCGCAACGAATCCCATCCTTTTCGTCAGGAGCGACCGTGAACAGCCCTCTCCAGATTCCCGCCGGTGACAAGATCAGCGTCAACCCGGATTTCTCCCTGAATGTGCCGGACCATCCCATTATCCCTTTCATCGAGGGCGATGGCACGGGGGTGGACATCACTCCGGTGATGCGCGCCGTCCTGGACGCCGCGGTGGAGAAGGCGTACGGCGGCAGGCGCCGGATCGCCTGGATGGAGGTCTATGCCGGCGAGAAGGCGGTGAAGGTGTATGGCGCCGACACCTGGCTGCCCGACGAGACGGTGCAGGCGGCGAAGGACTACGTTGTCTCCATCAAGGGCCCCCTGACCACGCCCACCTCGGGCGGCATCCGCTCCCTCAACGTGGCCCTGCGCCAGCTGCTCGACCTCTACGTCTGCCTGCGGCCGGTGCGCTACTTCCAGGGCGTGCCTTCGCCGGTGAAGGAACCGGAGAAGGTGGACATGGTGATCTTCCGCGAGAACACCGAGGACATCTACGCCGGCGTCGAATGGGCGGCCGGCAGTGACGAGGTGAAAAAGGTCATCGCATTCCTGCAGAAGGAAATGGGCGTCGGGAAGATCCGTTTCCCGGAGACCTCCGCCATCGGCATCAAGCCGGTCTCGATCGAGGGCTCCGAGCGCCTGATCCGCAAGGCCATTCAGTACGCCATCGACACCGGCCGCAAGTCGGTCACCCTGGTGCACAAGGGCAATATCATGAAGTTCACCGAGGGCGGCTTCAAGAAGTGGGGCTATGAACTGGCCGTGCGCGAGTTCGGCGGCGAGCCGATCGACGGCGGCCCCTGGGTGAAGCTTCCCAACGGCATCATCATCAAGGACGTCATCGCCGATGCCTTTCTGCAGCAGATCCTGCTGCGCCCGGCCGAGTACGACGTCATCGCCACCCTGAACCTGAACGGCGACTATATCTCCGACGCCCTGGCGGCGGAGGTGGGCGGCATCGGCATTGCCCCCGGCGCCAACCTGTCCGACACCGTGGCCATGTTGGCACGGCGCCCAAGTATGCCGGGCAGGACTACGTCAACCCCGGCTCCATCATCCTGTCCGGCGAGATGATGCTGCGCCACATGGGCTGGACCGAGGCCGCCGACCTCATCGTCCGGGGCATGGAAGGCGCCATCCAGGCCAAGACGGTCACCTACGACTTCGCCCGCCTCATGGATGGGGCGCAACAGGTGAGCTGCTCGGCGTTCGGCGGGGAAGTGATCCGCTGGATGAATCAGGCGTGATGGTCGCGGGGCTTGGGCAGGATGGCCTGGTAGCGACGCAACAAATCGATCAACTCGTCGGCGATCGGGCCCAGATCCTCCCGCTGCCTTTCCAGGCCGGCCAACAGCTGGGCCAGGTCACCCTCAGGCGGAGAAAAAGGCTTTCTGTCTTGCTCTGATCGTACGGAGTTGCTCATGACGCTCTCCTGCGCCTACGCCCTGATTGACGTATAGCACAGGCGAGCGGATATGACAGTCCGAACTTGCGGCCGGACTGGCGGGGGCTCAGATCGCCTGGATGTTGGCGGCCTGCTTGCCCTTGGGGCCTTCAGCCACGTCGAAGGAAACGCGCTGGCCTTCCTTCAGGGACTTGAAGCCCTTCATGTTGATGGCGGAGAAATGGGCGAACACGTCCTCACCGCCGCCGTCCGGGGTGATGAAGCCGAAGCCCTTAGAATCGTTGAACCACTTAACGGTACCAGTAGCCATGCAAGAAACTCCTTGAACAAACGAATGTACTGCTTGGCTGCAAGCCCACTAAACAGTGCAACTCGAACCAAACGTGCGCTTTTTACGCGCCTCGCCATCCAGCGTCAACCGCTCTTGAAAAAAAAAGCCGCGTCATCACAATAAAGGCCTGTATCCCCGACCCAGGCATGCCGTTATGGCCACCAGACACCTGGAACAACAGGTCGTCGCATCCCGGCGGGAAATCGCCGCGCAGCCACCCATGTACAAGGTGCTGCTGCTGAATGACGATTACACCCCGATGGACTTCGTCGTGCACGTGCTGGAGCGTTTCTTTGCCCTGGACCGAGAACGCGCCACCCTCATCATGCTCAAAGTGCATAATGAGGGTGCCGGCGTGGCGGGTGTCTATACGCGCGACATCGCCGAAACCAAGGTCAGGCAGGTAACCGATTTTGCCCGCAGCCATCAGCACCCGCTGCAATGCGTCATGGAGGAGAACCGATGATTGCCCAGGAATTGGAAGTCAGCCTGCACATGGCGTTCATGGAGGCGCGCCAGAAACGCCACGAGTTCATCACGGTGGAACACCTCCTCCTGGCCATGCTCGACAATCCGTCCGCCGCCGAGGTGCTGCGGGCCTGCGCGGCCAACGTGGAGGACCTGCGCCAGAAGCTGCAGGAGTTCATCGACCGGCACACGCCCAAGGTGGCCGGCGAGGACGAGGTCGACACCCAGCCGACGCTGGGCTTCCAGCGGGTCATCCAGCGCGCCATCCTGCACGTGCAGTCCTCCGGCAAGAAGGAGGTCACCGGGGCCAACGTGCTGGTGGCCATCTTCGGCGAGAAGGACTCCCACGCCCTGCACTTTCTGACCCAGCAGGGCATCACCCGCCTGGACGTGGTCAACTACATCTCCCACGGCATCACCAAGACCCCCCAGGAGAGCGCCCCCGGCGGCCGCGGCGAGCCGGCCGGTCAGGAGCAGGAAGGCGAGAGCCCCAATGGCTCCGCCCTGGACGCCTACACCATCAACCTCAACAACCAGGCCCTGTCCGGCCGCATTGACCCGCTCATCGGCCGGGAGAAGGAACTGGACATGGGCGCCCTGCTGGCCGGCACCAAATACCGCGGCGACTTCGAGCAGCGCCTCAAGGCCGTGCTGAAGCAGCTGGCGAGCAATCCCAAGGCGATCCTGTTCATCGATGAGATCCACACCCTGATCGGCGCCGGCGCGGCCTCCGGCGGCACCCTGGACGCCTCCAACCTGCTCAAGCCCGCCCTGTCCACCGGCCAGCTGCGCTGCATCGGGGCGACCACCTACAACGAGTTTCGCGGCGTGTTCGAGAAGGATCACGCGTTGTCGCGCCGCTTCCAAAAGATCGACGTGGTGGAGCCCAGCGTCGAGGAGACGGTGGCCATCCTGCGCGGCTTGAAGTCGCGCTTCGAGGCCCACCATGGCGTGCGCTACACGCAGGCGGCCCTCTCCACGGCGGCGGAACTGTCCGCCCGCTTCATCAACGACCGCCACCTGCCGGACAAGGCCATCGACGTGATCGACGAGGCTGGCGCCGCCCAGCGCATCCAGCCCAAGTCGCGGCAGAAGAAGGTGATCACCAACCGGGAGATCGAGGACATCGTCGCCAAGATCGCCCGCATCCCGGCCAAGACCGTGGCGGTGGACGAGCGCAACGCCCTGATGAGCCTGGAGCGCGACCTCAAGGCGGTGGTGTTCGGCCAGGACCGCGCCATCGACGCCCTGGCGGCGGCGATCAAGATGTCCCGTTCCGGCCTGGGCAACCCGCAGAAGCCGATCGGCAACTTCCTGTTCTCCGGCCCCACCGGGGTGGGCAAGACCGAGGTGGCCCGGCAGCTGGCCTATACCCTGGGCGTGGAACTGATCCGCTTCGACATGTCCGAATACATGGAACGCCACGCGGTGTCCCGCCTGATCGGCGCCCCGCCCGGCTATGTGGGATTCGAGCAGGGCGGCCTGCTCACCGAGGCCATCACCAAGACGCCTTACGCAGTGCTGCTGCTGGACGAGATCGAAAAGGCCCACCCGGACATCTTCAACGTCCTGCTGCAGATCATGGACCACGGCACCCTCACCGACAACAACGGCCGCAAGGCGGACTTCCGCAACGTGGTGATCATCATGACCACCAATGCCGGGGCGGAATCGCTGAACAAGGCCGGCATCGGTTTCACCCTGACGGAGAAGAAGGGTGACGAGATGGCTGAGATCAAGCGGCTGTTCTCGCCGGAATTCCGCAACCGCCTCGACGCCATGATCTCCTTCGCGCCACTCGACGAGGCGGTGATCCTCAAGGTGGTGGACAAGTTTCTCATGCAACTGGAGGACCAGCTGCATGCCAGGAAGGTGGAGGCGCACTTCACCGATGCCCTGCGTGCCCATCTCGCCAAGCGCGGCTTCGACCCGCTCATGGGCGCCCGCCCGATGGCGCGCCTCATCCAGGACACCATCCGCAAGGCCCTGGCCGACGAGTTGCTGTTCGGCAGGTTGTCGGGTGGCGGTGATGTCACCGTGGATGTGGACGACGCGGGCGAGATCCGGCTGGTATTCGACGCGGAGGAAGCCCTTCAACCGGCCTGACCGACGCTGCTGGCGCCGCTACGTCAGAAGCGCGTTCTGACTAGCGCGCGGCGTTGTCGAACAGCCTGAAGAAATTCTCCGTGCTGGCCTCGGCCAGCGCTTCCAGCGTCACGCCTCTGACCTGCGCGATCTCCTCGGCCACGTGGCGCACGTAGGCCGGTTCGTTGCGCTTGCCGCGATGCGGTACCGGCGCGAGATAGGGTGCGTCGGTCTCCACCAGTAGCCGCTCCATGGGCACCGCCCGGGCCACTTCACGCAGTTCGCCGGCATTCTTGAAGGTGACGATGCCCGAGAAGGAGATGTAGAAGCCCATCTCCATGGCACGCCGGGCGACCGTCAGGCTTTCCGTGAAGCAGTGCATCACCCCGCCCGCCTCCTCCGCGCCCTCCTCCGCCATGATCGCCAGGGTATCCTCGGCGGCGTTGCGGGTATGGATGATGAGGGGCTTGCCGGCTGCGCGGGCGGCGCGAATGTGCACTCGGAAGCGCTGCCGCTGCCATTCCACCGCCTCGCGCGCGCTGCGGTAATAGTCCAGTCCCGTCTCGCCGATGGCCACGATGCGCGGGTGCCGCGCCAACTCGACGAGTTCCGCCACCGACGGCTCGCGGGCGTCCTCGTGGTCGGGATGCACCCCCACCGAGGCATACACGTTCGCATGGCGTTCGGCCAGGCCCAGCACGCCCGGGAAGCGTTCCAGGCTGACCGAGACGCACAGGGCGTGGCTGACGCCCGCCTCGGCCATGTGGGTCAGCAGGCCGTCGATGCCTTCCGCAAAATCCGGGAAATCGATGTGACAGTGGGAATCCACCAGCATGGGTCGGGTACTCGGAGGGGCGGACCGCGCCGGGTCCGCACCGGGGTTAGAGGGTGTGGGTCTGCCGGTTGGACTTCATCGCGTTGCCCAGGATGCTCTCGATCTTGTTGCGCGCCGCCTGGCCGCTGTCGCTCTCCTCGAACTGCACGCCGATGCCCTGTTGCCGGTTGCCCTGGGCGCCGGCCGGTGTGATCCAGACCACCTTGCCGGACAGGGAGAGCTTGCCGGGCTCGTCCATGAGGGAGAGCAGCATGAACACCTGGTCGCCCATCTGGTAAGGCCGGTTGGTCGGGATGAACAGCCCTCCGCCCTTCACGAAGGGCATGTAGGCGGCATACAGGGCGGAACGCTCCTTGATGGTCAGGGACAGCACGCCCGGCCGTGCCGGGTGCTTGGCGATCTTGTTGTCTTCGGTCATTTGCGTGCCTCCAGGGATGCGTAGCGCAGCAGCCAGGACTCCAGCTGCAGCTGGTTGTTGAGGGGATGATGCAGCCAGCGGCCAGCCGTCTGCAACTCCTGGTAGAGGGTCCACAGGCTTGCCGTGTCGGCCCGGCCCGCCAACCCTGCGAGGGCCGCGGCGTGCTGGGGAAAATAGCGGGCCGGCGCGCCTGAGTGGCAGATGATCAGGTCGCATACCCAGCGCATCAGCCAACCCCAGGCATCGGTCAGGCGCGGTTGCATGGCCTGGGCCAGCTCGCTCCAGTCCTGCTCCGCCGGTCCGGCCAGGGCTGCGAGAAAGCGGTCGCGCCAGCCCCTGCGTTCGCTGTCGGCGATGTCCATTGCCAGCAGGGGGGCGCCGCCCGCCTCGCGCAGCATCTGCTCCGCGTCCTCCAGGCGCTGCTCGGCCAGCCAGGCCAAGGCCGTGTCCCGGTCCGGCGGCGAAACAGGCAGCTTGCGGCAGCGGGACAGCACCGTGGGCAAAAGTCGGCGCGGCTGATGGGAGACCAGGATCAGCATCACCCGTGGCGGGGGCTCCTCCAGGGTCTTCAACAGGGCATTGGCGGCCGCCGTGTTCATGGCTTCGGCGGGAGCCACGATCACCACGCGCCAGCCACCCTGATGCGCGGACAAGGCGAGGAAATCGAGCACCTCGCGCACCTCGCCGACGCTGATCAGGCGCTTGCCTTTCTTGACCTTCTCCCCTTCCGCCTCGTCTTCCTTGGGTTCGACGAGGCGCAGGTCCGGATGGCTGCCCTGGGCGAGCCAGCCGCAGGAACGGCAGCGGCCGCAGCCGCCCTCCGGGCCCGGCGCCTCGCAGAGCAGCCATTCGGCGAGGTTCACGGCCAATTGGCGCTTGCCGACACCGGCCATGCCATGCAGCAGCAGGGCGTGGGGCAGGCGGTCGCGCTCCTGGACGAGCCGATCCCACAGCGCCCGATTCCAGGGATGGACCCTCACAGCCAGTCCTCCAGAAAATTCCGGATCTGCCGCCGGACCTCCTCCACCGTCCGATTGCCGTCGAGCACCCGTATCCGCTCGGGATGCGCGGCGGCGCGGCGCAGATAGGCCTCGCGCACACGCAGGTGGAAAGCCGCCTGCTCGCGCTCGAAACGATCCGGCGCCCGGGCCGCGCTGCGCCGGGCCTCGGCCACGTCGCTGGCGACATCGAACAGCAGGGTCAGGTCGGGCTGCAGGCCCTCCTGGACCCAGTCTTCCAGAATGCCCAGGCGGGCGTCCCCGATGCCCCGTCCACCGGACTGATAGGCGAAGCTGGCGTCCGTGAAGCGGTCGGAGATGACCACCTCGCCCGCCGACAAGGCCGGGCGGATGACCTGGGCCAGGTGCTCGCGGCGGGCGGCGAACATGAGCAGGACCTCGGTGTCGGGGTGCATGGGCTCGCCCAGCAGCAAGGCGCGCAGCTTCTCGCCCAGCGGCGTGCCGCCCGGTTCCCGGGTCAGGCGTACGAGAC
Organism: Thiobacillaceae bacterium; assembly: GCA_025458005.1. Classification (GTDB taxonomy): domain Bacteria; phylum Pseudomonadota; class Gammaproteobacteria; order Burkholderiales; family Thiobacillaceae; genus JALOTG01. Next base: position 7,869 of record JALOTG010000194.1, read on the forward strand.
GGCCGCGGTCGCGAAACTGGTCGGCGAGCCATTCCAGATGGGTGCTCTTGCCGGCCCCGTCGACGCCTTCCAGGGTGATGAACAGGCCGGCCATCAGCGCCCTCCCCTCTGGTATCGGGCCACGGCTCGGTTGTGCTCTTCCAGGCTCGTGGAGAACTGGTGCCGGCCATTGCCCTTGGCGACGAAATACAAGGCGCGGCTCGCCTCCGGGTTCAGGGCGGCGCGCAGGGACGCCTCGCCGGGCATGGCGATCGGCGTGGGCGGCAGCCCCGCGCGGGTATAGGTGTTGTAGGGGGTGTCCTGCAGCAGGTGATCCTTGCGCAGGTCGCCGTCGAAGCGGTCGCCCAGCCCATAGATGACGGTCGGATCGGTCTGCAGGCGCATGCCCAGCTTCAGGCGGTTGACGAACACCGACGCGATCAGGGCCCGTTCGTCCGCGGCGCCCGTCTCCCTCTCGATGATGGAGGCCATGATCAGGGCCTCGTAGGGGGACTTGTAGGGCAAGCCCTGGGCGCGCGACTGCCACGCGCTGTCGAGAACCTTACGCAAGTGCGAATGCGCCCACTTCAACAATTCCAGGTCCGGGCTGCCGGTATCGAAATAGTAGGTGTCCGGGAAGAACTGCCCCTCCGGGTGCAGATCGCCCAGCCCCAGCGCCACCATCAATTCGGCGTCGCTCATGCCGGTCGTGTCGTGGCGCAGTCGCGAATGGCTGTCCAGGGCGGCGCGCATCTGGCGGAAGGTCCAGCCTTCGATGAAGGTGATCTTGCCCAGCAGGGTCTCGCCTTCGGTCAGCTTGCGCAGCAGGCCCATCGGGGTCATCGGGCCGCTGAACAGATAGGTGCCGGCCTGGATCCGGCCCGACTTGCCCGTCACCCGGCCGAGCAGGATGAAGGCGACGGAATGCTCGATGATCCCGGCGGCCTCGAGACGCTGCGCGGTCTCCTTCAGCGAGCTGCCCGGCTCGACATGGAACTCGGTGGGAAAGACGGCTCGGCCGGTGGTCGTGGCGACGTACCAGGCGAACCAGGCAGCGGCGGCGACCGCGACAAGGACAATAGCGCGCAGCAATCCCCTACTCATCCAGCAAGGCCCGCAGTTCGTCGCTGATGACCGGCCCAGTCCAGTTCCGGTCATCCAGGCGCGCGACCCGCCATAGCTTGATCAGACTGTTGGTCAGCATCACTTCGTCGGCATCCAGGAGTTCATTCAGGCCTATATCGGTCTCGCGCACGGTGAGCTTGAGGCGCGCTACGGCGCGCATCAGGCGCGCGCGGGCGACGCCCGCCACCCCGCAGCGCTGCAGGGCGGGGGTCAGCAATTCGCCGGCGCGGTAGACGAACACGTT
>JALOTG010000195.1 GCA_025458005.1 Thiobacillaceae bacterium
CTGGCGGAGTTCGGCGTCGTGTTCCTGATGTTTTCCATCGGCCTGGAGTTCTCCCTGACCAAGCTCAAGACCATGCGCGCCGAGGTCTTCGGGCTGGGCGGCCTGCAGGTGGTGCTGACCATGCTGCTGTTCACCGCCATCGGCATGCTCCTGGGCCTCGGCCCGGAGTCCGGCCTGGCGGTGGGCGCCATCCTGGCGCTGTCCTCGACGGCCATCGTCAGCAAGCTGCTGGTGGAGCGCAATGAACTGGACAGCGACCATGGCCGCCAGATCATCGGCGTGCTGCTGTTCCAGGACCTGGCCGTGGCCCCGCTGGTCATCTTCATCCCGGCCCTGGCCGCCAGCCAGAACCTGGGCGAATCCCTGGCCTGGGCCAGCCTCAAGGCGGCCATCGCCCTGGGCATCATCCTGGCCGTCGGCCAGCGCATCATGCGGCCCTGGTTCCACCTCATCGCCCAGGCCAAGTCGAGCGAGCTTTTCATGCTCAACGTCCTGCTCATCACCCTGGGCCTCGCCTACGCCACCGACCAGGCCGGCCTGTCCCTGGCCCTGGGCGCCTTCCTGGCCGGCGTGCTGATCGCCGAGACGGAATACCGCTACCAGGTGGAGAGCGACATCCGCCCCTTCCGGGATGTCCTGATGGGGCTGTTCTTCGTCTCCATCGGCATGCTGCTGGACTTTCGCGTGCTGGCGCAGGAATGGCTGGAGGTGCTGCTGGCGGTGCTGCTGCTGATCGGGCTCAAGCTCCTGGTGGTCAGCGTCATCGCCTTCCTGTTCAAGCGCAGCTGGCCGGTCGCCCTGCGCACCGGCCTGTCCCTGGCCCAGGCCGGCGAATTCGGCTTCGTCCTGCTGTCGGTGGCCGGCCAGCACGCCCTGCTCGGCCAAACCCTGCATCAGGACATCCTGGCCGCCATGATCCTGTCCATGATGATCGCCCCCTTCCTGATCCATTACAGCCCCCGCCTGGCGCATCTGCTGGAAGGCCGCGAGTGGACCCGCAAGGCGGTGGGCATCCACGACATCGCCGCCAAGTCGTTCGGCATCAGCGGCCACGTCATCCTGTGCGGCTACGGCCGCACCGGCCAGAAGCTGGCGCGCCTGCTGGAGGCGGAGAACGTGCCCTACATCGCCCTGGACCACGACCCGCGCCGGGTCCGGGCGGCCGCCGCGGCGGGCGACAGCGTGGTGTTCGGCGACTCCACCCGCGCCGAGGTCCTGCTGGCGGCGGGCCTGCGCCGCGCCAAGGCGGTGGTGGTGGGCTTCGCCCATACCGCCGAGGCCCTGCATACCCTCGCCGCCGTGCAGCAGATCAAGCCGGGACTGCCGATCGTCGTCCGCACCGTCGACGACAGCGACATGGACAAGCTGCGCGAGGCGGGCGCCACCGAGGTGGTGCCCGAGGTCATGGAAGGGGCCCTCATGCTCGGCTCCCAGACCCTGCTGATGGCCGGCATCCCCCTCTCCCGCGTGCTCAAGCGCATCCGCCAGACACGGGAGGAACGCTACGCGACGATGCGCGGCTATTTCCGCGGCCTGACCGACGATACCGAAGAGGAGGCCTTGCAGGACCGCCTGGTCACCATCAGCCTGGCGCAACGCCACCCCGCCCTCGGCAAGTCCCTGCGCGAGCTGCAACTGGACGATCTGGGCGCCACGGTGGTGGCGGTGCGGCGTCGCGGCATCCGCGGCACGGAGCCCGACCCCGTCACGCGCCTGGAGGCGGGGGACGTGCTCATCCTGCGCGGCACGCCGGACGCCCTGGCGGCAGCGGAGATGCGCCTCGGAGGGACTTGAAGGGTGAGGGGTGACGCGGGACGGAACCGACCGCTCTTCGTCGCCCGGCGACAAGCTCAGAACAAGGCCGCCGCGCCGCAGTTGGATTCATTGACCGCGGCGCGCCACAGTCCGGTCCGGATGTCGTAGCAGCGCGCCTCGACCGGCGCGCCGCCACCGCCGTCGTAGGCGCTGAAGCGGAAGTTGCCGCTGTTGGCCCGGCCGTCGTCCACCTTGCGGTCGATCTCGGCGAGCACCTTGGCCGGCACCTGATTGCCGGTCTTCAGGTTCAGGCGCGCCATACCGCCCGAGTCGGCGAAATCCGCGTCGTACTGCAGCTGCAGGGTGGCGTTGTAGGGATTGCGCGGCCATTCGCCGGCCCGTTCGGGCAGGCTGCCGGCGGCCTGGTAGCTGCCGGTGATCAGGTTGGCGCGCGACAGGTGCACCCAGGCGAGCAGGGTCTCCCGGGCCAGGGGCGTGTCCTGCACCACCCCGTCGCCATTGCCCCCCACCTGGGCGTTGGCGATGCCCGACAGGTTGGCGTGGGCCAGCACGCCCGGATAGTCGCCGGGCGCGGCCTGGTACTTGTCCTGGAAGGCGTAGTAGGCGGCCTTGATGCTGTCCATCTGGGAGATGATGTTGCGCACCCGGGCGCTCTCGATCAGCTCCTGCCCCTTCAGCACGCCGCCCAGCAGCAGGCCGATGACCACCAGGACGATGGCCAGTTCGATCAGGGTGAACCCGGTAAGCACGCGACGCATGGTGCACGCGTCGAAGCAAATTCCGGACCGGGACGGCAAGCCCGCAAATACGGGCGCCGGCCCCGTCCCCCCGGTTGCCCGGCGTCGGCTTCCCGACGGGATTGACCGTATCTCGGACATCAACACGCATCCACTGGCAATGCGCGGCAGTTTACGCGCAGGTCCAGCGCGGCTCAATTTCCGGCCCGGAAATGCCGTTATATTCAAGGTTTCCACGAACCATACCGACCCGTGGCCTCCCCTGCCGTCCCCCTGTCCGATCCCGGCGGGTTCGCGTCCGCCCTGCTCATGCGGCGGGACAATCGCACCCTCGCCCTCATGCTGCTGCTGCTGCATGCCGCCTTCGTGTGGGGCGAGGGAGAGGATTGGGGACAGGCCGTCACCCTCGCCCACTACGGCGTCTTCCTGCTCTGGCAGCCCTTTCTGAGCGGCGCCCAGCGCCTCGCATGGACGCGGGCGGTGGTCATCCTGGCCGTCGGCGCCGTGCTGGCCGCCTGGCCAAGCCCCTGGGCGGCCCTGCTCTGGTGCGTCATGCTCGCCGCGCTGCTGGGCGGCATCTCCCTCGGTCTGCGCGACCCGCGCGAGCGCATCGGCATCTGGCTGGCGGTGGCCTACCTGCTCGCCCTGCTGGCGTTGTGGCTGATGCCGCGCGTCTACGGCCTGCCGATCCACAAGGCGCCGCACATCCACCTCTGGCGCGACGGCCTGCTGCTGCTGCCTGGCCTGCTCCTGTTCCTGCCCGCCCCCAGCCTGCGCCGCGGCTCGGTGACCGTCGACCTGCTCTACGCGGTGGTGATCTTCCTGCTGCTGGGGGTGCTGGTGCTGGGCAGCTTCGCCGCCATGCGCCTGGTCGACACCACCTACCTGGGCGGGTTGCTCATCAGCAGCACCGGTCTGGCCGCCACCCTGGTGCTGTTCACCTGGCTGTGGAGCCCGCGGGGCGAATTCGCCGGCCTGCGCAACGTGTTCTCGCGCTATGTGCTGTCCCTCGGCCTGCCCCTGGAGGAGTGGCTCAAGCAGACCGCCGAGGCGGCGCAGCGGGAGCCGGACCCGGAGGGCTTCATCCGCGCCACCATGGAGGGCTTCTCGAACCTGCCCTGGGCCACCGGCGTGGCCTGGCAGACCCCCTATTCCCATGGCCGCGTCGGCCAGCAGAGCCGCTACAACTCGCGCTTCCAACACCTGGGCATCGAGGCGGTGTTCTTCACCAACAGCCCGCTCAACCCGGCCTTCGCCCTGCACCTGCGCCTGCTCACCGACGTGGTGGGCTACTTCTACGCGGCCAAGGTGCGCGAGCAGGCCCTGCACGCCAACGCCTACACTCAGGCCATCTACGACACCGGCTCGCGTCTGACCCACGACGTGAAAAACATGCTGCAGTCGCTCAAGGCCCTGAGCTCGGCCGCCGAGCACAGCGACCCGGACCAGTCCGTCGAGCTGCAGAGCCTGATCCAGCGCCAGCTGCCGCAGATCGTCAAGCGCCTGGAGATCACCCTGGACAAGCTGAAGTCGCCCCGCCAGTCGGGCGAGTCCGCGGACAAGGGCATGATCCTGGCCCGGGAGTGGTGGCGCAACCTGAAGGCCCGCTACGTCCAGGACGTGGTGGACTTCCAGACCGACGACCCCAACGCGGAGGGCTGGCTGCCCCAGGACCTGTTCGAGAGCGTCGCCGACAACCTGCTGCAGAACGCGCTGCGCAAGCGCCGCCAGGACCCGGAGCTGCACATCCGGGTCTGGTTCGCCACCCACCCGGTGCCGGAGCTGCAGGTCAGCGACGACGGCAGCGCCGCCCCGGCCGAGGTGGTGCAGAGGCTGTTCCACGCCCCGGTGTCCAACTACGACGGGCTGGGCATCGGCCTCTATCAGGCCGCCAAGCAGGCCGCCAGCCTGGGCTACCGGCTCGAGCTGACGGAGAACCTGGAGGGCGAGGTCTGCTTCCGGCTGCGCCAGGACCAGGCCGCCCCACCCCAAGGAGAATCGGATGCTCAGATGGCTGCGGGATAAGTTGACGGGCGCCCGGCCGGACGGATCACGCCCTTCCGCCGCTCCGCCCCGACCGACCGAAGACCGGCCCGCCGCGACCGGCGAAACGGCGGGGACCGATTTCCTGCGCCGCGAGCCGCTGCTCGACCGCGAGCACGCGGTGCGCGGCTACGAGCTGGGCCTGGAGCGGCCGGCCATGCACCGCGCCCGCCATCCCGCCGCGCAGCGCTTCCTCGACGGCGCCCTGCTCGACCGCCTGGCCGACGAGCGCCTGGCCGGCATCCTCGGCCGGCGCCTGGCCTTCGTGCCCGTCTCGCCCGCCTCCCTGGACCTCGCCCAGCTCGACCGCCTGGCCGAATCGGGCGCCGGCCGGCTGGTGGTGAGCCTGCGCCAGGTCCCGGCCGGGCTCGACGCGGCGGCGGCGACGCAACTCGTGGCGCGTGCCCAGGCGCTCAAGGCCGCCGGCCTCAAGCTCGCCTGCGGCGAGGCCCTCGCGGGCGGCCCCCTCGACCCGCTGCTGGAGCTCGCCGACTACCTGGACTGGGACGTCGCCGCGGTCGACCCGGCCAGCCTGCTCGAGCGCCAGCGCCAGCTCGTCCGCGCCCATCCCGGGGCTCGCCTCGTCGCGCGCAACGTCGACACCCAGGAGACCCTGGAGGCCTGCCGGGCGCTCGCCTTCCACTACTTCCAGGGCGGCTACGTCACCCAGCAGCGCGCCTGGCCCCAGCCAAGGGTGGACGCCAGCCGCATGGTGGTGGCCCAGCTCATCGCCCAGCTGCGCCAGGACCCGGAGAACCTCGCCCAGGTCGCCCTGCTCGCCCGGCTCGATCCGGTGCTCGCCTTCCGCCTGCTGCGCTACGTCAACTCCGCCGCCATGGGACTGCGCCACAAGATCGCCTCCCTGGAGCACGCCATGACCTACATCGGGCGGGAGGGGCTGTACCGCTGGCTGACCATGCTGCTGTTCTACACCGGCAAGACCGAGCCCATGGACGCCGCCCTGCGCGAGACCGCCCTGGCCCGCGCCCGGCTCACCGAGCTGCTCGCCCAGTCGCGCCTGCC
>JALOTG010000041.1 GCA_025458005.1 Thiobacillaceae bacterium
ACCCTGAGACCCTGAGACGAAAAAAAGCCACCGGTTGCTGGCCGGTGGCTGGACGTTCCGAGTCCGGCCGCGCGGCCGGATGTCGGCGGCTTACTTGTTGACCGGGGACTCCGGGTCGAACAGATAGGCCATGATGTCGGCGATCTGTTGCTGGGTCATGACGCCATTCGCGCCGATGCGGGGCATGCTGGTGCAGGCGAAGTAGGCGTGCGGGTTGTAGATGACCTCGTAGGTGTACTTCAGCATCTCCGGGCTGTTGCCGCGGATCTTGCCGTAGCCGGTGAGGCTGGGGCCCAGGTTGCCGCCGGTGCGATCCGTGGCCAACTGGTGGCAGTTGTAGCAGTTGCCGCCGGCGGGTCCACGGGTGTGGTCGTCCGGGTTGTGGGCGGTGCGGAAGCCGAAGCCGGACCAGGCCAGTTCGCGTCCCTTCTTCCAGTCGCCCAGCTTGATGCCACCCTCGGGGTACTTGATGGTGGGCTGCGCCAGGGCGGCGACCTTGTCGGCGGTCTTGGCGTCGATTTCCTTGCCGGACAGGGCGACGGCGGAACAGATCTTCTGGATCTCGTCCTGGGCCAGGCGCGCCTTGCCGGTGGTGCCTTCCTGGGTGGGCTGCGCCAGGTCATAGCTGCCGGACTCCATGACGATGTACTCGGCCAGGGCCTGGGGGGTCATCTTGGTGTAGTCCACCTTGGCGGGGGCCGCGGCGGACGCGGTCTTGTCCGAGCCCGTGGCGGTGCAGCCGGCGGCGAACAGCATGAGGGAGGCGGTGGCCGCGACCACGGCCGCGATAGGGGTCTTCTTGAACATGTATCGTTCTCCTCGTGAGTCGGCGATTAGCGCTTCAGGTCAGGCAGCATGGCGGGCTGGCCGCGGGCCGCGTCGGTCCAGAACGAGATCAAGGCGATCTGGGCATCGGAGTCGGCCTTGATGTTGGGATAGCGCATCTGCCACAGGCACTCCAGGACGCGATGCTGGCTGCTGCGCACGTTGTCCTGGCTGGTGCGATAGGCGGGCCAGGAGATGGCCTTGGTCCATTCCTCCGGCTTCTTGATATTGGGCAGCACGGAGGCGCGGATCCGGCCGCCATCGACCTTGTGGCAGGTGGCGCAGTTGAAGTCCATGGTGCCGGACCGGCGGTAGAACATTACCTCCCCGGCGTTGCGCATCGCCTTCTCCAGGGGGTGATTCAAGGGCGGGTTCCAGGCCATGCCGTTGGATTGCGTGGCGATGTAGCTCTGCAGCAGCATCATGTCCGAGTCGGAGCCATGGCGCTTCTTGATGGCCGGATCATCGTTGGTGAAACCCTGCAGGGTCTTCATGCAATGCACCAGGCGGGACTCCAGGTCCATCACCTTGCCGGTGTCGGGGAAGTAGCGCGGCAGTTCCACGTAGGCGCCCTTCAGCACGCCCGGTCCCTTGCCGAAGTCGCACTGCTCCAGAGAGGCGTTCTTCGGGCCGCGCTTCTGCTTGAACAGTTTCTCCCCGTCCTCCACCACCAGATAGGCGGGGTTGTCCGGCATCATCATCCGGTTCTGCGGGCTCTGGGTCAGGTAGGAAGAACTGGTCTTGGCGGCCAGTTCGTCCAGGATGTCCTCGGGCGCCTTGCTGGCGCTGGCGGTGCCGGCTAGGGCCAGGGCGATGGGTAGCGCACAGAGTGTTTGCTTGATCATGCGTCATCTCCTCGTAATGGAACATGAGTGAACTGCTGCTTGCTAACCGGTGCTGGCCGCGAGACTCATGGGGTACGCTGTGTCCTGTCGGGCAGCGAACCCTTCGCGGCCGGGGAACAACCGGTAGGGCCCCGTATGGTAATACAAATGCACCTGGTTACGGCTATTCCCGTGGCTCGTTCCTGCCGGGTGGACGGGATTTTTCATGCCTGGGCGGAGCGCATGGTCGACGGCGCCGGCGCGCGTCTCGTGCGTCGCAGCTCCATCAGACTGCCCTGTCCGGCCCTCGCCAGGCCGGTTCGGCGCGTCCCGCCGACCGGTTGACCGATCGCGCCAGCACGAAGAACAGGTCCGACAGGCGGTTCAGGTACTGGCCCAGCCGGGGCGAGAGCAACTCGGTCTCGGCGAGCAGGGTGAGCCTGCGCTCGGCGCGCCGGCAGACGGTGCGGCAGACGTGGGCGAGGGCGGCGGGGCGACTGCCGCCGGGGAGGATGAATTCCCGGAGCGGGGGCAGGCCGGCGTTCAGCCCGGCGATAGCCTCGTCCAGGCGGGCGAGGTGGGTGTCGCCGACCTGGGGTTGCTCGGGCCAGGCGAGTTCGCCGCCGAGGTCGAAGAGATCGTTCTGGATGGCGGCGAGCAGGGCGGGGAGGTCGTCCGGGAGCGCCTCGGCGAGCAGTACGCCGATCTGGCTGTTGAGCTCGTCCACCGCGCCGAGGGCTTCGATGCGGGGGTCGTGCTTGGGCACGCGGCGGCCGTCGGCGAGGCCGGTGCTGCCGTCGTCGCCGGTGCGGGTGACGATGTGGGTGAGGCGGTCGGGCATGATGTCGGGGCGGTGGCGGTTAAGAGGTGACGGGAAAGTGTCGCGGGCAAGCCCGCTCCTACAGGTGTCCTTTGCGTTCCAGGCAGTCCAGGTAGGCCTGGCCGTCCGGCGGCAGGTGGTGACGCTGGGCCTGCCAGATCATCTCCGCCAGGCAGTCCATGACCGCGTGCTGGGCGGCGTGCTCGTCGCCCAGGCGGCGGGCGAGGGCCTGGTAACGGGCCTTGACGCCGGGCGGCTGGTCGATGGACAGCTGCTCGCTGATCGACAGGTGCATGGCCAGGTGCAGGAAGGGGTTGGTCTCGCCCATCTCCGGCAGCCAGTCGCGCTCCAGGCTCCGCTCGGCGTCCTCCAGCACGGCGTGGTATTCCGGGTGGCGCAGGATGTGCTCGGCGGCGACCGCCTCCAGGGGCTGCAGGGGCAGCCGCTCGCGGTGCTTGCGCCAGGCGTCGATGAAGAAGCGGCGCGCCTGGTCGCGGCTGGGGTCAAACATGGCGGGGCTCAGGCATGGTCGTAATAGAGGGCCAGCACGGTGCAGTACTGCAGCAGGCGGTTGGCGCCGTCCAGGTGGGCGATCTCGCCGTTGCCGTAGAAGCCGATCAGCGGGGTGTCGGGGAAGCGGCGGGTGAACTGCAGGATGTCGCGGTCCTCGCCGCCGTAGAGGTAGGGGCCGCGGCCCATGCAGGGGAACATGAGGGCGAAGCGGGGGTCGTCCAGGGTGTCGGCGGTGAGCCGCTCGACCATTGCGCGCATGTCCTGCTCAGCGGCCTGGGGCTGGCGCACGGCCCAGAACACCAGGGCGTCGGCCGGCACCTGGGCGGCGACGGTCACCGAGCGGTCGTCGGCGTTGGCGGACAGCACCGGCAGCAGGTGGTAGCGGCCTTCCGCCACGGCGCCGGGCGGCGGGCCGTAGATCACGCCGAGCATCAGCAGGTGGGTGGGGACGCGCTCCGGGGCGCGATGGTCTGGCGGCAGTTCGCGCAGCAGGCTGGTCAGGGCGGCCTCGCCGTCGACGGTGTGGATGTCGTGGCCGTCCACCCCGGTCAGCGGCGCGGGGGCAGACAGGGGATGGGCGCCGTGGGAGACGCCCAGGCGCAGCTGTCCGCCGCTGAGGGCCAGTTCGCTGTGCCCGTCCTGCCGTACCCGGCAGGCGTTCCAGACCGAGTAGGGGCCCTGGCCGGTGGCGTCGCCGGACACGCCGCCGTAGCGCTCGCCGCCCTGGGTGAGCCAGTTCCAGTCCAGTGCGCTGGGGGCGCTCAGGGTGAACACCGGCTCGTCGCCGCGCGGCGGCTCCAGACGGAACTCGCCGCCCAGGACCATGGCGGCGGCGGCCGGCGTGTCCAGCACCCATTCGTCCTCGGTGAACAGCCCGGAGGCGGTGCAGCCCACCACCTGCAGGCAGTTGGCGGCGCGCGCCGCGGCGGTGATGGCGGGCTGGGGGTCGCGCGCGAAGTCGGCGGTGAGGTAGAGCAGCACCCCGTGGGGATGGTCGATGCCGGCCTTGTCCAGGGCGATGCGCACCGCGTCGGCGGCCATGTCCGGATGCGCGCTGGGGGCCTTGACCAGGGCGGTGGCGACGGTCATCGGGGGTGAGGGGCGAGGGGCGAGGGGTGAAGCGTGGCCACTTCGGGGAGGGTGGGCTTCTCCTGCCACTCGCAGAGGTCGTGGATGACGCAGGCGCCGCAGTCCGGCTTGCGCGCCTTGCACACGTAGCGGCCGTGCAGGATCAGCCAGTGGTGGGCGTCCTGGCGGAATTCCGCCGGCACCAGGCGGGTCAGCCGCCGCTCCACCTCCAGCACGGTCTTGCCCCGGGCCAGGCCGATGCGGTTGGCGACGCGGAAGATGTGCGTGTCCACGGCGATGGTGGGCTGGCCGAAGGCCGTGTTGAGCACCACGTTGGCGGTCTTGCGGCCGACGCCCGGCAGGGCCTCCAGGGCGGCCCGGTCGGCCGGCACCTGGCCGTCGTGGTGTTCCAGCAGCTGGCGGGAGAGGGCGAGGACGTTGCGCGCCTTGGTCTGGTATAGGCCGATGCGGCGGATGTGCTCCCTGAGCCCCGCCTCGCCCAGGGCCAGCATGGCCTCGGGCGTGCCGGCGACCCGGAACAGGCCGGCGGTGGCCTGGTTGACGCTCCTGTCGGTGGCCTGGGCGGAGAGCACCACGGCCACCAGGAGCTGGTAGGGCGACGCGTAATGCAGCTCGGTGGTGGGGCGGGGGTTGGCCGCCCGCAACCGCTCGAAGATGGCGCGACGCTTATTGGCGTTCATGTGAGGCGTTCATATGGGGGTGTTCCTATGCCGCTTGTTGGCCGGAGACGGGGCGCCAGCCTGGGCATGGTCAGCCCTGGGCGGCGGGCACGGCCCCGACCCGCCGCTCGACCTTGATCTCTTCCAGCCAGTTCTTGAAGGCGATGAGCAGCCCCAGGCCGATGAAGGCCCCCGGCGGCAGGATGGCGAGCAGGAAGCCCTGATAGTCCGGCAGCACGGTGATCATCCAGTCGGCGGCGGCCGGCCCGAGGGCCAGGTCCAGACCGGAGAACAGGGTGCCCTTGCCGGCCACCTCGCGCGCGGCCCCCAGCACCACCAGCACCCCGGTCAGGCCCAGGCCCATCATCACCGCGTCCAGGATCGAGCTGCGCGTGGAGCGCTTGGAGGCGAACGCCTCCACCCGCGCCAGGACGATGCAGTTGGTGGTGATCAGCGGGATGAACACCCCCAGCACCAGGTAGAGCGGATGAACATAGGCGTTCATGAGCAGCTGCACCACGGTGACCAGGGCGGCGATGATCAGCACGAAAGTGGGGATGCGGATCTCGTGCGGGATGAAGTTGCGGATCAGGGCGACCGAGCCGCTCGAAACCGCCATCACCAGGGTGGTGGCCAGGCCCAACGAGAGACTGTTGACCACCGAGTTGCTGATCGCCAGCAAGGGGCACAGGCCGAGTAGCTGGACGATGCCGGGATTCTGTTTCCACAGGCCGTTGTAGATGATGTCGCGGGTCTCGGCGGAGATCATGGGGTGTCCTCCTGAGGTGGGCCGACCGGCGCCAGCAGTTGCGTCCGGTGCGTCTCGAAATAGCGCAGGGCCTTGTGCACCGCCTTGACGATGGCGCGCGGGGTGATGGTGGCGCCGGCCATGTAGTCGAAGCGGCCGCCGTCCTTCCTGACCTTCCACAGGGCGTCCGGCGGATCGCCCAGGCCGCGGCCGTCGAAGCCGCGGATCCAAGTGCCCTTGTTGATGTCGATGTAGTCGCCCAGGCCCGGCGTCTCCTTGTGGCTGGTGACGCGCACGCCGGCGATCCGGCCGTCGACCCCGATGCCCACCAGCAGGTGGATCTCGCCGGCGTAGCCGTCCGGGGCGACGGCCTCGAGGATCACCGCCACCGGTTCCCCCTGGCGGGTGGCGAGGTAGGACTGGCCGGGATGGCGAAGGCCCAGGAGCGGGTCCACCGGCAGGGGGCGGGCGTCGCGCACCAGGTCGTTGTCGAAGCTGCCGGGCGCCAGGGTCTGGGCGATGCGAGCCAGCTTCTCGGCCTGCTCGCTGGCGGCGATGCGCGGCTGGGTGAGGCCGAACACGCCCGACAGCAGGCCGGCCCCCAGCACCGCGAAGACCAGCAGGGTCAGGGCGGTGGTGACCGTCTCGCGCAGGGCCGGCGTCATGACCGCCTCCTCACTTGCCCTTCTCCTTGCGGCCGTGGCCGAACACCCGCGGCTGGGTGTAGGCGTCGATGAAGGGCACCGCCATGTTGGCGATCAGCACCGTGAAGGCGACGCCGTCCGGGTAGCCGCCGTAGTTGCGGATCATCACCACCAGGAAGCCGGCCAGGCCGGCGTAGATCAGCTTGCCGCGCGGCGTGGCGCTGGCGGAGACCGGGTCGGTGAGGATGAAGAAGGCCGCCAGCATGGCGCCGCCGCTGGTGAGGTGGAACAGGGGGTCGGGATGGTTGGTGGGGTCGAGGAACTGCAGGACGCCGGCGGTGACGGCGATGGTCCCCAGGAAGGCGACCGGGATGTGCCAGGTGATGAGGCGGTAATTGAGCAGCAGCAGGCCTCCCAGCAGGTACATCAGCACCACCATCTCGTGGCCCGTGCCGCCCACCACGCCGAAGGCGGGCTGGGCCATGATGCCGCCTACCTCGTCGCCGGCCAGGCGCTGGGTACGCAGGAGGTCCAGGGGCGTGGCCGTCGTGTAGGCGTCCGGGCTCACCGCGCCCTGGCCGGCGAACACCAGGTCGAAGGACTCGATCAGGTCGGGGGTGTGGCTGGCCAGCTCCACCGGGGCCGGCCATTGCGTCATGTACACCGGAAAGCTGACCAGCAGGACGGCGAAGCCGATCATGGCCGGGTTGAACAGGTTCTGGCCGAGGCCGCCGTAGAGGTGCTTGGCCACCAGGATGGCGAACAGCATGCCCACCGCGTACAGCCACCAGGGCGCCAGGGTGGGCATGGACAGGGCCAGCAGCCAGGCGGTGACTACCGTCGAGCCGTCGCTCAGGAAGGGCTTCAGGGGGTAGCCGCGCATGAGCAGGGCGAGGGCCTCGAAGGCCACTCCCAGCAGGGTGCACAACAGCAGGCTGACCCAGATGCCGGGGCCGAAGAACCAGGCATGGGCGACGATGCCCGGGATCAGGGCGACCAGCACCTTGAGCATGACCAGGCGCACGGAATTGCCGGCGAGGACGGTGTGGGGCGAGCCGGTCATCGTTGCGGGCGAGGCGTGAGGGGGGAGGGGTGAGGCGCCGGCCAAAGGCCTGGCGTCTCGATCGGGATGCCGTGGTCGAGGGGCCGCATCAGCGCTTCGCCTCGGTCTCTGCCGCCTGTTCGGCTTGGCCGGCCTGGGCGCGGCGCGCCTCGATGGCGTCGATCTCGCGCTGCTTGTCCGGCGGCAGGTTGTCGACGTTCTTCGGCCGCACCGCCTCCTTGGCCTTCTGGGCCTTGGCGATGGCGGCCTGGAGCAGGGCCTTCTTGCGCGCCGCCTCGGGGTCCTCCGCCGCGACGGCGCCCCCCTCCAGCCGCTCGCTGGCCTTCTTGGCCAGCTTCTCGGCCTTTTCCTGCTTCTCCCGTTCCAGGCGGAAGGCGCGGAACTCGTGCCGCTCGCGCGCCTGGTCGGCGGCCTGCTTCTCGTGCTCGCGCGACCAGATCTCGCTCTTGGCAAAGCGGTAGTACTCCACCAGGGGGATATGGCTGGGGCAGACGTAGCTGCAGCAGCCGCACTCGATGCAGTCGAACAGGTGGTAGGTCTGGGTCTTGCCGAAGTCGCGCGTGCGGGCGTACCAGTACAGCTCGAACGGCTGCAGCTCGGCCGGGCAGGCTCGCGCGCAGGCGCCGCAGCGGATGCAGGGCATGGGCGCGGGCGCGGCGGGGAACAGGGCGGCGTTCTTGACGATGACGCAGTTGACCGACTTGGTGATGGGCGCCGCCTCGTCCATCAGGCCGAAGCCCATCATCGGCCCGCCGATGATCTGCCCGGTGGCGTCGGGCAGCTCGCCGCCGGCGGCCCGCAACAGGTCGGCCACCGGGGTGCCCAGGCGCGTCTCGAAGTTGCCCGGCCGGACCACGTGGCCGGTGACGGTGACGATGCGGGAGACCAGCGGCTCGCCGTCCCGGATGGCGCGCAGCAGCGCGTAGGCGGTGCCGACGTTGAACACCTGCACGCCCACGTCGGTGGACAGGCCGCCGGCCGGCACCACCCGGCCGGTCAGGGTGTAGGTGATCTGCTTGCCGCCGCCGCCCGGATAGAGACTGGCAATGGCCACCACCTCGACGCCGCGGCCGCCGGCCGCGGCGGTCATGGCGGCGATGGCCTCGGGCTTGTTGTCCTCGATGCCCACCAGCACCTCCTCCGTCCCCAGCATGTGGCGCATGATCTCGGCGCCGGCCAGGATGTCGGCGGCCCGTTCGCGCATCAGCAGGTCATCGCAGGTGATCCAGGGCTCGCACTCGGCACCGTTCAGGATCAGGATGGGGATGTGTCTCCGGGCGCCGGGATTGAGCTTGATGAAGCTGGGAAAGACCGCCCCGCCCAGGCCGGCCAGGCCCATCTCGCGCAGGCGATTGCGCAGGGCGCTCGGGTCCATCGCCCGCCAGTCGAGCGGGGCCGTCTCCACGGTCCGGTCCTCGCCGTCGGAGTCGATCACCACGCACAGGTCGGCGAGGCCGGAGGGGTGGGGCACGGGGCGGGGCTCCACGGCCAACACGCGGCCCGAGGTGGGGGCGTGCACGCCCACCGAGACGTAGCCCTCCGGCTGGCCGATGAGCTGGCCGCGCAGCACCCGGTCGCCGGGTTTGACGACGGGCCGGGCGGGCTCGCCGATGTGCTGGCGCAGCGGCACCACGTAGCGTGGCAGCAGCGGCATCGTCTCGATCGGCCGGCCGGTCGACTCCCCCTTGTGCCCCTCCGGATGCACGCCGCCGTTGAACGCGTGGAGCTTTCTCACGGCGCCATCCTCAGGCCACCTTCTTCAACGGAATGACCGGATAGCGCCATTTCCAGTTGGCGATGTCCTCGTGGATCACCTCCATGCGGATGCAGTCCACCGGGCAGGGCTGGATGCAAAGCTCGCAGCCGGTGCACTCGTCCGCCACCACGGTGTGCATCTGCTTGGCGGCACCGACGATGGCGTCCACCGGGCAGGCCTGGATGCACAGCGTGCAGCCGATGCAGAGGGCCTCGTCGATGACCGCCACGCTCTTGGGCTTGTGCTCGAGGCCCTCGCCGAGGGGCTTGGGCTCGACGCCGAGCAGTTCGGCCAGGCGCTTCACCCCCTCCTCGCCGCCCGGCGGGCAGCGGTTGATGTCCGCGTCGCCCTTGGAGATGGCCTCGGCATAGGGCTTGCAGCCCGGATAGCCGCACTGGCCACACTGCGTCTGGGGCAGGATGGCGTCGATCTTCTCCACCAGCGGGTCTTCCTGTACCCGGAAGCGGATCGCCGCCCAGCCAAGAACGCCGCCCAGGACCAGGGCGATGCCGGCCATGACCAGGATCGCGGAGAGCATCAGCCCCGGCTCACCGGATCAGGCCGGAAAAGCCCATGAAGGCCAGGCTCATCAGTCCCGCCGTGATCATGGCGATGCTGGTGCCCTTGAACGGCAGGGGCACGTCGGCCGCCTCCAGGCGTTCGCGCATGGCGGCGAACAGCACCAGCACCAGGGTGAAACCGAGCGCCCCGCCCAGGCCGAAGAACAGCGACTCGACGAAGCCGTGCCGTTCCTGCACGTTGAGCAGGGGGATGCCCAGCACGGCGCAGTTGGTGGTGATCAGCGGCAGGTAGATGCCCAGCACGCGGAACAGCACCGGGCTGGTCTTCCTGATGAACATCTCGGTGAAGCCGACGATGCCGGCGATGACCACGATGAAGGACAGGGTGCGCAGGTAGAACAGATCGGTGCCCAGCAGGTAGGTGTCGATCAGGTAGCTGGCGCCGGATGCCAGGGTGAGCACGAAGGTGGTGGCGAAGCCCATGCCGATGGCCGTCTCCAGCTTCTTCGACACACCCATGAAGGGGCACAGGCCGAGGATCTTGGCCATGACGATGTTGTTCACGAACACCGTGCCGATGAGGATGAGGAGGTAGTCTTGCATGGCCCGCGCGAGGTTTTGCGGATTATCCGTGAGGGATGGAGAGGCCACAACCCTGATGCCCGCGCCGCTATTGCCGGCCGCGGATCAGCAGCCAGCCGTAGATCAGGACATTGACGAGCAGCGCCGCGAGGCCGATGGCGGTCTGGGCCCCCCGCGTCAGGCCCTCGGGGTAGATGGTGGCCAGCAGGTAGTGCTGCAGGAAGTCGCCCGCGTAGCCCTCCTCTCCGGCCAGCAGGCGAAAGCGGTTTTCCAGCGGGGTGAGCGGGCAGTACCAGCCCATCAGCTCCACCGCCACGCCCCAGGTCACGCAGGGCAGGTGCAGCCAGGCCAGGCGTGGCCGGCGCAGGACGGCCAACCCGCCCAGGGCGACGAACAGGATGAAGCCGAGGTGGATGAGGAGGACGAAGTTGGCGAGCCAGCCGTAGAACATGGCCGGCCGCCGGCGGGTCAGTCGAGCAGGTCGTGGGCGCCGTCGCAGAACGGCGGGTTGGCGGTGTGCTTGCAGGCGCACAGCCAGTAGCTGCCCTTCTCCTCGACCTTGAAGGCGACCGGCTCGATGCCGGTGCCGGCATGGGAACCGTCGCAGAACGGCTGGGTCTTGGATCGCCCGCAGGCGCACCACCAGTATTCGCCCGGCTCCAGCTGGGCCTCGAGGGGGGTCTTGCCGGCGACGACGGGTTCGCTCATGTCTTGCTGCTCCTCTGAAGGGGATGGATGAAGGTAGATGCCGTCGGGAGACGGGCGGCCGGATTATACCCGATTAAATCAATCGGGTATTGGGTTCAGTGCCTGGCGCCAATCCACTGGCTGGCGACCCAGATCCAGTGCCAGGCCCGGATGGATCACCCGCCCGTCGGCCAGGTTGATGCCGCTGGCGAAGCCGGCATCGTCCATGAAGGCGGCACGGGGATCCGCGGCCAGTCGCAGCAGATAGGGCAGGGTGGCCTCGGCCAGGGCCAGGGTACTGGTGCGCGCCACCGCTCCCGGCATGTTGGCGACGCAGTAGTGCACCACGCCCTCCTCGACGTAGAACGGCGCCGTGTGGGTGGTGGGCCGCGAGGTCTCGGCGATGCCGCCCTGGTCGATGGAGACGTCCACCAGGGCGGCGCCGTCCGCCATGCGCCGGAGCAGTTCCCGGCCGATCAGCCTGGGCGGGCGCCGGCCGTGCACGTAGACCGCGCCGATCACCAGGTCGGCCTCGGCGACGCATTCCTCCAGGGCAACGCGGTTGGAGAAGCGCGTCTTGAGTCGGCCGTCGTAGAGGTCGTCGAAGTGCTGCAGCTTGGCCAGGCTGTGCTCCAGCAGGGTGACGTCGGCGCCGATGCCGACCGCCAAGCGGGCGGCATTGGCGCCCACCTGGCCGCCGCCGATGATCACCACGCGCGCCGGCGGCACGCCCGGCACGCCGGAGAGCAGCACGCCGCGGCCGCCGTTCCTCATCTCCAGGGCCTGCATGCCGGCCTGGAGGGCCATGCGTCCGGCGATCTGCGACATGGGGGCAAGCAGGGGGGTGCGGCCCTGGGCGTCCTCCACCGTTTCGAAGGCGATGGCCGTCACGCCCCGCTCCAGGAGCGCCTCGGCGAGGGCCGGGGCGGCGGCCAGGTGCAGGTAGCAGAACAGCATCTGCCCGGCGCGCAGCAGGGGCAGTTCCTCCGCCTGGGGCTCCTTGACCTTGAAGACCAGGTCGGCCGCGTAGATCGTTGCGAGGTCGGGCGCGACCCGTGCCCCGGCGGCCCGGTAGGCCTCATCCGGGAAGCCGATCGCCACCCCGGCGCCGCTCTGCAGGAATACCTCGTGACCGGCGCGAATCAACTCCCCCACGCCGGCGGGGGTGGCCGCGACGCGGTGTTCCTGTTCCTTGATCTCCTTGGGGATGCCGATGCGCATGTCGCCTCCTCGCTGGGCTCGTCCGTGATCAAGCCTGGCGCAGGGCCTCGACGCACTCCCGCACCAGGTCCGGTCCCCGGTAAATGAGGCCGCTGTAGAGTTGCACAAGCCGGGCCCCGGCGACGATCTTCTCACGGGCGTGTTCGCCGGACAGGATGCCGCCCACGCCGATCAGCGGCACCTCCTCTCCCAGGGCCCGGTGGAAGGCGGCCAGCACTCGCGTGGACAGGGCCCGCAGCGGCGCCCCGGACAGGCCGCCCGCCTCGCCGGCGCGCGGCAGGTGCTCTACCCCGGTCCGGGACAGGGTGGTGTTGGTGGCGATGACCGCGTCCAGGCGATGCCTGCGGAACAGGTCGGCCATCGCGTCGATCTGCGCGTCGTCGAGGTCCGGCGCCACCTTGACCGCCAGGGGGGTGTACTTGCCGTGCCGGTCGGCCAGACGCGCCTGGGCGTCCTTGAGCCGGCCGAGCAGGGCGTCCAGTTCCTCCGTGCCCTGCAGGGCGCGCAGGTTCTTCGTGTTGGGCGAGGAGATGTTCACCGCGATGAAGCTCGCGCGGGCATAGAGCTTCTCCAGGCAGATCAGGTAGTCGTCGGCGGCCCGCTCGATCGGCGTGTCGAAGTTCTTGCCGATGTTCACCCCCAGCACGCCCTTGAACTCGGTCCGTTCCAGGTTGGCCAGCAGGCGGTCGACACCCAGGTTGTTGAAGCCCATGCGGTTGATGATGCCTTCGGCCGCCACCAGCCTGAACACGCGCGGCTGCGGGTTGCCCGGCTGGGGACGTGGGGTGACCGCGCCGACCTCGATGAAGCCGAAGCCCAGCGCCGCCCAGGCGTCGATGGCCTCGCCGTTCTTGTCCAGGCCGGCGGCCAGGCCGACCGGGTTGGGCAAGTCCAGCCCCATCAGCCGCGTCGGCAGGGCCGGCACCTCGGGCAGGAAGGGCTGCAGCAGACCCAGGGCGTGCAGCCGCCGGATGGCCTGCAAGGTCAGGTTGTGGGCGGTCTCCGGGTCGAACCGGAAGAGCAGGGGGCGCAGCAGCGGGTAGAGGTCCATGGAAGGGAAGGTACAAGGTTCAAGGCGCAAGGTTCAAGCAGGAACCAGACTTTCCTCATCCCTCACCCCTCACCCCTCTCACCCCATCCAGATCTCGACCCGGTTGCGGCCGTTCTCCTTGGCCTGCAGCAGGGCCAGGTCGGCGTTGGCGATGGTCTCCTCCACGGAGCGCCTGGGCGACATCTCCGCCAGGCCGAAGGAGGCGGTCACCGTCAGGACCTCGCCGGCGGGCAGCCGGATGGGCAGCTGAGAGAGGCCCTGCCGGATGCGTTCCACCACCTGGGCGGCATCCTTGATGGGCGTGCCGGGCAGGCAGATGAGGAATTCCTCGCCACCGTAGCGGTAAAGGGAGTCGTACTTGCGCAGCACGCCGGTGGCGAAGCGCATGCCCTGGCGCAGCACCGCGTCGCCGGCCGGATGACCCAGTTCGTCGTTGATGCGCTTGAAGCGGTCGAAGTCCATCAGGCAGACGCAGCAGGGGCGCTGGATGCGCGCGGCGCGCTCCTGCTCCTCGCGCAGCTTGCCCAGCATGCCGCGCCGGGTCGAGCAGCCGGTGAGCGGGTCGGTGGTGAGCAGTTCGCCGATGATGTCCAGCTGCAGGTTGCGCAGCCGGGTGTTCAGGCGCAGCGACAGGTCGATGCACTGGTCGTAGAGATCCGTCTCCGGCCGGCGGCCGTCGCCCAGCTCCTGCAGGGCCATGCGGGCGGCGGCGTGCATGGCCTGCTGGATGGCGCCCAGTTCCTGGTAAACGCCATGGTCGGAGAGGGGATGCGGCTCCCGCGAGTAGTACCACTGCCCGAATGGCGAGCGCAGATGGGCATCGGGCAACAGATCGGCGCGTGGGGGCTCCGAGCCGCACACCAGGGCCCGGTTGAGCTGCTTGAACCAGGCCAGATGGGCGGCGATGATCATCTCCAGTTCCTCGGTGAGGTGCTGGATCTGGTCGCGTTCGAGGGGCAGGGGCATGGGGCGGGTGGTCGGCGTGTTCTGGCCTGGTTTGCCCGCATTATCGGTCCCCCGACCCGATACTTGAAGCACCGGCAGCCATTGCCCCTGGGCGACATGCGGATACAATGCACGGGCTTTGACAGGAGACAGCCATGACAGCCAGTGCAGCCCCCCACGCGGAACAACCCGAACGCCGTGTCCATCACAAGGTTCGCAAGGTGTTCGCCGAGGCGTGCGCCCTGATCGCTCCGGCCACGGGCCAGAACGTGGTGCCGGATACCTCGGCCGCCCTCATCCTGCGCGAGCGCTATCCGGAACTCTCCGCCCTCGAGATCCACGTCCTGATCACTGCGGCGAGCCGCGGTTGTCAGCAGCATCCGAAGCAGTCCTGAGCGCGCGGCCGTCGTGACCGATGCCGATCGCCGTGATGCCGGCGAGGCGCCACGCAGCGAACGGCGGGTTCACCACCGGGTGCGCGTCGTCTTCAGCGAGGCCTGCGCGCTGCTCGCGCCCCTGTTGCTGGAAGCGGATCCGTCGGCCCAGGCATCGGGCTTCGCCATGGCCCACATGGTGCGCAACCGTTTCCCCGAGTTGTCGGACGGGGAGGTCCACGTGCTGATCACCGCCGCCGCCCGCCTCAAGCGGGAACAGCGCCTGCACGCCATCATCGGCGCCTGAACCGGCGGCCGGGCAACCGGTCTATCATGCGTTCTTTGCTTCGCGGCGGTCCTTCCCTGGCCGTCAGGCCACCATGCCGGAATCCCAACCCTCCCTGACCTGCTACCGCCCCTACTGGGCCAGACGCTTCGGCACGGCCCCTTTCCTGCCGATGTCCCGGTCGGAGATGGAGGCCCTGGGCTGGGACAGCTGCGACGTCATCCTGGTCACCGGCGACGCCTACATCGACCACCCCAGCTTCGGCATGGCCCTGGTCGGCCGCCTGCTGGAGGCGCAGGGCTTCCGGGTGGGCATCATCAGTCAGCCGGACTGGAAGAGCGCCGAGGACTTCCGCGCCCTGGGTCGGCCGAATCTGTATTTCGGCGTCACGGCGGGCAACATGGATTCCATGGTCAACCGCTACACCTCGGACCGGAAGATCCGCTCCGACGACGCCTACACCGCCAACGGCGAGCCGCACAGGCGGCCCGATCGGGCGGTGGTGGTCTACGCCCAGCGTTGCCGCGAGGCCTGGAAGGACGTGCCGGTGGTCATCGGCGGCATCGAGGCCAGCCTGCGCCGCATCGCCCACTACGACTACTGGTCGGACAAGGTGCGCCGCTCGGTCCTGGTCGACGCCAAGGCCGACCTGCTGCTGTACGGCAACGCCGAGCGCGCCCTGGTGGCGCTCACCCACCGCCTGGCCGCCGGCGAGCGGATCGCCGACATCCGCGATCTGCGCGGCAGCGCGTTCATGGTGCCGCACGGCTGGCTGCCCGGTCCGACGTGGAGCGAGATCGATTCCAGCCTGATCGACACTCCGGGTCGTGTGGAGGCGCATCCGGATCCCTATCAGGCGTCGGGCGCGGCCCCTGCCGCCCCGGCGGCGGGGGAGGGAGCGCGAGCGATCCATTTCATGAGTCGCGAGGCCCGCCTGGCCGCCCGCGCCGAGGTCCGCGCCCACACCGCCGTGCGCCTGCCGGCCTTCGAGCAGGTGGAGAAGAACGATGTCCTCTACGCCCACGCCTCGCGTGTCCTCCACCTGGAGTCCAACCCCGGCAACGCCCGCGCCATCGTCCAGGGCCACGGCGACCGGGACGTGTGGCTCAACCCGCCGCCCATTCCGCTCACCACCGCGGAGATGGACCACGTCTACGGCCTGCCCTATGCCCGCGCGCCGCACCCCGCCTACGGCGAGGCGAAGATCCCCGCCTGGGAGATGATCCGCTTCTCGGTGAACATCATGCGCGGCTGCTTCGGCGGCTGCACCTTCTGCTCCATCACCGAGCACGAGGGGCGCATCATCCAGAGCCGTTCGGAGGAATCCATCCTCAAGGAGGTGGAGGCCATCCGCGACAAGACCCCCGGCTTCACCGGCATCATCTCCGACCTAGGCGGCCCCACCGCCAACATGTACCGCCTGGCCTGCAAGGACCCCAGGATCGAATCCGCCTGCCGGCGCTTGTCCTGCGTGTACCCGGACATCTGCGAGAACCTATCCACCGACCACGGCCCGCTCATCCAGCTCTACCGCAAGGCCCGCGCCCTGCCGGGCATCAAGAAGGTGCTCATCGGCTCCGGCGTGCGCTACGACCTGGCGGTGAAGTCGCCGGAATACGTGAAGGAACTGGTCACCCATCACGTCGGCGGCTACCTCAAGATCGCCCCCGAGCACACCGAGGACGGCCCGCTGCAACACATGATGAAGCCGGGCATCGGCACCTACGAGCGCTTCAAGCAACTGTTCGAGAAGTACACGAAAGAGGCGGGCAAGGAGCAGTACCTCATCCCCTACTTCATCGCCGCCCACCCGGGCACCACGGATGAAGACATGCTCAATCTGGCCCTCTGGCTGAAGGCGAACAACTTCCGCCTCGACCAGGTGCAGACTTTCCTGCCCACCCCCATGGCCCTCGCCACCGCCATGTACCACACCGGCAAGAACCCCCTGAAGCGCGTGCTGCGCGGCGGCCAGGACGTCCCCGTCGTCACCCAGGGCCGCGTGCGCCGCCTGCACAAGGCCTTCCTGCGCTACCACGACCCGGAAAACTGGCCCCTGCTGCGCGATGCCCTCAAGGAAATGGGCCGCGAAGACCTCATCGGCAACAGCAAGAAGCACCTCATC
>JALOTG010000196.1 GCA_025458005.1 Thiobacillaceae bacterium
TCGTCGAGCTCGCCCGCGAGCATGGTCGCGTCACCATCGGCGAGGCCATCAAGCTGACCGGGGCCAGCCGCAACACGCTCAAGCAGCACTTCCGTGCACTGGTTGAGCGCAGCATGCTGGACCAGCACGGCAGTGGCCGTGGGGTCTGGTACGGCCTGCACTGAACGATTTTGGGACGCGGGTTCGATACCCGCCGCACCAAACCGCCGAAGGGCATGAAGGCCTTTTTTCCTGGCCCGGAGGGCCATCGTGCGGCTCGATCGGTCCCTGAGGTGTCGAGGTGACGGTGGTTGTGCTGGAGTGGAAACGCCCACCCGCGTGCCGAGCTCGTCAGGCCGTGCCGGGTGTACCATTCCCACCAGCCGTCGCCCGGTTTCCCGGCGGTCGATGGATCGCTCGGCCCGATCCAGCGAACGGTCCCTACGCCCGCGCATGTGATGGCCGGGGGCGGGCCCTTCGGGGCCGACGGTAAGCATGGAAATGAGTGGCGGAGAGAGTGGGATTCGAACCCACGGTGAACACGAGGCCCACACCGGATTTCGAGTCCGGCCCGTTCGACCACTCCGGCATCTCTCCGAAAGCGCGGCATTCTACCGGTAATCGGAATGACAAGAAACTTGAAACTGCGCGACATCGGCCTCTGGCTGGCGGTTGCCGTCCTCGCCATGCTGCTGGGCGGCTGCGGCAGGCCGCCGGAGCCGCCCTGGCAGTCGGGGGAACTGGTGGTGCTCACCCGCAACAGCCCGACCACCTTCTATTACGATGCCGACGACCAGCCGGCCGGCTTCGAGCATGACCTGGTCAAGCGCTTCGCCGATGCCCAGGGCTGGCGGGTGAGGTTCGAACTGGTGGACAGCCTGGACGAGATGTTCGAGCGCCTGGGCGAGGGCGAGGCCCATCTGGCCGCGGCCTGGCTGACCGCGACGGACAAGCGTCTGGGCCGGTTGCGCTTCGGCCCGGCCTACGCGGACGAGCGGGAGGTGGTGGTGTGCGGGCCCGACGCGCGCCTGCCGCGCGGACCGGCCGACCTGGTCGGCCTGAGGCTGGAGGTAGTGGCCGGCAGCAGCCACGTGGACCGGCTGCGGGAGGTTCACCTGGAGCATCCGGGCATCAGCTGGGAGGAGGTGGAGACGGTCTCCGAGGATGACCTGCTCGAGCGCGTGGCGGCGGGGCTGGTGGATTGCACCGTCTCGGACGAGACGGGCTTCCGGGTCGCGCGCAACTTTCTGCCCGGACTGCAGAAGAGCATCGACCTGGGGCGCGACCGCCGCGTCGCCTGGGCCTTCCCCAAGCGGGGCGAGAGCCGCTTGCTGGAGGAGGTGGGGCGGTTCTTCCAGGAGATGGAGCAGTCGGGCTTCCTGGAGACCCTGCGCGAGCGGCATTTCGGCCATATCCAGCGCCTGGCGGAGGCGGACGTGCTGGGCATCCTCAACAAGCGCGGCACCGAGCTGCCGGAACTGAAGGTCTACTTCTTCCGCGGCCAGCTGCTCAGCGGCCTGGACTGGCGGCTGCTGGCGGCGGTGGCCTACCAGGAATCGCAATGGGACGCCAGCGCGGTGTCGCCCACCGGGGTGCGCGGCATCATGATGCTGACCTCGGACACCGCCGACCGGCTCGGCGTTAAGAATCGCCTGGATCCCGAGGAGAGCATCCTCGGCGGGGCCCGCTATCTGAGGATGCTCAAGGAGGGGTTGGCCGAGGGCATTCCCGACCCGGACCGCACCTGGCTGGCGCTGGCGGCCTACAACATCGGGCCCGGCCATCTGGAGGACGCGCGCCGTCTGGCCAGGAAGCTGGGCCGCGACCCGGATGCCTGGAAGGACATGAAGGACGTGCTGCCCCTCATCGCGAGGTCGCGCTATGCCAGCCAGCTGAGGTATGGCTACGCTCGCGGCGGCGAGGCGCGGGCCTTCGCGGAGAACGTGCGCATCTATTACGACATCCTGGCCCGCTACGAGAGGCCCTATCGGGACAGGATCGGCTTTGGCGTGACGTCCGACACGCCACTCGGCGCCGGCACCATCCTCGCGCCGTGATACCCGGCAAGGTTCGCGCGGCATGGGACTGCCGCGCTTCAGCCGGATTTGTGGGCCTCAAGCCCGACCTGGCAACCCTTGATCTTCTGGTGTCGATGTCCCAAGCGACGATCCGGGCTCAATGTCCGTGGTTGAGCATGCTCATGCCGCCCATGTAGGGCCGCAGCACTTCCGGGATGGTCACGCTGCCGTCGGCGTTCTGATAGTTTTCCAGCACCGCCACCAGGGCGCGGCCCACGGCCAGGCCGGAGCCGTTCAGGGTGTGCAGCAGCTCGGGCTTGCCCTGGTCGCGGCGGAAGCGGGCCTGCATGCGGCGCGCCTGGAAGGCCTCGAAGTTGGAGCAGGAGGAGATCTCCCGATAGGTGTTCTGGCCTGGCAGCCACACCTCCAGGTCGTAGGTCTTGGCCGAGGAGAAGCCCAGGTCGCCGGTGCACAGCGACACCACCCGGTAGGGCAGGTCGAGCTTCCTGAGGATCGCCTCGGCGTGGCCGGTGAGGGTCTCCAGTGCATCGTAGGAGTCCTCCGGGCGCACGAATTGCACCATCTCCACCTTGTCGAACTGATGCTGGCGGATCATGCCGCGCGTGTCCTTGCCGTAGGAGCCGGCCTCGGAGCGGAAGCAGGGGGTGTGGGCGACCAGCTTGATGGGCAGGTTCTCGCCGGCGACGATCTCGTCGCGCACGATGTTGGTCACCGGCACCTCGGCGGTGGGGATCAGGTACATGCCGTTGGACAGCTTGAACAGGTCTTCCTCGAACTTGGGCAGCTGGCCGGTGCCGCGCATGGAATCGGCGTTGACCAGATAGGGGACGTAGACCTCCTCGTAGCCGTGCTCGCGGGTGTGGGTGTCGAGCATGAACTGGGTGAGTGCCCGGTGCAGCCGCGCCAGGTCGCCGCGCATCAGGGCGAAGCGGCTGCTGGCCAGCTTGGCGGCGGTGGCCAGGTCGAGCAGGTCCAGGCCCTCGCCGATATCGACGTGGTCCTTGACCTGGAAATCGAAGTGACGCGGCACGCCGACGCGGCGGATCTCCGCGTTGTCCGCCTCCCCCTTGCCCTCGGGCACGCTCTCGTGGGGAATGTTGGGCAGGGTCAGGAGGATGTCCGACAGCTCGTCCTGGATGTCGCCCAGGCGCTCCTCCATCACCTTGAGTTGATCGTTGATGCCCACCACCTGGGCCATCGCCTCCGAGGCGTCCTCGCCCTTGCCCTTGGCGATGCCGATCTGCCTGGACAGGGCGTTGCGCTGGGATTGCAGGTCCTGGGTGCGGGTCTGGATGTCCTTGCGCTCCGCCTCCAGGGACTCGAACCTGAAGGTGTCGAATTGCACGCCGCGTCGGGCGAGCTGGGCGGAGACGCCGTTGAGGTCTTTGCGCAGGAGTTGGATGTCAAGCATGGCTTCGCGATGTGTGTGGGCGGGAACGGCCTATTCTAACCGGTCATGGCCGCGACGGCCCCGCCCGGGCGGCTTCCGGATCGTTAGTCAGGATCCGTTCCATCTCCGCGCGTACCCGCAGGAAGGCGGCCTCCAGATCGGCCGCGCCGGCCTCCAGGTGGCCCCAGTCGCGTTGCTTGCCGGCCTGCTCGGCGCGCCGCGCCGCCTCGGTCATCTGCGCGGCCCCGACGTAGGCGGCCGCGCCCTTGATCTGGTGGGCCTGGCGGGCGGCCTGATCGCCATCCCGGTCGGCGACGGCGCGGCTGAGCAGGTCGAGCAGCTCGCCGCTGCTCTGGATGAACAGCTCCAGCATCTCCCGGACCTGGGCGGCGTCGCCGCGGCAGGTGTGGCGCAGCTTCTCCAGGTCGAACGAACCGGCCGACGCGGCCGCCTCGGCGGGCGGTGCCTGGTCGGTTTCCACCCCGGCGGCCTCCACCGCCTCGCCGGGCAGCCATTCGAGCAGGACACGAGCCAGTTCGCCCTCGCGCAGGGGCTTGACGAGGTAGCCGTCCATGCCCGCCTGCCGGCAGGTCTCCGCGAAGCCGGGCATGGCGTTGGCGGTCAGGGCGACGATGGGCAGTCGCGGCGCGCCCTGCCGCGCTTCCCACTCGCGGATGGCGCGGGTAGCCATCAGGCCGTCCCACTCGGGCATCTGGCAGTCCATGAGGACCAGATCCAGGCCACCCCGGCGCGCCATTTCGTCCGCGACACGTCCATCCTCGGCCAGCGCTACCTCCAGACCCAGGTTTTCCAGCATGAAGCGGATCAGCTTCTGGTTGACCGGGTTGTCCTCCGCCACCAGTACCCGCGCGCCGCGGAAGCGGGGCAGGGCGCCGGGCGTGGCGATCTCCTCAGGCGGGGCCTCGGCGGCGGCGAGGGGCAGGTCGAGATGGAAGGCGCTGCCCAGATTGGGCAGGCTCTCCACGCTCAGGCGTCCGCCCATCAGCTCCGCCAGCTGCCGGCAGATGGCGAGTCCCAGGCCGGTGCCGCCGTAGCGGCGGCTGGTGGAGCCGTCGGCCTGGGCGAAGGCGTCGAAGATGTGTGCCTGGGCCTCGGCCGGGATGCCGATGCCCGTGTCCCGCACCGTGAGGCGCCAGCCCGGCAGATCGCCCAGGCTGATGGGCGCCACCGCCAGGGTGATGTGCCCCCGCTCGGTGAACTTGATGGCGTTGTCGAGCAGGTTGAGCAGGATCTGGCGCAGCCTGAGGGGGTCTCCCAGCAGCCAGGCGGGCAGCTCGCCGGCTTGCTCCAGGCACAGGTCGATGCCCTTGGCCCCGGCGCGCGGGCGATTGAGGTCGAGGACCTCCTTGAACAGGGTGGCGGCGCTGAACGGGATCTCCTCCACGCTCAATCTCCCGGCCTCGATTTTGGAGAAGTCCAGCAGGTCGTTGATGATGACCAGCAGGGACTCCGCCGAGCGCGACACCGCCTCGGCGTATTCCCGCTGGCGCGGGTCCAGGGCCGAGTCGAGCAGCAGGCGGGTCATGCCGATGATGCCGTTCATCGGCGTGCGGATTTCGTGGCTCACGTTGGCCAGGAACTGGGACTTCAGCTCGTTGGTGGCCACCGCCGCGTCGTGGGCCTTCTGCAGGGCCGCCTCCGCCTCCTGCCGGGCGGTGATGTCATGCAGGATGGCCTGCAGATAGGTCTTGCCGTCCAGCTTCATGGCGTGCAGGGCGATCTCGGCGGGGAACTGGCTGCCGTCCTGGCGGCGCCCCTCCCAGCGGAAGAAGGCGTGGCCGCTGACGATGGCGCGGTGGATGTACTTCTCGGCGGTGTCGCGGGCGGACAGGCCGTCGGGCTGCAGCGGCGCGCCCAGGTCCGCCGGCTGGGCGGCGAGGAACTCCTCCGCCGTGTTCATGCGGAACATGTCCAGGGTGGCCGGGTTGCACTCGGTGAAGCCCTGGTCGTTGAGGATCACGATGCCGTCGGTGTTGGTCTCGAACAGAGTCTGGAACTTGGTGCGCTGGCGGTCCGTCTCCGCGGCCAGCCGGGCGGTGCGCCGGATCACCGCCGCCGCCACCAGGGCCGCCACGGCCGCCGCCGCGAGTCCCAGCAACAGCATCAGCCAGCGCGTCTTGTGATAGGCGGCATTGGCCTCGGC
>JALOTG010000197.1 GCA_025458005.1 Thiobacillaceae bacterium
CGACGCCTCCTTGGGCCGGCTTCTGCTGACCGCCTTCGAGCGCTGGTCGGTGGGATGTGTATCCCATCTGGAGGGCCAATTCGTCCTCGCCCTCCGCGATGGCGACCGCCTGCACCTCTACCGCGACGGTTCCGGCGCGAGAAATCTCTATTTCAGTGCCCAGGCCCCGGGGCGCATCGCCTTCGCCACCCGCCTCGACACGCTGTTCCGCCTGCCGGGAGTGGAACGGCGGCTGGATCGACGCGCCATCCATGAATACCTGCGCCTGCTGGAGATCGCCGCGCCCAACACCCTCTTCGAGGGCATCCAGGCGATCGAGGCGGGGCAGTTGCTCACCTGGTCGGCGGCGGGCATCCGCATCGCGCGCCCGGTGATCGCCCAGCCCGCACCTGGCATCGTACCGAGCTACGCAGAGGCCGCGGATGCCCTGGAAGCACTGCTGCGGCAGAGCATCGCGGCTCGGCTGGCGGATGCGGCCAAGCCCGCCGCCTTCCTCAGCGGCGGCGTGGACTCCTCCCTGCTCTGCGCCATGGCCGCCCGCGTCAGTCCGGAACTCACCGCCGTCACCGTCGGGTTCGACCATCCGCGCCTGGACGAGACGCCCATCGCCCAGGCGGTGGCCCGGCACCTCGGCATCCGGCACGAGGTGCTGCGCTTTGCCCGCCAGGACTATGTGCGGGCCTTCGAGGCCTTCGCCCGCGGTGCCGAGCAGCCCATGGCCGACCCGGCCCTCCCGCCCACCCTGCTGGCCTTCGGGCATTGCCGGGATCATTACGACCTGGCGCTGGACGGCAGCGGCGCCGATGAAATTTTCGGCGCCGTGCCGCCACGGCATGTGCGGGTCGCCTTCGAATATGCCGCCGGGCTGCCGCCCGGGTTGCGCCGGACGATCCTCGGTGCCCTGAGGCGACTCCCCCGGCTGGCGGGCTATGCGCCGATCTTTGACTTCGAGCATCCCGCCGAGCTGGCGCTGCGCTGGCATGGCTTCACCCGTCCGGAGGTCGAATCCCTGTGCGGCGAGCCGGTCAGCTTCGAGCACACGCTGTTCTACCGGACCTTCGCCCGATTCCCGCGCCGCGCCCATATCGAACGCTACAGCGCCCTGATGGATGCCCTCACCTGTGACCGTCTGCGCCATGCGGCATCCATTACCGGCCTGACGGTTCGCTATCCCTACTGGGACCGGTCGGTGGATGAGTATGTCCGCGCCCTGCCGCTGGACTACCGCCAACGGCCGGACGAGGCCAAACGGCTGCTGCGCGCTCTGCTGGCGCGTCATGTGCCGCGGGAAATCTGGGATGTCCCGAAGCATGGTTTCGACTTCCCCCTGCTGGAGTTCCTGCAGGCTGAAGATTTCCTTCTGGTGCGCCGTTATCTGGCCAGGGATTCATGGGATGGTCTTGGATTGCTTGCCCCCGAGCGGGTGGAGGACTATGCCAGGCGCTTCATGGCGGGCGAGCATCGGCTGGTGTTCCGGGTCTGGGCGCTGGCGGTGCTGGCGGCATGGCTGGAAGCGCATCCCGATTGAGACGGAGAAGATGCGGCCAGTGGACTTTTCGACTACGCTTGAGCAATTTTCAAGACCATCCACGGGACATCCGGCCGGATCTGTCGCACCCTGCCGCACTTGCGTTTGTCCCGAAGAACCGAAACCGTCACACACCTGGACCGATCGGACACTCGCAGGGGCATGAGCATCGCATCCCGCCCGAACAGGCGCCCCATCAGGGTCCTGATGTACACCGCCTACTTCGATCCGGAGTACAGCGGTGCCGCCCTGCAGGCCCTCACGCTGGCCCGTGAACTGCGCCTGCGCGGCCATCACGTTGAGTTCGTCACCAACCGCTGGCCCGGTCTGGACCGGACCGGCGAGGTAGAGGGCTTCCCGGTCTGGCGCCTGGAGACCGGGCGCTGGCGCAAGCACCGGGAATTCCGCCTGTGGTTCGACCTGGCGCGCCACGTCTGGCGACGCCGCCACGACTTCGACATCCTGCACAGCCACGGCGCCTATTACACCCACGCCTTCATCGGCCCGCTGGGCCGGATGACGGGCCTCAAGACCCTGGTCAAGGCCAGCCTGGCCAACGATGATCTGCAGGACCTCGACCGGCCGGTGATCGGCTGGCTGCACCGCCTGATGCTGCGCCGCATCGATGCCTATGTCGCCATCAGCCAGGACCTGGTACAGGAGTTCCATGCCGGCGGTCTCGCCCGGGAAAAGATCCACCACTTGCCCAATGGCGTCGATACCGAACGCTTCCACCCCTGCTCCCCCGATCAGCGCCAGTCACTGCGCACCCGACTGGGACTGCCTGTGGATCAGCCCGTCATGCTGTACGTGGGGGTCCTGGATCAACGCAAGAACATCGAGTGGCTCGCCGAACAGTGGGTGGCACACGCGGCCTTTGGCACCCGGGGCCTGCTGCTGGCGGTCGGCCCGCAAAGCCGCGAGGACCCGGACGGCATCCTGCGCGGACATCTGGCAACGCTCGGCCGTGCACACCCCGACCGATTCAAGTTGTGCGATTTCACGACCGATATCCGGCAGTACTATCAGTGCGCGGACGCCCTGATCCTGCCCTCCCTCAAGGAAGGCCTGCCCAACGTCGTGCTGGAGGCCATGGCCTGCGGCCTGCCTTGCGTGGCGGCGCGGGCAAGCGGCAGCCGCGAACTGATCTTGAACGGAGAGACCGGATATACCTATGCGCATGGCGACGTGGACCAGATGGCCGAGGCGGTCAGATCCTGCCTGTCGCCCGAGGGGGGGCGCATGGGCTTGAAGGCGCGCGAACTGGCGCGGGCGCGCTACTCGATCCAGACCATCACCGACCGTTACGAAGACCTCTATCGTCAACTGCTGGATCAGGCGACATGGCGCTGACAGGCAGTGAACACCTTTGCGAGGCGTACAGCCCACAGTGCGGGTGGTTTTCCCCAGTCAAGGAATAAATGAGGTTTGAGGCAATGAATGTGAACGAGGCACGACGATGATCATCCGAGCACGCGCGCCCCTCCGCCTGGGGCTGGCGGGCGGCGGCACCGACGTGTCGCCCTATTGCGACCTGTACGGCGGCCTGGTGCTGAACGCCACCATCGACAAGTACGCCTACACCGTCATCGAGCCCCACGCCGAGGCCGAGGGCCTGAAGTTCGTCGCCGCCGACAAGCAGGAGGCCTGGCAGGGCGAGACCGTCGCCGAGGTCCCCCTGGACGGGCGGCTGGACCTGCACAAGGGGGTCTACAACCGCGTCGTCCGGGAATTCAACGGCGGTCGCCCCCTGCCCCTGACCATGACCACTCACACCGACGCGCCACCCGGCTCCGGCCTGGGCTCGTCGTCCACCCTGGTGGTGTCGATGATCAAGGCCTTCGTGGAATGGCTCAACCTGCCCCTGGGGGAATACGACATCGCCCGGCTCGCCTACGACATCGAGCGCCGGGACGTGGGGCTCTCCGGCGGCCGCCAGGATCAATACGCGGCCACCTTCGGCGGCTTCAACTTCATGGAGTTCCACCCGCAGGAGCGGGTGGTGGTGAACCCGCTCAGGATCAAGAACTGGATCATCTCCGAGCTGGAGGCCTCGCTGCTGCTCTACTTCGGCGGCGTGTCGCGGGATTCCGCCCGCATCATCGACGAGCAGTCGCGCAACGTGAAGGCCCACGACAGCGGCGCCATCGAGGCCATGCACGAGCTCAAGCAGGAGGCCATCGCCATGAAGGAGAACCTGCTCAAGGGCGACTTCGAGGGCCTGGTGCAGTCCATGAACGCCGGCTGGGAGGCCAAGAAGCGCATGGCCAAGAGCATCTCCAACCCGCAGATCGAGGAAAGCTACGAGCTGGCCCGCCAGGCGGGCATGCGCGCCGGCAAGATCTCCGGTGCCGGCGGCGGCGGCTTCATGATGCTGCTGGTGGACCCGGTGCGGCGCATGGACGTGATCCGGGCGCTGTCCACCACCCAGGGCCAGATCTACAACTGTCATTTCACGGAGATCGGGACGCAAGGATGGAAGATTTACTGAGCGGGGCCATCGCGGCACAGCTGCGCGAGACGGCCGACAACCTGCGGACGATGAGTGAGGACGCGGCGCTGCACGCCGCCATGGCGAGCGTGGCTGCCGCCTGCATCGCGGCCCTGCGCCGCGGCAACAAGATCCTGTTCGCCGGCAACGGCGGCAGCGCGGCTGACGCCCAGCACCTGGCGGGCGAGCTGGTCAGCCGGTTCAACTACGACCGCCCGGGCCTGCCCGCCTTCTCGCTGTCCACCGACACCTCGGTGCTCACCGCCATCGGCAACGACTACGGCTACGAGCAGCTGTTCGCGCGCCAGATCGAGGCGGTGGGCAACGCCGGCGACGTGTTCATCGGCATCTCCACCTCGGGACGCTCGCCGAACATCCTCAGGGCCCTGCGCGTGGCGCGCGACAGGGGCCTCATTACCGTCGGGCTGACCGGCCGCGGCGGCGGCGAGATGCCGGCCCTGTGCGACCACTGCCTGCGTACGCCGTCGGACGCCACGCCACGCATCCAGGAGGGCCACATCAGCATCGGCCACACCATCTGCTGGTTGATCGAGCGGGCGTTGTTCCCGAAGGGCTCCTGATGCAGGCCATCGTCCTGGCCGGCGGCCTGGGCACTCGCCTGCGCGCCGCAGTGCCGGACCTGCCCAAGCCCATGGCGCCGGTGGCCGGGCGGCCGTTCCTGGCCTGGGTGCTAGATCGCCTGGGTGAGGCGGGCTGCGAGCGCGCCGTGCTGGCGGTGGGCTATCGTCACGAGCCGATCCGGGCGTATTTCGGCGAGCGCTATCGTGACATGGCTCTGCAATACTCGGTGGAGGACACCCCATTGGGCACCGGCGGCGCCATCCGGCTGGCGGCCGAGCAGGTCTATGAGTACCCGGTCTGCGTGCTGAACGGCGACACCTACTTGGAGCTCGACTACCGGGCCATGCTGGAGGCGCACGAGCGGGCCCGGACTAGCATGAGCGTGGCAGTCTGCCACGTCGACGACGTCAGCCGCTACGGCGCCCTGGAACTGGAGGACGGCGTGATCCACGCCTTCCTGGAGAAGGGCCGCGCGGGGCCCGGCGTCATCAATGCCGGCACCTATCTGCTCGGCGCCGAGGTCATCGCGCGCATCCCCGCCGGCCAGGCCTTCTCCTTCGAACAGCAGCTGCTGGTCCCACGGGTGGGCGAGATCCGCCCAACCGCCTTCCTGGCCGAGGGACGCTTCATCGACATCGGCATCCCCGAGGACTACGCGCGCGCCCAGCGACTGTTCTCGCATGCCTGACTCGCCAGCCCGCAGCACCCCCGGCAAGGCCCTGTTCCTGGACCGCGACGGCGTCATCAACGTCGAGAAGAACTACGTTCACCGCATCGAGGATTTCGAGTTCCTACCCGGCATCTTCGAGCTGTGCGCGTCAGCCAGATGCCTGGGCTTCCGCTTGGTGGTCATCACCAACCAGGCCGGCATTGGCCGCGGCTACTACGGCGAGGCCGACTTCCAGCGCCTCACCGACTGGATGCTGGGCGAGTTCCGGTCGCGGGGTCTCGACATCGACCGCGT
>JALOTG010000327.1 GCA_025458005.1 Thiobacillaceae bacterium
GCCCCGCAGGGCTTATCCAGCCCGCGCGGACGAACGTCCCTGCCATTCCCCCGCATTGGTGATCAACTCCCATACCGGGGGGGCGACCAGATGAATATTTTCGGCGGCCTCCGCCAGGGGGATCAGGCAGGGTACGCGCAGGCCGTGGTAGTTGACGTCCGGGCCGATGCGGTCATAGAGCACGCCGAAGCGGGAGAGCAGGCGCAGCAGGGCAGGTTCCATGACGGCATAGCAGTGGCTGATGCCGTGCTCGTGCGCCATGCCCAAAATCGCCGCCATCAGGCCCAGGGAAATGTGGTTGAGGACGCGGCGCTCGTCCTCCTCGAAATAGATCTCCACGTCTTCGGCGACACCCGCCAGGGTGCCGGCTTCGCCGATCCGCCGCTTGAACACCTTGGACACCGCGAAGCGGGAAATCTCGCCCAGGCGCATGCGCAAGGCGGTGTCGGTCACCGGCTGTTCCAGTTTGCAATGGCTCTCGATCGGGTAGATTGCCTGCGGCGAACGGCGATCAGGCAGGATCAGCCGGGTGGTGGCGGCGTAGACGCCGGTGCGCCGGTGGCGCACCAGATAGTGGTCGGAACGCGCGTCGAATTCGTCCTTTTCCATCCAGATGCGGCCATTGCCGGGGAAGTCCTGGCAGATGCAGCGATCCGAGGGTTCGAATCCGGTCTCCAGGACATACACCTGATAGCGCAATTGATAGACCTGATGGCGCAGCTCCTCGGTGTCGGCATGGATCAGCTCGAAAAATTCGTTGAAGGCCTCCCTCAATCCCAGCGTCATGCGCAATCCCTTCGTATAGGCGGGGTCGGACGGATTACATCATGGACGGACGGTGTTGTCCGTGATTCCGAGCATTTTGCCGGCCACGGCGATGGCCAGACGGTTGAGCGGGTGCCGGTTGCCGCCCGGTCGCCAGGTGTGACCAAGCTTGTTGCGGTAGGCATCAAACTGCACCGCGTGCGGCGCGGCGAGCACGCGCCCGCGGCCGAGCAGGATCTTCAGCGCCTCGCAGCCCGCCACCCCGGCGCACAGGGAGCAGGCCATGACGGTGGAGGGGCCGCGCCGTTCGGCCAGATTCACCCGCGAGCGATCCGCCAGGTAGTGGCGATGCAGGGCGTTGGGCGCGAGGCCGACGAGAAAGCGGACGGCCTTTTCCAGTTCCGGCCGGTCCCCCCACTGGAAATAGTCCGCGAAGCTCATGCCACCCGGCAGGAAGTTCACCAGCGCGGCGCTCATGCCCAGGGGGGCGACGGTGATGGCGGGAATGCCGTCGCCCTGCACGCCTTGCGGGAACACGCGCAGCTCGAGTTCGGGATTGATCTGGCGCGCCTGTTCGGCCAGGACCTCCACCTTGGCCCGGTCGATGGCGGCCATGCCGGCCCCGGCCTGGCGGTTGAAATTGGCCAGTTCGAAGGTGTCCAGGTCGGCGATGTTGAATTGACCGACACCCAGTCGGGCGAGGGTGAGGAGGTGAAAACCGCCCACTCCGCCCATGCCGGCGATAGCCACCCGCTTGCCGAGCAGGCGCGCCTGCTCGGCTTCCGTCACCCAGCCGATGTTGCGGGAAAAGGCCTGCGCGTAGTCAAACGCGGTCAAAAAACGTCCTCCGGCACTGGGCGGGCGCGTTCACGAATTCCCTAGCCGCTTGATGATGCTTTCCTCTTCCTCGGGCGCGAGGAAGTAGGGATACAGAGTCTTTTCCTGCCTGTTTTGACCGGCCCGCCCGCCGAATTGGCGGATCATGCGCTCGGCGTGGAAGGCGTCCAGGCGGAGCAACACCGCTGGGGCGCCGACTCGGGTACACATGCGCTCGGGGCCGCAAACCTCGAAGCCCAGCATGTTCTCGTAAAAACTGACATGACTGGGGTTCACCTCGATGAGGATGTCGGTGTAGCCCCAGATGCGATGGGCATACAGGTAGGCGATATGAAACAGCCCGGCCATCATGCGCTTGGAGGCGCGCCTGGAATCGATGGCCAGCTTGGTGAACTCGCAGACCAGGCTGCCTGGTCTGTCCCGATATGCATCGACCTCCGCCTTGTACAACTCGTCCGCGAACAGGCCGGACCCCGTGTCGAAGCCCACGGACAGTGTACCCACCACTTCCTCGTCCTTGTAGGTGGCCAGGGTGATGCGTTCCGGGCTTGCGGGATGCCCATTGGTCCCGGCGGTGGCATAACCCTTTTCGCCATAGCGCTTTTCCACCAGGAAGCGCGCATCCCGCGCCCTCTCCTCGTCATGCGCCAGACGAATCTTGAAGGCATCCCTGCGGATGTGCTCGCTGGCGGCATCGGTCACGAAACTGCTTTGCGGACCCACGACTCCCGCGTTCTTCAAGCGCGCCTGTTGCACCTCGACTATGGTCTTGGCCCATTGCCGGCTGCCCAAGCGCAATTTCTCGAATAATCCCACTCAACCCCCTTTACGTCTGTCCGCCGCCGATACCGCCAACGCTCTTCGCATTCAGGGCATCTACTTGGCAACAATTCACCACCACTATCGGCGTGAGCAAACACCTGCTTGAATTGCCTTGCAACCGACCCTTTTCAAGGTCTCTTTATAACTAAAGTCTAGCCCACCCTCCATTACAATTCCCGGCCATGAAGATCGAACTCGTTTCCTCGGAGGATCGCGGCCGCTACCTGGTCAGCCATTTGCGCGACATCCAGCGTTATCTGGCCGAGGTGATGAACGGCAAGACCCTGGTGGCCCTGTACGCCGAGAACGGCAAGGACTTCGTGCTCTCGACCGTGCTCGGCATCGACGAGCGGCAGGGCTGCGTGTTTCT
>JALOTG010000198.1 GCA_025458005.1 Thiobacillaceae bacterium
CCGGCGTAGTCCTCGTAGCCGGCCGCGAAGGGCACGTGAACGACGTTGGGCAGCCGCTCCCAGCCGGGCGGCAGGTCGCCGAGAAATTTCACCCGCACCTGCTTGCCGAAGCGGTCGAGGATGTCGCGCAGGGGACGTTCGATCAGGTCGAAATCGGCCGAGCGCGTCGAGGTACCGACCACGCCGAGGGTGGTGACCGCCCCGACCGGCGGGATGGTGCGATGGAACAGCTCGAAGTCGACCAGGTTGGGCAGCACGTGGACCGCCGCGTTGAGGGGGCGCAGGGCTTCGCCGAGCGCCTCGGTGGACACCACGACGGCGTGCGCCCGGCGGATGGCGTCCTCGAGGTAGGGCCTCAGCATGCCCCACTCCTGGTAATGCATGTTGCTCTCGGGCAGCTCGGTGAGCAGGTCGTCGGTCTCGTAGATGACCGGCTTGCCGGAGTGGAACACCGCCTCGATCAGCCTTTCCGAGTTCGGACTGGGGAAGATGCGGTGCAGCAGGATCAGGTCGGCGTCGGCGATCGGCCCGCCATCCCAGGCCGCGCCCTCTCCCGTCTCGCGCACCGCCCAGACGATCTCCCACTCATCCGCCAGCAGGGCGAAGGGCCGCAGCAGGCGGATCTGGGCACAGGCTGCGGCCGGGTGCTCCAGGGAATAGACCACCAGGCGCCTGTGCCCCGCCGTTCCCGCCCGGACGGGAACGGGCTCGGCGGCGGGCACGGTGTCGGCGGGGGTCGCGAGCACGACGAACTGCAGGGTCTGCAGCTCCTCGAACTCCTGCCGGCTGACATCCTTGAGCACGAGCTTCTCGGTCTCGATGCTGCGCATCTCGTCCTTGAACTCCAGCCTGGCCAGGCGCGGGTCGAGGTTGCGCACGATCCTGCCGACGCGGTAGCCGGTCTCCTCGAACAGCTTGCCGATCTCGTGCAGGGTGAAGAAGCGGATGTGGGTGATGTCGAGCAGGCCGATCAGGTCGTAGCTGAAACGCCCGTGCGCCAGCTCGTTCATCAGCCAGAGGTTGCGGATGTTGGGGATGCTGGCCACCACCTGGGCGTCCGGCGTCAGGTACGGGCGCAGCCGCGCCAGCACCGACCAGGGGTCGTACATGTGCTCCAGCACGTCGGCGACGATCACCGTGTCGATGCTGCCCGGCATGATGCCCTCGGCCGGCAGGTCGGCTTCCTCGAACTTGCGCGTGATGACGCGGTCGATGCGGCTGGCGGCTTGCCGGGCGGCGGCCTCGCTCAGCTCGATGCCGAACACGTAGGCCGACGGGTAGAGCTCCTTGATCAGCTGGCCGGTGGCGCCGGTCGAGCAACCGATCTCCAGCACCCGCCGGGGGGGGCGCTCGAACATCGCCACCACCTCGCGGCGCGGGTTGTCCATGTAGACCTCGTGCGCCTCGCGCTCGCCGGCGGTGCCGCCCAGGCTGTGCCAGGGATGGACCTTGCGGCCGGACGCCTCGGCCGTCCGGGGCTTGCGCGCCATCTCCAGCATCAGCTGGGCGACCCGCTCCGTCGCCTTGCCGTCCAGGCCGGCGTTGTAGCGCGGGGCGCTCTTCTTCATTTGCCAGGCCAGGCGGGCGCGCCAGGCGTCGTCGTCGAGCAGGCGGATCAGGGTGTCCGCCAGTTCTTCCTGGGGCACCTCCAGGATGCCGGCATCGGCGTCGAAGCTGGGCCCCATGCGCAGCCCGGTCTCGGTCAGCAGGTTGACGCTCGGCACGCCGGCCAGCATGGCCTCGATGGACAGGTTGGAGTCGATCGCCACGACGATGTCCGCCGACAGCACCCAGGCCGCCGCCTCGTCGGTGGCGTAGACGTAATCCTCCGCCGTCAGGCCCAGTTCGGCGGCGATGCGCTCGGTCTGCTGCCGGCCGGAGGCGGCATTGGGCGGCCGGTCCTTGATAACGCAGTTGAGCGACCGACCGGCGTCCTTGAGGCGGCGGATGGCCTCCAGGAAGGCGCGCAGGCTCTGCTCGTGGACGGCCTGGTCGGCATCCGCCGTCAGGTAGGCCGCCCAAGTGGTGCCGAAGACGACCACCGGCGCGGGCTTCAGGCCGTAGCGGTCCTTCAGCTCCTGCTTGAGGGCGGGGCGCAGGAACAGGCTGTTGGCGTAGAGGTCCCAGGCCGGGTTGCCGGTCACCCTGAGGCGGGCCGGATCGACGCCGATGTCCTCGTAGCCCTCCGCACCGCGCCGGCCGAACACCGCCATC
The DNA here is from genome assembly GCA_025458005.1 of Thiobacillaceae bacterium. Taxonomy (GTDB): domain Bacteria; phylum Pseudomonadota; class Gammaproteobacteria; order Burkholderiales; family Thiobacillaceae; genus JALOTG01. The sequence goes on from JALOTG010000198.1 coordinate 2,215, forward strand.
GCGTCGGCGTGCAGGGCCTTGTGCACGGTGTAGGGGTTGGCGAGACCGGTGCCGTGCGAGACGTGCAGGCTGGGCACCCCGCGCGCCTTCGCCCAGGCCGCGGCGGTCCAGCTCCAGCGGGTGATGTCCTCGTTCACCACCAGCAGTTCGACGTCGTAGGCCTCACGGGCGCGGTCGAGCACCTCGACGAGGACCATCTGCTCCTCCAGGCGCGGCTTGAGCTGCTGGCCCAGTACCGCGCCGAAACGATCCGCCTCCAGGCCTCGCCGCGCGCAGAACTCCCGCCAGCCTGTTTGGCTCAGCTCGCCCGTGAACCAGGTCCCGGCCGCCTCGGCGGCGGCGGAGATGCCGCCGAGGCGCTCGGCGTCGAGGAAGCGGTCGAGCAGGACCAGCTCGCCGCCCGCCGCCTCGATCCGCTCGCGCGCCTGGGCGGTCGGCTGGCCCGAGACGGCCAGCACGGTGCAGGGCCGCCGCTCCAGGTAGTGGAGCACGGCGGACAGGTTCTTGCCCCAGAGGAAGGAGACGATCGCGCTCTTGGCCATGGGATTCATCCGAACGCCCGGAAGTACTCGGTCAACACCTCCCGCGTCAGTTCATATTCCAGCCCGCCGCGCAGGTCGATATCGGCGTACTCGAGCCTGCCGGCGAATTCCGGGGCATCCCGGAAGGCGCGCAGGGCCGAGGTGGTAGCCTGGTCCATCTGCCAGTGCCGGCGCCACAGGTTCATGGCCTCCAGATGGCGTGGCTCGAGGAAGTCCTCCAGGGTCAGGCTGTCGGGGTGATCCCAGAAGCAGGACCAGAGGAGATGGAACAGGACCCGGTTGCGCGGCCAGTCCAGATGCCGGTTGAGGCGCTGTTTCCAGTCGGCGTCAAAGGCCGGGACCAGGGCGGCCAGGTCAGCATGGCGGATACCGCAGGCGAGCGCCGCGCTCAGTTCGCGGTGCCACATCAGCCAGGCCGCGTTGCGCGCCGGATCGGCGACGTTCTCCAGGACGACCATGCAATGGTCCGCCGCCGGCGTGGCGAGCCGGCCCGCCACCTCCCGCTCCAGGAAGAGGCCGAACTCGAACAGGCGCGCATCGGCCTTGAGCCAGGTGAGCAGCCGCTCCCAGCTGTGCTGGTCGGCCAGGGTATTGAGCCGCCACAGGTTCTGGTCGCTGCCGGAGATCACGGCGCCGTAGGGGAGCACCGCCACGATGGACAGGCCCAGCGCGTCGGCCGCCTCGGCCAGTTCCGTCGCCCGGACGCGGTTGAGATAGGCCATCAGGCTGCCGTCCACCACCTCGCCGGTAGCCTTGCTGACGAAGCGCTTGTCCCGGTGGCTCCAGTCCGGCGGCAGGCCGACGCTGCGCTGCACCGCGTCGACGTGGTCCTGGGAATAGAGGTCGAACACCAGCCGGCCGCCGGCGCGCACCACCCGCCGCCACTCGGCGAGGATGTCGCGCCAGTTCGGGAAGTGCACCAGCACGTTGAGGCCCAGGGCGGTGTCGAACTCGCCGTCCGCGAATTCCAGTAGCCGCGCGTCGCCCACCCGCAGCTCGACCGGGGTCTCGCCGGCCTCGGCGCGGTACTGGTCGAGCATGGCCTGGGAGCTGTCGATGGCGGTGACCCGGAAGCCCTCCCGCGCCAGCGGCAGGGAGGCCCGCCCGGTGCCCGCGCCGATATCGAGGATGCGCTCGCCGGCGAGGTGCTCGCGGCACAGGCCCACCTCCAGGGCGTTCTTCAGCCGGGTGACGCCCTTGTCCTCCCGCATCAGGCGGCTGTAGATCTCGACCACGGCCGGATCCTTCCAGTAGTCGGTCTTCCAGCGGATCAGGGTCTCCTGGGCATCCGTCCCGCCCGTCTTCGCGTCTTCGTTCATGTGTGGTCGCTCATCCTTGTTCACTCAGGCCAGCAGGTCCCAGGACAGCGGGGTGCCCCGCCTGACGGCCCGGTTGACGCGCTTGCCCAGCACCGTCTCGAAGTACTTGGGCGCCAGGCCGTAGCCGGGGCGGATGAGGCGCAGGTTTTCGCGGCTCAGGGCGTCCCCCGCCTGCATGTCGGCGGCGACGTAGAGCGAGCGGCGGAACACCATCGACTGCCGCTCCGCCTCGCTCGGCCCGTAGCGCACCCGGCCCAGGGCCTGCCAGGCGCGTTCCGACTCCACCACCAGGGCACGCATCTCCTCCGGCTCCATGGAGAAAGTGGCGTCGACACCGCCGTCGGCCCGGCGCAGGGTGAAGTGCTTCTCGATGACCGTGGCGCCCAGTGCCACGCTGGCCACCGCCGCGCCGATGCCCAGGGTGTGGTCGGAGAGTCCCACCTCGCAGTCGAACAGTTCGCGCAGGTGAGGGATGGTCAGCAGGTTGCTGTTCTCCGGCGTGGCCGGGTAGGTGCTGGTGCACTTGAGCAGGACCAGGTCCCGGCAGCCCGCCTCGCGCGCCGCCCGCACCAGGTCGTCCAGCTCGGCCAGGGTGGCCATGCCGGTGGAGACGATGAGCGGCTTGCCGGTCGCGGCCGCCTTGCGGATCAGGGGCAGGTCGGTGTTCTCGAAGGAGGCGATCTTGTAACAGGGCACCTCCAGAGTCTCCAGGAAATCCACCGCCGTCTCGTCGAACGGCGTCGAGAAGACGATCATGCCCAGCTCGCGGGCGCGCCGCATGATGGGTCGGTGCCATTCCCAGGGGGTGTGGGCCTGGCGGTAGAGCTCGTGGAGCGAACTGCCCTTCCAGAGCGAGTTCGGGTCGGAGATGAAGAACTCCCCTTCCGCCAGGTCCAGGGTCATGGTGTCGGCGGTGTAGGTCTGCAGCTTCAGGGCATGCGCGCCGGCCCGGGCCGCCGCCTCGACGATCTCCAGGGCGCGGTCCAGCGACTGGTTGTGGTTGCCGGACATCTCGGCGATGACGAAGGGCGGCGCGTGGCGGCCGATCTCGCGCCGGGCGATGCGCAGGGGTTCAGTCATGGTCGGCTCTCTCCAGGCGGATCAGGTAGCGATGGCCGCGGAAGTCGAAGAAGGCGGGATAGCGCGCGGGGTCGCAGACGCGCAGCAGATCGAACTGCTCGGCCAGGGTCCGGTCCGGATCGACGCGGCTGTCCTCCGGGCCGCGGCGACGATGCCAGGTGGGCGGCCGGTCGTCCTGGGGGCGCGGCGCGATGTGGTCGAACCCTTCCACGGCCTCGTCCATCAGGGCCAGCTCGGCCTCGAACAGGCGGGCGTGGATCTCGTCGTGCAGCTCGTGCCCTGCCAGCTCCAGCCAGCGCTGCGCCCAGATCGGCCCGCTGTCCACCGGCTCGGACGCCTCCAGCAGGGTGACGGCGATGCGCCG
>JALOTG010000199.1 GCA_025458005.1 Thiobacillaceae bacterium
GCGCAACGACCTGGTGCTGATCCACACCCCCCACCTGGAGGACAAGCTCAAGGGCACCCGCATGATCATGGACATGATCCGCAACGAGCCCCGCCTGGATCCCTCCCGGGTGCTCATCGACCACGCCGAGGAGCACACCATCGCCGAGATCAAGGACCGCGGCTTCTGGTTCGGCATGACCCTATACCCCAACTCCAAGGGCAGTCCGGAGCGGGCCATCGACGCCGTCGAGATCTACGGCACGGAGCGCCTCTGCATCAATTCCTCCGGCGACTGGAGCGTCAGCGACCCGCTGTCGATCCTCAAGTGCGCCAACGAGATGCGACGGCGCGGGCATTCCGAGGCGGCCGTCGACCAGGTGTTCTACGAGAATCCCAAGAGCTTCATGGGACAGTGCCCGAAGTTCGTGGCGAATTGATCACCTACTGCACCAACATCCACCCCGGCGAAAGCTGGGGCGAGGTGTTCGCCGCCCTGCGCCGATACGTGCCGGCGGTGAAGGCTGCCTGCAGTCCCGATCGCGCCTTTCCCATCGGCCTGCGCCTGGCCGAGCGGGCGGCACGCGAACTGGACGCGGCGGGCAACCGGGAGTTCACCGACTGGCTGCGGGCCAACGACTGCTTCGTGCCCACCCTCAACGGTTTCCCCTATGGCGCCTTCCACGGCGGACGGGTCAAGGAGAACGTCTACCTGCCCGACTGGCGCTCGCCCGAGCGGGCCGCCTACAGCATGCGCCTGGCCGACCTGCTCGCCGGCTGGCTGCCGGATGGCATGGCGGGCTCCATTTCCAGCGTGCCCCTGGGCTTCAAGGGCGTGGTCGGCTGGGATGACCTGCCGGCCTTCCGCGTCCAGCTTGAAAGTGTGCTGCGCCACCTGGCCGAAATACACGAGCGACAGGGAAGCAAGATCCTCCTGGCCCTGGAGCCGGAGCCGGGCTGCCTGCTGGAAACCACGGACGAGGCCTGCCGCTTCTTTGCCGAACTGGCCTTGTCGGAAGAATTGACACCTTTTCTCGGCCTCTGCTACGACGCCTGCCACCAGGCGGTGGAGTTCGAAGGCCCGGCCGATTCCCTGCGCCGCCTCCAGGCCGCCGGCATCCCCGTCGCCAAGGTGCAGGTGTCCTCGGCCCTGAAGGTGGCGGGGGAGGGCAGGGAGCGCCTGCGCCGCTTCGACGAGCCCTGCTACCTGCACCAGGTGGTGGTGAAGAACGCTGACGGCAGGCTGGACCGTTACGCCGACCTCGGCGAGGCGCTGGCCCGCGCCGACGCAGGTGAGGAGTGGCGCTGCCACTTCCACGTCCCCATCTTCCTCGCCGGCACGCCGGACCACGGCACCACCCAGGACTTCCTCCTCGACCTCCTGCCCCGGCTGCCCGCCGGCCTGCTGCTCGAGGTGGAAACCTACACCTGGGACGTGCTGCCGCCGGAACTGCGCCTGGACACGGTGACCGACTGCATCGCGCGCGAACTGGCCTGGCTGCGGGACCGCCTCGCAGCCCCTCGCCCGCAATCGGGAGAGGGGTCGGAGAGAGGACGCTTTTCCCTCGCAACGTAGTACCGACAAGGAACCCGAGCTCATGCACCGCACCGTCGTCCTCAACGTCGTCGGCCTCACTCGCGACCTGCTCAGCCGGGGCCACACCCCCCGCCTGTCGGCCCTGCTGCCGGACAGCGTTCCCATCCATACCGTCACCCCGGCGGTGACCTGCTCCGCGCAGGCCACCTACCTCACCGGCAGGCTGCCGCGCGAGCACGGCATCGTCGGCAACGGCTGGTATTTCCGCGACCTGGGCGAGGTGCTGTTCTGGCGGCAGTCCAACAGCCTCATCCAGGGCGACAAGATCTGGCACCAGGCCCGCCGCCGCGATCCGGCCTGCGTCGTGGCCAACACCTTCTGGTGGTACGCCATGAACACCGACGCCGACATCACCCTGACGCCGCGTCCGCTCTATCTCGCCGACGGCCGCAAGCTGCCGGATTGCTACAGCCGGCCGCCGCAATTGCGTGAGCGCTTCAACCGGGAATTCGGCCAGTTCCCCCTGTTCCAGTTCTGGGGCCCGGCCACCTCCATCGTCTCCAGCGACTGGATCGCCCGCGCCGCCATGGCCATCGAGGACGAATACCGGCCCGGCCTGCAACTGGTCTACCTGCCGCACCTGGACTACGGCCTGCAGAAGCTCGGCCCCGACGGCGACATCGCCCGCGACCTGGCCGAGATCGACGCCCTCTGCGGCCGCCTGCTCGACCATTTCCGCGAGCGGGGCTGCCGCGTGGTGGTGCTGTCCGAATATGGCATCACCCCGGTCAGCCGTCCCCTGCATCCCAACCGCATCCTGCGCCAGGCCGGTTTCCTGTCGCTCAAGGAAGACCTGGGCCGGGAATACCTGGACCCCGCGGCCAGCCGCGCCTTCGCCGTCGCCGACCACCAGGTCTGTCACCTCTATGTCAGGAGCCCGGCCGACCTGCCGGCGCTGCGTGCCCTGTTCACTGCCGTGCCCGGCGTGGAGCGGGTGCTCGACGCCGATGGCAAGCGGGAAGCCGGCCTGGACCACGAACGCTCCGGCGAACTGGTGCTGGTGTCGGAGTCCGATGCCTGGTTCACCTACTACTGGTGGCTGGACGACGCCAAGGCCCCCGACTACGCCCGCACCGTCAACATCCACGCCAAGCCCGGCTACGACCCCTGCGAGTTGTTCCTGGACCCGGCCCTCGCCTTCCCGAAGCTGAACATCGCCGCCTTCCTGCTGAAGAAGAAGCTGGGCTTCCGCGCCCTCATGCAGGTGGTGCCCCTGGACGCCGGCCTGGTGAAGGGCTCCCACGGTCGCGTCACCGACGACCCGGCGGCGGGCCCCCTGCTGATGAGCAGCGACCCCCGCCTGATCGAAACAGACGCCCTGGCCGCGACCGACGTGCGCGACCTGCTGCTGCACCACCTGTTCGCCGACTGAACCGCCCCCCATGCGCGCCCTCAAGGCCTGGCTGGATCTCTGCCGCGTCAGCAACCTGCCGACGGTGTGGACCAACGTGCTGGCCGCCAGCGTGCTCGCCAGCGGCGCCTTCCCGGCAGGCCCCTTCCTGCTCCTGGCCCTGGCCCTGTCCTGCTTCTACCTGGCCGGCATGAGCCTCAACGACCTCTGCGACCTCGAGCACGACCGCCGCCACCGTCCGGACCGGCCCCTGCCGTCGGGCCGCGTCTCGCCGCGCGGCGCCCTCGTCCTCACCCTGGCCCTGTTCGCCGCCGGCCTCGGCTTGCTCGCCCTGGCCCCCGATCCCCTCGGCCTGGCGGCGGGCCTGCTGCTCATCCTGGCCATCGTCGCCTACGACCTGCGCCACAAGGGCAACCCCCTCAGCGTGCTGATCATGGCCGCCTGCCGCCTGCTGGTGTTCGTCGTCGTCGCCCTCGCCCTCACCGGCCAGGTGCCCGCCCTGGTCTGGCTGGCCGGCGCCCTGCAGTTCGCCTGGGTGGTGCTCGTCAGCCTGACGGCGCGGTACGAGAACCGCCGCGCCGCGCCCTGGCCCTTTCCCGTCATCCCGGCCATGCTGGCCGGCATCGCCCTGCTCGACGGCATCGTGCTCGCCATCCTGGTTGCGCCGCCCTGGCTCGCCGCCGGGTTGGCGGGCGCCGCGCTGACCTGGGCCGGCCAGCGCTTCGTGCGCGGCGATTGAAGCGGGCCGGGCACCCTGTCCGGGAAGGGAAGACCGCGCCGCACTACTCGGCATTGGCCCGCAGGAATGTCGGGTTTTTTTACACCGGCTATCCACGCACTTCTGGGTGAGATAGTTAAGTCATTGTAATTAAATGTAAAAAAATTAAATTCTGGAGTTGGCGCGTTACTTGCTAATTATCGATTAAGCAAGCGGCCTTCCGGCAAACCGGCGCAGACCACGGTTCCTGCGAATAGTTCGTTTGCGGCGGGTACCACCCCGCTTCAAAGGCGGGAGGGCATGCATGCAGTCCGGCATTTCCGGGGCGACGGCCTCTTTCTTCGATCGGAGGAAATACATGAAACGCAACACTCTCCACCTTCTCTGCTGTGCCGCCCTGGCGAGCTTCGCCGCCAGCGCGCAGGCAGTTACCACGTTCGAACAGAACGTCTCCACCGCCATCGACCGCGGCATCGAGTGGCTGGCCAACCAAGGCTATTACAACAATCCTGTCGCTATTGATAGCCAAGGTGGTCAGCCCGGCGCAGTTGGCGGGATTGTGCTGTTGGCGATCCTGGAGAAGCGCCCGAGCGGCGATCCCGCCGATCCGCCCCAAGGCTATGACGGTGCCACCCCCACGGATCAGCAACGCATGCGCAACCTGGCCGCGTTCCTGATCGACGAATCCAATGAAAGCCTGGGCAGTGACGAAACCTACGTCGCCGGTAACTACCTGATGGGGCTGTCCCGTTATCTGCTCACTGGCGGTCCCGGGCCCACCGATGGCAGCAACGGCATGCCGGCCCAGAGCGCGGACTATCCCACCCTGCTGGATGCCATCAAGAACCTCGTCAACACCCTGCTGGCCAATACCGACGCCTCGGGCTATTTCTTGTATTCCACTCCCCCCGGCGCGAGTCTGAGCAACCGCGACTCCTCCGCTACCCAGCTCGGCATCGCGGGTCTGGCTGCCGCCAAGTCGGTGTTCTCCAACCCCGCCTATGCCGCGGGCAACGAGGCCCTGCTGGCGAGCATCAACACCGCCCTGACCAATGCCAAGAACTCCTATGAGGCCTACGGCGCGGCGGCACCCAACAATGGCAACACCGGCTCGGACAACGCGTCGTGCGGGGTCATCGACAGTTTCGAGCGCGGCCACGGCTATCGCGCCACCACCAGCTACCGGCCTTCCCTGCAGCAGACCGCGTCCGGCACCTGGATCCAGATCCTGGGCGGCAGCACCGTCAACGACACCGGCGTGCAGCAGTACCTGCGCTGGCTGCGCAACCACTACCGCTGGCAGGACTTGGACAGCATGGGCAACAGCTGGGCGAGCTCATCCTACTGGTACTACCTGTGGAGCTCCTTCAAGGCCTTCGAGTTCATCGAGGACTCCGGCGTAGTCTTGGCACCAGGCAACATCGGTCCCGGCGACATGGGCCTGCTGGGCACGGCCGCCGGCGTGGATCCCAAGACTGGCGCCTATGCCGCCTGCACCGTTCGTCAACTGCGCCGTGATCCCGCCGCGGTATCCCAGCCTACCGCCTTCGGTGGTGCGCCGGCGCCCGTCTACGCCGGCGAGGAGCCAGGCGTCTACTTCGACTACGCCTCCAAGATCATCAGCCACCAATGCTATGACGGTGCCACCCCCATCAATGGAACCGACGGCTACTTCAATTGCAACACCGCTCCGGGCGACTGGAACAACTATGGCAAGCAGGCCTACGCCCTGCTGGTGTTGCAGCGGGCCACGGGGGCCTGTAACGACACCGACGGCGATGGCATCTGCGACGACGTGG
>JALOTG010000042.1 GCA_025458005.1 Thiobacillaceae bacterium
GGCTCGAGCAGGATGGGATAGGTGTTCCTGTAAACGGTGACGCCGCTGTTCGCCTCGATGCGCAGGGTGCCCCGGTTGATCAGCCGCTCGCCGGCGGCGAAGGCATCGAAGTGCAGGCCCACCGGCTCGTCGGCGACGACTGTCCCGAGGTTGGCGAAGGCATCCACGGCGATGATGCCGCCGCCGCGGAGGGTGTGGCCGACGTCGACGGTCAGGCTGCCGGAGGAGAACGAATAGGGTCTGATGAAATTGCCAAACTCGGCGCTGCGCGTCGTGCGCAGCAGGGTCTGCCCGCCGCCGGAGAGGGTGGTCGCGCCTAGGATGGACAGGCTCACGGAGTTCTTGCTGTCGTCCATCCTGAGCGTGCCGTTGTTCACGATCAGGCCGGAGAGGGCAAGCTGGTCGCCGTCGCCGATGGTGAAGTTGCCTTCCAGGGTGAGGTCCTTGAGCATGCCGCCGGCTCCGCCGCCGCGCAGCCGGCTGCTGTCGTGGCCGAGCAGCAGGCCACCAGAGACCGTGCCGGAAGCGAAGTCGATGATGGACCCGTCCGCCACCTCGATGACCCCCGCGGCGTTAAGCAGGCTGTCGGTTCCGTTGGTCAGGCTCAGTCGGATGCCGCCGGGCTGGTCAGCCAGGATCTTCCCCAGGTTTGTCATCTTGAAGCCATGCAGTGACCCGGCGCCGCGAACGGTCTGTTCCAGGGTCAGACGCGTGTTGCCTCCGCCGGCGGCCAGACTGATCAAGTTGCCGAGCGGCCGATCGCTCATCACCACCTCGCCGCTGCCGGTCAGGGTGGTGTTGCCGTTGATGCGCAGTGAGGTGCCCACCCCCGTGGAGTCCAGCTTCAGCGCGCCGTTGTTGGTGATCGTGCCCGCGATATCAACAAAGTCGCCATTGCCGATGGTGAGCTGGCCTGCCAGGGCGATGTCCTTCAATGTGCCCATGCGGATGCGTGCCGTGCCCTGACCCTGCAATGTGCCGCCCGTCACGGTGGTGGTCATGAAGTCGATGCGGGAACCGTGGGCGATGTCGATCAGGCCTCCGGCATTGAGGAAGCCGTCCGCGCCGCCGACCTGGAAGATCGCCATGCCGCCGGGCTGGTCGGCGAGGATCGTGCCCTGATTGGTGATCTTCATGTGGCCGATGCGTCCGCCGCCGCGCACGGTGTGACCCGCGGCGATGGTCAGGCGGTTGTTGATGACGCCGCTGATCTCGTTCTTCGCGCTGTCGCCCATCACGGTCTGGCCGTCGCCGCCGAGCGTGGCGTTGCCGACGAAGCTGAGGGCCGCGGTATCGCCGGTCGAGTCCAGGCCGAGGCTGCCGTTGTTGGTGACCGAGCCGTAGGCGAGCAGCAGGCCCAGGTTGGCCATTTGCAGGGCGTCCCCGGCGTTGATGGTCAGGTTGTTGAGGCTCGCCATGTGGCCGAACAGATGCACGACGGAATCCTCCGCGGCGTTGCCCTTGCCGATGATCACGTCATGGGAGCTTTGCGACGGATAGGGCGGCACGGCGATCACCCCCCAGTTGGCATCCGTCCAGTTCCCGGTGCCGCCCTGCCAGACGAAGTCGAGAGCCTGCGCGGGCGGGGCGAGACAGGCCGACAGCAGGGCGGCGACCACGGGTTTGAGTAGATGCGCACCCTGGCGGGCACGCGGAGACTTCGATAACGGCTTCGTCATGACCTTCTCCTCGTTGTTATGTGAGAGATCGGTTCCCGCGTCGTGGCGAGGGGTGGCGTCTGCATGACAGACGCTTCAGATCCTCGCCGGAGAACCGGTGGCTGCGCGGTGTGCCGCGCTGACAACTGTTTGAAATACAAGCAAATTCTATGCCGTCATACATAACCGCATGAATATTATGGGATAGGTGCGCGGGCCCGTGCCGGGAGTGTAAAAAAGTTCGACAAGCGTCCGAGTGGGAGCCATGGACGGTAAGCACTCCGTCGCCTGCTTCGCGCGGAGGCAAGCCAGAAACGATCAGGGCCGCCTGTTGGCGGCCCTGCAAGCCATGCCGGCGGTCCGGGGGCGGCTGCCCCCCGATGCCTTGGCAGTGGCCTCAGGCGAGGCGCTTCAGCCGCCAGCCGAGCAGGCCGAGGCCGGCCAGCAGCATGGCCCAGGTCTCGGGTTCCGGCACGGCGTTGACCACCCCGTCGATCCAGGGGGCGTAATAGGCCACCCGCGTGTCGGCGCCGATTTCGCCGAAGGTCCTCGAGGAAGCCGGATCGATGTCCTTGTCGGTGCCTTGCGAGAACGAATGGACCCCGAGTATGAAGGGGGCTTCGGCGAACTGATAGAAGGTCGGGCCCCCGGAATCGCCGCCGGCGACGAAGACCTCCCCCTTCGAGGCGTTGACGATCTCACCATTGACCTCGTAGCTGTCGAGATTCGCGTCGCGCCAGATCAGCGATGGCTGGGGCTGACCTGGGTAGGTCACCCAGCCCGGCTCGCCGATGTAGTTCTGCGCATCGGCGTAGTTGTCGAAATCGAACATGTAGGGTTGGCCGGGAATGTCGATCCACAAGGCGTCGTAGTTGTTCCGTCCGGACAGCAACTGCTCGCCCCATTCGCCATAGGGATTGCCCTGTCCCAGGTCGCCCTGACCCACGTAACCCCAGCCGTAGAGTTCGACCCAGGGCGGGTAGGCACCGAACACGTCGACGCCGTGACGGTCGATCTGCAGGCCCACCGTGCCTGGCAGGGGCTGGTCCAGGACGATGATGGCCAGATCGGCGCCGAGGATTTCCTGTCCCTTCCAGTCCGGATGCACACGCACGGTCTGGCGGTTGATGGGCAGGGTCTTGCCGACGATGTTGTCCTGACCGGGGAAGAAACCTACCGTGACGGTGTCGCCTTGCAAATCGGCATTGCTATCCGTGACGCAATGGGCGGCGGTCAGGACGTGACGCCGGGACCAGAGCAGGGAGCCGCTGCAACCCGAAATGCCGAAATCGCCCGTGAATTTGAGCAGGGGCAGGCTGGCGAAAGCGGGGTCGCCGGGCAGCAGGGTGTAATCGATGATGTCGCCGTAGACCATGATGGCCTGGGCGGGCAGGGCGGCGAGGGACAGGGCGGCGGTGCCGATGAATTTACGGACGGGCTGGTTCATGTTCACTCCTCCTCGCAAACGAGCGGTCAGGCCATTCCTGATCCCTTCCAGATCAGAATAAACAAGAACCAATCTCATCGCCAGTCGGGAGGTGAAATCCATGGCCTACCGAGGCACTGGCGGGTCCAGCGCGATGCGCCTAAAAAAAGCCGCCCTTGGGCGGCTTGGCGACCAGGATTGCTGGCTCGGGGGTGTCGCTCAGGTTCGGCGCCGCGCTACCCGCCAGCCGAGCAGGCCGAGGCCGGCCAGCAGCATGGCGTAGGTCTCGGGCTCGGGCACCGCCTGGGCGATCGCCTGGGCGGACACGGCGGAGGAGAGGTAGCCGCTCGCCGTCGTCGCGTTGCTCAGGTTGATCACGGCCAGCGAGAAGGTGCCGTTCTTCTGGCCGGGGGCCTGCAGGCCAGTGTCCCAGATCAGGGTGTTCTGAGCCGATCCGGTACCGACCCCGTCGCTGGTGGCGTAGTAGCCACCGATGTCGAGGCGTGCGATGGCGCGGTCCAGGCTGTCCAGGGCAGTGGGATCCTCGGTGGTGACGGTCCAGGGCAGGGTGATGAGGACCATGCCCTTGTGGGCCAGGGTGAATTCCCCGTAACGGGCCGAGGGGATGAAGGCGCGGTTGTCCGAGCCGGGCGCGCCCTGCTGGGCGTAGGCATAGACCGACTGGCCGATGCTCGTCAGCCCGCCGTTGGCGGTCGCGTCGTCGGTGTCGGCCTCGTTGGTGATCTGCGTGCTCCAGTCGTTCGCCCAACCGTTGCTGCCAAAAGCGTACTGCCCGGCGGAGGGGGTCTGGGCGGAGGCACCGAATCCGACCCAGGTTGCGACGTTGAAATTGGACGTCTGGGACGTCCAGGTGAATTCGGGCGAGTAGCCGTCGGACAGGTCCAGGTCGAAGTACTGGATGCTGAGTTGCCCCCAGTTGACGAAGGCCTGGGCGCTGGCATAGGGGGGCAGGACGGCCTGGGCGCTGGTGGAGGCCACGATGGCCAGGGCGGCGAGGGCCGCGTGAATGGGGGTGCGGTTCATTTCTTGCTCCTGAGGATGGCTGATGATGGGAAATCGCTGTCTCGGTCAAGCGTACCGGACAATACAAGCAAGCCATACGCCAGCTATATATACCCTCTTCAAATCAATTTGTTATGTGCATGTCGGCCAGCGCTCCCGGCTGGCGATGTAAAAGTAATCGACAGCATCGGGGCATCAGCGAGGTTTCGCTCAATTCAGGCCGGGGAAGCATCCAGAAGAGGGCCGAGGGCAGACCAGGGCTGCCGGGCTTCACGGGCCCGTCCCACGGCTTCGGCCGCCAGCCGGTCGATCGGCTGGTCGAGGACCCGCCCTGCCGAGGCCGCCAGGGTTGCGATGGGGACCACGCCGATGGCCTCGCCGGCGTGCCAGGTGGCCAGGTAGGCGGCCTGCTTGCCTGTCCTTCCCGCCTGGACCGGGCGGAGGAGATTGATGCCGGGCACCCCGTAGGCCGAGGCGACGATGCGGCCGTGCAGGCTGCTGCCGACATAGGCGCGGGCCCCGGCGAGCAGGGCGCAGAGGTCCCAGAGGTCCAGGGACTCGAACAGCCAGGCGTCCGGGCCGCGCAGGAACCCCAACAGGCGGCGGTAGACCCCCAGGTCGTCGTGCCAGGGGGCGGCGCCGGCGCGGAACAGGACCAGCCCCAGACCGGTGTCGGCGGCTATCCGGTCGAGCTGCTCCGCGAGCCCGCGCAGCGTCGCGTCGTCGCCGAACTCGGCGGCGAACTGCACGGCCAGATATCCGCGCGGAAAATGTTCGCGCACGCGGGCCGGCTCGCCCCGCCCTGCATGGTGGGCGACGCGCGTGCCGAACAGCTCGGCCACCAGCACCGCCGGGTCGGGGGCCAGTTCGGCCGCAATGCCAGCCTCGGCCAGGGCGGCCTGGCTGACCCGGTCGCGCACTGTGAGGGCATCCGATTCCCGCAGCCGGTCGATCACCTCGGCCCGCATCGCGGCCGGCAGGCGGGGCAGGTCGACGCCACCCAGGGCCAGGTGGATGAAGCGGCCGGGCCGGCGGAACAGGGCCTTGGGGGCAAGGTAGGCCAGCCGTTGCCAGAGGCCCAGCAGGGCCTCGGCCCAGGCCTGGCGGCCCATCGCGTCGGCATCGTATCGGGCGATGGCGGCCGGGGCTTGGTCCGGCGGCAGGGTCATCACCGCCGCCTCGTACAGGCCGCAGGTGAGCAGCTCGCCGCCGACGTGGATCAGGTCGGCGGGGCGGTCGCCCCAGTCGGCCGACACTCGGGCGAGGGCCGCGACCCGGTGGCCGCCGAATGGCGTCAGGTCGCGTTCCGCGACCCCCGCGATCAGACAGGGGCGCGGCGCCAGCAAGGCCTGCGCGATGTGCGGAAAGAGCAGGTCGCCCAGGTTGTGCCGGTCGCAGGCGCCGAACAGGATGATCGGCGGTCCCGCTCTCGTCATCCGCAGAGCCGGCAGACGGTCATCAGCATGAGGTCCTTGGCCGCGCCGTCCACCCTGGGCAGGGCCTTCTTCAGCTGGCGATGGTCGTCGACGTGGCCGGCGGCGATGGCGACCAGGGCCAGCACCAGGGGGGAGACGGTATAGGGGCTGGACGGGTCGCCCGCCTCCTGGCGGGCCGCGGCGAGCAACTCGGCGGGCAGCTCCACGATCGTCTCGCCGTCGTGCGTCAGGCGCAGGAAGCCGCCGGCGTCATCGCCCGTCAGGCGGAGCCGGCCGCCCTCGCGCAGCGTCCAGTAGGGCAGGCCCTGGTTGTCCGTCTCCTCCGGCCCGGCCAGGAGGGCGGCGAAAAAGTCCGGAATAGCGGCCGCCGCTCCGCCGGGCAGGCGGTGCAGCTGCCAGACCAGCTCCTGGAAGGTGTCGAGCATGGCTGTCCTCATCGTCTGGCGCAGCGCGACCCGCGCCGCGCCGGGTTCACAACATGCCGGCCGGGCTACCTGGCCATCCACCAGGCGGCCAGGGCGACCCAGGGCAACAGCAGGAGCGCCGCCGGCCAGCGGCTGCCGGAGATGGCCTCGCCAGGCGTCCCCCGCTTCCAGCCGGTGACCATGGCGCGCGCCAGGTTCTCGCCATGGGCCAGGCTGCCGAGCGCCACGCCGGCGAGGTGCAGCAGCACCACGGCGAGGACGGCATTCACGACGCCCTCGTGCAGTTCCTCCAGCCACTCGCCGCCGAGTTCCTGGTAGGCGAGCCAGCCGCTGGCGCCGGCCAGCAGGCCCAAGGATAGCAGGGCCAGGACGGCGTAGGCGCCGGCCGGGTTGTGGCCGGTGAAATGCGGTGCGCGGCCGGTGAGCAGGCCGCGCAGATAGGCCAGGGCGGCGCCAGGGCCGCGCACGAAGTGGGTGAAGCGGGCGTGGCGGGTGCCGACGATGCCCCACAGGACGCGGAAGGCGACGATGCCGGTGAAGGCGCCGCCGGCCAGGACGTGCACCAGGCGCCAGGTCTCGCTGTCGCCAGTGACCCAGGCGACGAGGAATGTGGCGGCCAGCAGCCAGTGGCCCAGCCGGGTGGGGAGGTCCCAGACGCGGATCCTGTCCATGATCAGTCCCCCTTTCCGCGTAGTTCGGGCAGGGCTAGGTCTTGCTCGGAATAGTTGCCGGCCTCCGCGTTGCGATGGCAGGCGATGCAGTTGGCCGGGCTCTTCACCCGCGCGTCATGCCACAGGCGGGCGGGCACCTCGCCGTGCTCGTGGCGGAACCAGGCGGTGGCGGTGAGCTTCGGCAGGCCGGACTTGTCGGCCGGGGCCCGCAGGCGCGGGTTGCCGTGGCGTTCCAGGAAGGTCCGCAGGGTCTGGCGGGTCGGGTCGTCCAGGCTGGCGTCCGTGCCGTAGTGCCGACCAAGGCGGTCCATTACCCGGCGCCAGTCGGCCGCCGCCAGCAGGGCCGGGGGAAAGGCCAGATGGCAGCCGCCGCACTCGGCCCGATAGGAGGGCGGCGTGTCCCCGGGCAGGGGCAGGCGGTCGGCCCGGGCGTTGATCATCGCTCCCGCCATGGTCAAGCAGGCCAGCGTCTGCAGGGGCTTGGCGTGTTTCATGTCAGCTCCTTTCGAGCATGAATTGGATGAAGTCCGCCTTCTCGGCGGCGCTGCACTCCCGGCCCACCACCTCCGTGCAGTTGCGGTGGAACCACTTGGCCACCTTGGCCGGGTCGGTGAAGCGCTCGGCGTTGGCGTGCGGCGCCAGGGCGCCGATGGCCTTTCCGGTCACCGCGTGGCGGCCGGGGGCGGCGGGGTTGTCGGTGTGACAGGCGGTGCAGGCCGGCATCGCCCGGGAGTGCTTGAACGCGCTTCGGTAGAGGGCGGCGCCGCGCTGGGCGGAGGGCGCGAAGCCGGGCTGCGCGCGGGCCGCCTCGGCGCTGAACGTGTCGAGCAGCTGCCGGGGCGTCTCGGCGTGCAGGGCGGGTGAAACCAGCAACAGGGCAATCAGGACGGGTCTTTTCATGGCAACCTCCGGTCTGTGGGGGACGGATGCCAGCCTGGCGGCCGGAGCTTATGCATCCGTTAAGTCCCGCTTAAGCGCTGCTTAAGACGCCTCGGCGAGCATGGGCGTTGAAACACGGAGATCGGTCATGCGCATCCTGCTGGTGGAAGACGACGAACTGCTCGGCGACGGGCTCATGGCCGGGCTGCGCCATTGCGGCTTCCAGGTCGATTGGCTGCGCGACGGGGTGGCCGCGCGCACGGCCCTGGCCAACGAGGAATACGCCGCCGTGGTGCTGGACCTGGGCCTGCCGCGCCTGGACGGCATGGGGCTGCTGCGCGGGCTGCGTGCCGCCGGCAACGCCGTGCCGGTGCTGATCCTCACCGCCCGCGACGCGCTGGGCGACAAGGTCGACGGGCTGGATGGCGGCGCCGACGACTACCTGGTCAAGCCGGTCGACCTGGACGAGCTGGCCGCCCGCCTGCGTGCCCTGGCGCGCCGGGCCGGCGGGCAGCTCGGTTCGGTGCTACGGGCCGGGGCGGTGGAGCTGGACCCGGCCGGCCGCCGGGTGCGCCTAGCCGGCCGGCCAGTGGAGCTGACCGGCCGGGAATACGCCATCCTGGAGCTGCTCATGCGCAACGCCGGGCGCATCCTGTCGCGCGGCCAGCTGGAGTCGGCCCTGTACGGCTGGGGCGAAGGGGTGGAGTCGAACGCCGTGGAGGTGCACGTCCACCATCTGCGCCGCAAGCTGGGCGGTGACCTGATCCGCACCGTGCGCGGCGTCGGCTACCTGCTGGAAGGGGAGGGGCGGTGAGGCCGCGCTCCATGCTGGTGCGGCTGCTGGCCACCCTGCTGGCCGCCGTGCTGGTGGCCGGTCTGGTCACCGGCTGGGCGGGCTACCGGCGCGCCATGCACGAGGCGGACGAGATGTTCGATGCCCAGCTGGCGCAGAACGCCCAGCTGCTGCTGGCCCTGACCGCAGGCGCCCACGACGACGACGAGGTCGAGCTGGACGGGCACGCCTGGCATCCCTACCAGCGCAAGTTCCTGTTCCAGGTCTGGGAGACGGGGGAGGAAGGGGACGACGGGCGCGGCGCGCCCCGCCTCGCCCTGCATTCGGCGGGCGCGCCAAGGGCCTGGCCCGAGGGGGCGGCCGACCGGGGCTTCTCCATGGCCGAAGTGGCGGGGCGGCCGTGGCGCTTCTTCGCCCTTGCCGGCGAAGGCGACGACGACCACCGGCGCATCGTGCTGGCGGCCCAGGAGTTGAGCATCCGGGAGGAGCTGGCCAGGCAGGTCGCCCTAAGCAATCTCATGCCCTATCTGCTCGGCCTGCCCCTCCTCGCCCTGGCCCTGGTCCTGCTGGCGCGCCAGGGCCTGGTGCCCCTGCGGCGGCTGGCCGACAGCGTCCAGGCGCGCGCGCCGGAGCACCTCGACCCCCTGCCCGAGGCGGACCTGCCCGACGAGCTGCGTCCCCTGGCGGGGTCCATGAATCGACTGTTCGAGCGCATGGCCCGCACCCTGGCGCGGGAGCGCCGCTTCACCAGCGACGCCGCCCACGAGCTGCGCACCCCCCTGGCGGCCCTGCGCGCCCAACTGCAGGTGGCCGAGCGCACCCCCGACGCGGCCGAGCGCGGCCAGGCCATCGCCAAGGCCCTGCACGGCGCCGACCGGATGACCCACCTGGTGGCCCAGCTGCTCGCCCTGGCGCGGCTGGAGGGCGGCGCGGTGGAACCGCCCTCGGCGCCGGTGGACCTCGCCGCCCTGCTGGCGGAGCAGCTGGCCGAGTTCGCCGGCCCGGCCGAGCGGCGCGGCGTCACCGTGGAGGGGGAGGTGGCGGCGGCCGTGCGCGTGCCGGGCAACCCGGAACTGCTGCGGGCCTTGATCCGCAACCTGCTCGACAATGCCCTGCGTTACGGGGCGGAGGGGGGACGGCTGGCGGCCAGCCTGACGGCCTCCGAGGGCGCGGCGGTACTGCGCGTGGCCGATGCCGGGCCGGGGCTGACGCCGGCGGAGCGCGCGGAACTGGGGCGACCCTTCCGCCGCCTGCGGCCCGAGGCCGCCGAGGGGGCCGGCCTGGGCCTGTCCATCGTCGGTCGCATCGCCGAGCTGCATCAGGCCCGGCTGTCCTATGGCGAGGGGCTCGACGGCCGAGGGCTGGGGGTGGAGCTGACCTTCCCGCCGCCGACCGCTCAGAGTGGGCAGTAGCAGAACACGTGGCGGCCGTGCTGGAAATTGACCATCAGCGCGCCGCCGCGGTTGGCGGCATAGTCCTGCCAGCCGGGGGTGGCGCAGCCGACGTGGCATTCGGAGACGCCGGCGGGTGACTCCAGGTTGCGGTCGCGGTCGTAGAAGGAGAGCAGCATGGCCTCGCCGAGCAGGTGCTCGGCGGCGGCGTTGGCCAGCTTGAGGCTTTGCTCGAAGGTGAGGTCCAGTTCGCTGGCGTCGAGGTGCAGGGTCTTCATGGGTCAGGGTTCAGAGGTCGGGCATCAGGGATCGGAACGGTCACGCAAGCGGGGCGGCGGACTGTCCCGCCAGACGCTTCAATTCGTAGAGGATGTCCAGGGCCTGCCTCGGCGTCAGGGCATCGGGATCGATCTCGGTCAGTCTGTCGAGAGCGGGAGGGACGTCGGGCTCGGGGGCCGTGGGCAGGGCGGCGAACAGGTCGCCCTGGCCGGACACGGCCACCTGCTGGTTCTCCAGTTCCATCAGCTTGCGCCGCGCGGCGTTGACCACCGTGGCGGGCACGCCGGCCAGCCTGGCCACCTGCAGGCCGTAGCTCTGCGAGGCGGGCCCGTCCGCCACGCTGTGCAGGAAGGTAAGGCCGCCGCCGGTTTCGACGGCGTCCAGGTGCACGTTGGCGATGGTCCGGAATTCCTGGGCGAGCTGGGTGAGCTCGAAGTAGTGCGTGGCGAACAGGGTCGGACAGCGGGTCCGCTCCGCCAGGTGGCGGGCGCAGGCCCAGGCGATGGACACGCCGTCGAAGGTCGAGGTGCCGCGGCCGATCTCGTCGAGCAGCACCAGGCTCTGCTCGGTGGCGTGGTTGAGGATGCTGGCCGTCTCGGTCATCTCCACCATGAAGGTGGAGCGTCCGCCGGCCAGGTCGTCGGAGGAGCCGATGCGGGTGAAGATCTGGTCAACGGGCCCGATCA
The DNA here is from genome assembly GCA_025458005.1 of Thiobacillaceae bacterium. Taxonomy (GTDB): domain Bacteria; phylum Pseudomonadota; class Gammaproteobacteria; order Burkholderiales; family Thiobacillaceae; genus JALOTG01. The sequence goes on from JALOTG010000042.1 coordinate 10,668, forward strand.
CCGCCTCGTCGGCCGGGACGTACAGGCCGCAGCAGGCCATCAGCACGATGAGCGCGGTCTGGCGCATGTAGGTGGACTTGCCGCCCATGTTGGGGCCGGTCACCACCAGCATGCGCCGGCCGGGGCCAAGGGTCAGGTCGTTGGGGATGAAGGACTCGACACGCGGCTCCACCACCGGATGCCGCCCGGCGCGGATGGCGAGACCCCAGTCGTCGCTGAATTCCGGCATCACGTAGCGTCGCGCGAGGGCCAGCTCGGCCTGGCCGGCCAGCACGTCCAGCTCCGCCACCGCCGCCGCCAGGGCCTGCAGGACGGGGATGTGCGGGGCGAGGAAGTCCAGCAGCCGGTCGAACAGCAGTTTCTCCCGCGCCAGGGCCCGCTCCGAGGCCGACAGATAGCGGTTCTCGAAGTCCTTGAGTTCCGGGGTGAGGTAGCGCTCGACGTTCTTCAGGGTCTGGCGGCGGTGGTAGTCGGCCGGTACCTTCTCAGCCTGGGCGCGCGTGACCTCGATGTAGAAACCGCTGACCTTGTTGTACTCGACGCGCAGGTTGGCGATGCCGGTGCGCTCCCGCTCGCGGGCCTCCATGGCGATGAGGAAGTCGCCGCAGTTCGATTGCAGGGCGCGCAGTGCGTCCAGCTCGGCGTCGTAGCCGTCGCTGATGACACCGCCCTCGCGCAGCAGGACGGCCGGCTCGGCCAGAAGGGCGGCGGCGAGCCGCTCGGCGACGCCCTGCGGACAGACCAGCCTCTCCGCGAAGGTCTCCAGCGGATGCCCGGCCGCCCGGAGCAGGGCGGACAGCTCGGGCAGCCGGGCGAGACCGTCGCGCAGGCCGGATAGATCGCGCGGCCGGGCAGTGCGCAAGGCGACGCGCGCGCCGATGCGCTCCAGGTCGGCCATGCCCTTCAGGCGGCCGCGCAGCCCTTGCCTGGCGGCGGTGTCGTCGATGCAGCCCTGGATGGCTGCCAGACGGGCGCGCAGGAGTTCGCGGTCGCGCAGCGGGTGGTGCAGCCAGTGGCGCAGCAGGCGGCTGCCCATGCCGGTCACCGAGCGGTCGATCTCCGAGAACAGGGTCGGCACAGGCTCGCCGCGCAGCGTCTCGCTGATCTCCAGGGTGCGCCGGGCGGCGGCGTCGAGGCCGACGTAGACGCTGTCGCGCTCCAGCTGAAGCCCGGTGATGTGCGGCAAGGCGGTCTGCTGGGTGTGGCGGGCGTAGTCGAGCAAGAGGCCGGCGGCGGCCTGCACCTCGGGCCGGTCCTCGATGCCGAAAGCCACCAGGTCGCGGCTGCCGAAGTGTTCGCAGAGCAGCCGGTATCCCCGGTCGGCGTCGAATTGCCAGGCCGGCCGCCGGGTGAGTGCCGCCTTGAGGGCGGCGAGCGCCGGGTGCGACCCGTCCTCCGGCAGCAGGATCTCGGCCGGGGCCAGGCGCGCCAACTCTCCGGCGAGGCGGTCAGGGGGGATTTCCGCGGCGGCGAAGCGCCCGCTGGCCAGGCTGAGCCAGGCCAGGGTGACGGTCTCCTTCCCAGGCAGCAGGGCCAGGATCAGGGCGTCCGCCTTGTCCTCCAGCAGGGCCTCGTCGGTGAGCGTGCCGGGGGTGACGATGCGGATCACCTTGCGTTCGACAGGCCCCTTGCTGGTCCTGGGGTCGCCGATCTGCTCGCAGATCGCCACCGACTCGCCCAGCTTCACCAGCCGCGCCAGGTACTGCTCGGCCGCGTGGTAGGGCACGCCGGCCATCCGGATCGGCGCGCCGGCCGACTGGCCGCGCGTGGTCAGGGTGATGTCGAGCAGTTCGGCGGCCCGCTCGGCGTCGTCGTGGAACAACTCGTAGAAGTCGCCCATGCGGTAGAACAGCAGCATGCCGGGGTGTTCCGCCTTGATGCGCAGGTACTGCTGCATCATGGGGGTGTGCTGGGCGTAAGGATCCGGGGGGGAGGGGCTGGACGGCTCTTTCACGTCGTCGCTGGACAGATCGGGTTGCTGTTCAGGTCAAATGTCAGGCGCCGGAGTCTAGCATCCGGCTAGCGCCACAGCCTCAGGGCGTGCGTCCGATGCCGGCGCCAGTTGGCGGCGTAGGCCTGGGCGAGCAGGGGGTGGCCGCGCAGGACGAGCAGGTTCTCCGCGTTGCGGTACTGGGCGGCGTGGGTGAAGTTGAAGCTGCCGGTGACGACGGCGGCGGTGTCCAGTTCCGGGTCGATGACCATCACCTTGTTGTGCGCGGCGGGGTGCTCGCCGTCGAACAGGACCGGCACGCCCTGGTCGGCCAGATACTCGATCACGCTGGTGGTGATGGTCCGCGCCTGCTGCGGGTCGGCGATCACCTGTACGTCGACGCCGCGCCGCCGGGCGGCGATCAGGGCGTCGGCGATGGCGCGGTGGGTGAAGCTGTAGGCCTGCACCAGTACCTGCCGCTTCGCGCCGGCTATGGTCGCGACGACCAGGGCGCCGGCGTCGTCGCCGGGGGTGAAGGCCACCTGCAACTGACCCTGCGCGGCCAGGGTCAGGGGCTCGGCGGCCTGGAGAGGGGCGGCGACGAGGGGGAGGAGGGCGCCGAGCAGCCGCAGCCGCCTGCCGCTCAAGAGACCTTCTCCAGCAGCGCGGCGAAGAAGCCGTCGGTGCCGTGGCGGGCGGGGTCGAGGCGCAGGTAGTCCGCCATGTCCAGGGGGATGTGCTGGGCGGCCAGGACCTCGCCGGCCGGGATGAGGCGGAAGCCGGGGTGGGCCTGGCGGATGTCCTCGACGATGGCCTCGTTCTCCTCCGCCAGCAGGCTGCAGGTGGCGTAGAGCAGCCTGCCGCCCGGTTTCACCAGCCGCGCGGCGGCGGCCAGGATGACGGCCTGCTTGGCGCTGAGCTCGTCAACCGCGGCGGGCGTCTGGCGCCACTTGAGGTCCGGATTGCGGCGCAGGGTGCCAGTGCCGGAGCAGGGGGCGTCCACGAGCACGCGGTCGAACTTGCCGGCCAGGCGCTTGACCTTGGCGTCGTGTTCATGGGCGATCAGCTGGGGCTGCACGTTGGACAGGCCGGAGCGCTTCAGGCGCGGCTTCAGGTTGGCCAGGCGCTTCTCGGCCACGTCGAAGGCATACAGCCGGCCGGTGGAGCGCATCAGGGCGCCCAGCAGCAGGGTCTTGCCGCCGGCGCCGGCGCAAAAGTCGCAGACCATCTCGCCGCGCCGCGGGGCGAGCAGGAAGCCGAGCAGCTGGCTGCCCTCGTCCTGCACCTCGAGGCGGCCTTCCTGGAAGCAGGGCAGGCGCTGCAGGGCGGGCTTGTCGCGCAGGCGGATGCCCAAGGGCGAGTAGGGGGTGGGCTCGGCGGCGAGCCCCGCGGCGCGCAGTTCGGCCAGCACGGCGTCCCGGTCGGTGACGAGCGGGTTGACGCGCAGGTCCAGAGGCGCCGGGCGGTTGAGGGCCGCGGCGAGTTCCGGCAGGCGCTCGCCGTGGCGCGCGGCGAGCCGCTCATAGAGCCAGTCCGGCAGTTCCAGGCGGACGGCGGGTGCTAGCGCGGCGAGGTCGGCGGACTTCACGCCGCGCAGCCAGTCCATCTCCTCGACGCTTGTCAGCGCTTCGAATTCCCTCAGGTTGTGGCCGCCGTGGCGCGCCAGCCAGGCGAGCACGAGCCGTCTCGGGTCGCGGCCGCCGGCCAGGTGCGCGAGGCTCGCCAGGTGGCGCAGCACGCCGTAGACCGCCTCGGCGGTGAAGGCGCGGTCGCGCCCGCCCAGTTTCGGATGCTCGCGGAAGTAGGCCGACAGCACCCCGTCCGCCGGGCGGTCGAGGGGCAGCACGCGGGCCAGGGCGGCGATGGCGCCATCAAGCTGTTGGGGGGTCATGGGTCTTGCCGTAGGCGAGGAGGAAGTCCAGGAAGGTGCGCGCCACGGCGGACAGTTGCCGGCCGACCGGATAGACCGCGTACCACTGCCGGTGGATGGGGAAGCCGTCCACGTCCAGGATGGCGAACTGGTCGGCGGCGTGCAGGGCCAGGGAGTGGCGCGACAGCACCGAGATGCCCAGGCCGGCCAGGATGGCCTGCTTGATCGCCTCGTTGGCGCCCAGTTCCATGCGCACGTTGGGTTGCAGGCCGTGTTCGTCGAACAGCCGCTCCACCGCCTTGCGCGTGCCGGAGCCGGGCTCCCGCATCAGCCAGGGTTCCCGCGCGATGCTGGCAAGGGGGATGCGCTTGCGCCTCGCCAGGGGGTGTTCCGGCGGGGCCAGCACGACCAGGGCATTGTCCATGAAGGGCTGCGCCACCACGTCGATCTCGTCCGGGGGCTGGCCGAGGAAATACAGATCGTCCAGGTTGTTGGCGATGCTGGACAGGACCCGCTCCCGGTTGGTGACCGACAGGGCGACCTCGATGCCTGGATAGAGCTTGGCGAACTCGCCCAGCAGGCGCGGCGCGAAGTAGGAGGCGGTGGTGATCACCATCAGCCGCAGATGGCCCTTTTTCAGGCCGCGCTGGTCGGACACGGACATCTGGAAACGGTCCAGGATGGCGAAGATGTCCCGCGTCGCCTGGGCGAGCTCCCTGCCGCTCGAGGTCAGATAGACCTTCTTGCCGACCTGCTCCACCAGGGGCACGCCCACCGATTCGGTGAGCTTCTTCATCTGCATGGAGACGGTGGGCTGGGTCAGGTACAGGGTCTCCGCCGCGCGCGTGAAGCTGCCCAGGCGGGCGATGGCCTCGAAGATCTCCAATTGCCGAAACGTGGAATGACGCATGGTCTATGATGAAACCCCAATTAGAATGCGCATTGGGGAGTTCTTATCCGAGCGGTGCAGACGATAGATTTCAATCTATCACATCAATAGAAAATTGTGACTGTTATAGATGGTTTGATTTCAGCATCATTCGCGGACCTCGAAGTCGACATATCCCGTCGAGGGGTTTAACCACAATCCTCATGAAGGAGTGAACACATGGCTGTGAAGACTTATAGCGCTGGCGTGAAGGAATATCGCCAGACCTACTGGATGCCCGACTACACCCCGCTGGACACGGACCTCCTGGCCTGCTTCAAGATTACCCCTCAGCCTGGTGTCGATCGTGAAGAGGCCGCCGCCGCCGTGGCCGCCGAGTCTTCCACCGGCACCTGGACCACGGTGTGGACCGACCTGCTCACGGACATGGATTACTACAAGGGCCGTGCCTATCGCATCGAGGACGTGCCGGGTGACGACACCTGCTTCTACGCCTTCATCGCCTACCCGATCGACCTGTTCGAAGAGGGTTCGGTGGTGAACGTGTTCACCTCCCTGGTCGGCAACGTGTTCGGCTTCAAGGCCGTGCGCGCCCTGCGCCTGGAGGACGTGCGCTTCCCCATCGCCTACGTGAAGACCTGCGGCGGCCCGCCCCTGGGCATCCAGGTCGAGCGCGACGTGATGAACAAGTACGGCCGTCCGCTGCTGGGCTGCACCATCAAGCCCAAGCTGGGCCTGTCGGCCAAGAACTACGGCCGCGCCGTGTACGAGTGCCTGCGCGGCGGCCTGGACTTCACCAAGGACGACGAGAACGTCAACAGCCAGCCCTTCATGCGCTGG
>JALOTG010000200.1 GCA_025458005.1 Thiobacillaceae bacterium
TGGCGAGCGGCGAGTACCGCCACTGGCTGGACAGGAACTACGCGACGAGGTGAGAAGAATGAGAAAAGGCATCATCCTCGCCGGCGGCTCCGGCACGCGGCTCTACCCCGCCACCCTGGCGGTGTCCAAGCAACTCCTGCCGGTCTACGACAAGCCGATGATCTACTACCCGCTCAGCACCCTGATGCTGGCCGGCATCCGCGACATCCTGGTCATCTCCACGCCGCAGGACACGCCGCGCTTCGAGCAGCTGCTGGGCGACGGCGGGCAATGGGGCCTCAACATCCGCTACGCCATCCAGCCGGCGCCCGAGGGCCTCGCCCAGGCCTTCGTCATTGGCGCCGACTTCATCGGCCACGCCCCCAGCGCCCTGGTGCTGGGCGACAACATCTTCTACGGCCACGACCTGATGCACGACCTGCAGGCCGCCGCCGGTCGTGAACACGGGGCCACCGTGTTCGCCTACCCGGTGCACGATCCGGAACGCTATGGCGTGGTGGAGTTCGACGCCGAAGGCCGCGCGGTCAGCCTGGAAGAAAAGCCCCAGCAGCCCAAGTCCCGCTATGCCGTCACCGGGCTGTATTTCTACGACCAGCGGGTGGTGGACATCGCCCGCGACCTGAAGCCCTCGCCGCGCGGCGAACTGGAGATCACCGACGTCAACCGCCAGTACCTGGACTGGGGCGACCTCACCGTCTCGGTGATGGGCCGCGGGCATGCCTGGCTGGACACCGGCACGCACGAGTCGCTGCTGGAAGCGTCCCACTTCATCGAGACCATCGAGCGCCGGCAGGGCCTCAAGATCGCCTGCCCGGAGGAGATCGCCTATCGCCAGGGCTACATCGACGCCGGGCAGGTGGAGCGGCTGGCCGAGCCGCTCAGGAAGAACGCCTACGGCCAGTACCTGCTCGCCATGCTGAAGGAGAGGGTGTTCTGATGAACGTCGTCCCGACCGATCTGCCCGACGTCCTGCTGCTGGAGCCCAAGGTGTTCGGCGATGAGCGCGGCTTCTTCCTGGAAAGCTACAACCGGCGCCTGTTCGCCGAGCTGGGGCTGCCCACCGAGTTCGTGCAGGACAACCACTCCCGCTCCGCGCGCGGCGTGCTGCGCGGCCTGCACTACCAGCTGCGGCAGCCGCAGGGCAAGCTGGTGCGGGTGGTGCGTGGCGCGGTGTACGACGTGGCGGTGGACCTGCGCCGCGCCTCGCCGACCTTCGGCCGCTGGGCCGGCTTCGAGCTGACCGAGGCGAACAAGCGCATGGCCTGGATCCCGCCCGGCTTCGCCCACGGCTTCCTGGTGCTGTCCGATTCGGCCGACTTCCTCTACAAGACCACGGATTTCTATGCGCCGGATCACGAGCGCTGCCTGCTCTGGAACGACCCGGCGGTCGGCGTCGCCTGGCCGCTGCACGGCGAGCCCACCCTGTCTGCCAAGGACCGAGTCGGCACACCCCTGGCCGAGGCGGAGGTCTACCCGTGAACATCCTGCTCACCGGCGTCAACGGCCAGGTCGGCTGGGAGTTGCGCCGGGCCCTGGCACCCCTGGGCGATGTGGTTGGACTGGACAGCCGGGCCCTGGACCTGACCGACCCAGGCGCCATCCGCGCCAGGGTGCGCGAGGTCACGCCGCGCATCATCGTCAACCCGGCCGCCTACACGGCGGTGGATCGCGCCGAGAGCGAGCCGGAGCGGGCACGGGCGGTCAATGCGGTGGCGCCGGGCATCCTGGCGGAGGAGGCGAAGCGCGCCGGCGCCATCCTGGTGCATTACTCCACGGACTACGTCTTCGACGGGACCCGGGACGTCCCCTACCGGGAGGACGACGCGCCCAACCCGCAGAACGTCTACGGGGCCACCAAGCTGGCGGGCGAGCAGGCCATCCGCGCAACAGGGGCGACTCACCTGATCTTCCGCACCAGTTGGGTCTACGGGCTGCGCGGCGGCAACTTCCTGCTCACCATGCGGCGGCTGATGCGGGAGCGGCCGGAGCTCAAGATCGTCGCCGACCAGATCGGTGCGCCGACCTGGTCGCGCCTGATCGCCGAGGCCACCGCCCTGGCGCTGGCCCAGATCCTGTCCCCGGCGCGTGGCGCCGACCGTCCCGAGCCCTGGGGCACCTACCACCTGAGTAATGCCGGGGAGACCTCCTGGCACGGCTTCGCCGCGGCCATCGCCGAGCTGTCCGACCTGGAAACGCGACCGATGCTGACGCCCATCCCCAGTTCGGAATATCCGACCCCGGCCCGCCGCCCGGCCAATTCACGCCTGGACAACGGCAAGCTGGCACGGGTGTTCGGCCTGCGCCTGCCGGACTGGCGACAGGCCCTCAAGCTCTGCCTGGATGCGACCGATTAACTGGCCTATTCAACTCAGGTGAACGACATGACCCTCTATCCCGTCATTCTTTCCGGCGGTTCCGGCACCCGCCTGTGGCCCCTGTCCCGAGCGGCGCTGCCCAAGCAGCTGCTGCCCCTGGCCTCGGAGCGGACCATGCTGCAGGAAACGGTGCTGCGCCTCGCGGGCCTGGCCGACCTGGCCGCGCCCCTGATCGTCTGCAACAACGACCACCGCTTCCTGATCGCCGAGCAGATGCGCGAGATCGACATCGCGCCGCTGGGCATCTACCTGGAGCCGGTCGGCCGCAACACCGCCCCGGCGGCCGCCGTGGCCGCCCTGATGCTCAGCCGGCGCGATCCGGACGCGGTCATGCTGCTGCTGCCGGCGGATCATCTGATCCGCGACGTGGCGGCCTTCCATGACGCCATCGGCGAGGGGCTCAAGGCGGTGGCGGCCGGTCACCTGGTGACCTTCGGCATCGTCCCGGACGCGCCGCACACCGGCTACGGCTACATCCAGCAGGGCGAGGCCCTGCAGGGCATGACGGCCACCAAGGTGGCCCGCTTCGTGGAGAAGCCTGACCGCGCCACCGCCGAGACCTTCCTGGCCGGCGGCGACTACTACTGGAACAGCGGCATGTTCCTGTTTTCCGTGCGCCAGTTCCTCGACGAACTGGGCCGCTTGCGCCCCGACATCCTCGCCGCCTGCGAGCGGGCCCTGGCCGGCGGCCGGCACGACCTGGACTTCTGCCGGCTGGAGAAGGCCGCCTTCGAGTCCTGCCCGTCGGATTCCATCGACTACGCGGTGATGGAGCGCACGCACAAGGCGGCCGTGGTGCCCGCCGACATCGGCTGGAACGACATCGGCGCCTGGTCCGCCCTGTGGGAGGTGGCGGTCAAGGACGACGCGGGCAACGTGAGCCGGGGAGATGTCTACCTGGACGACGCGCGGGGCAGCTACGTGCGGGCCGAGTCGCGCATGGTGGCGGCCATCGGCGTGAAGGACCTGCTCATCGTCGAGACCGCCGACGCGGTGCTGGTAGCGGACAAGAGCCGCGCCCAGGACGTCAAGCAGGTGGTGGAGCACCTCAAGCGCGAGGGCCGCAGCGAACACGAGTTCCACACCCGCGTCTTCCGACCCTGGGGCTGGTACGAGGGCATCGACCAGGGCGAGCGCTTCCAGGTCAAGCGCATCATGGTCAAGCCGGGCGAAAAGCTCAGCCTGCAGATGCACCACCACCGCGCCGAGCACTGGGTCGTGGTGTCCGGCACCGCGCGCGTGACCCGCGACGGCCACGAGGAACTGCTCAGCGAGAACCAGTCCACCTACATCCCGCTGGGCACCACCCACCGGCTGGAGAACCCCGGCCGCATCCCGCTGCACATGATCGAGGTGCAGTCCGGCGCCTACCTGGGCGAGGACGACATCGTGCGCTTCGAGGACATCTACCAGCGGGCGTGAGCGATTCCGACCTGACCGAGGTGGTGCGGGCCTATCACCGCGCCAGCAAGCATCATCTCGACCGCTACGCCCCGGGACCCGGCCGCCTGGACTGGGCCAACCAGCCCGACCCCTTCCGCGTCTTCGCCGGCTGCGCGCGGATTGCGCTGCCGCTGATCGCCGACCGCCTCGATGTCCGCTACGCGGATCTGCGCGAAGGCAGGCTGCCGGCGCCGGCGCCGTTCGACCTGGAGCGCCTGGGCGCCCTCTTCGAGATCTCCCTCGGCCTGGCGGCGTGGAAGGAATACCAGGGCAGCCGCTGGGCACTGCGCTGCAACCCGTCGAGCGGCAACCTGCATCCCACCGAGGGCTACCTGGTCGCGCCGCAGTTGCCCGGTCTGGCCGCAGGGGTCTACCACTACGTCAGCCGCGACCACGTGCTGGAACGACGCGCCACCTGGCCCGCCGATGCCCAGCCGCCCTCCGCCGTGCTCCTCGGGCTCACATCCATCCCCTGGCGGGAGGCTTGGAAGTACGGCCTGCGCGCCTTCCGCTACTGCCAGCTGGACATCGGCCACGCCATCGCCGCCCTGAGCTTCGCCGCCGCCGCCCTGGGCTGGCGGGTGCGTCTGGAGGAGACGATCGGCGAGGCCGAACTGGCCACCCTGCTGGGGCTCGATCGCCCGGAGGATTTCGGCGCCGCCGAGGCCGAGCTGCCAGAATGCCTGCTGGTCCTGGAGACCGATGGCGAGGCGTTGCCGGACCTCCCTCCTGCCAGCGGGTGGATCGGCCGCGCCAACCGCCTGAGCGCCGAGCATCGCGAGTGGCCGGGCCTGGACGAGGTGGCGGAGGCCACCGCGAAACCCGCCGCCGAGGAGGAGTCTCGGCACGCGTCACCCGAGGCCTTCGCGTCCGACGATGCCGACAGGTGGGGAGCGATCGTCCGCGCCGCCGCGTCGATCACCGAGCTGCCCGCCGCCCGGCTCTATCGCCAGCGGCGCAGCGCCCAAGCCTTCGACGGGGTGACCGGCATGGCGGCGGCGGCCTTCCTCGCCCTGCTGGCTCGCCTGCTGCCGGACCTGGCCTCGCCGCCGTGGAGTGCCTGGCCGCATGCGCCACGCTTGCATCCTGTCCTGTTCGTGCACCGGGTGGATGGGTTGGAGCCGGGCCTTTACCTGCTGGTCCGCGAGGACGCGGATCTGGCCGGACTGAAGTCCGCCATGCGCCCGGAATGGCTGTGGGAGAAGCGTGGCCCGGTGGATCTGCCCCTCTACCTGCTGCTGCCCCATGATCTGCGCGAGGTCGCCGCCCAGCTGTCCTGCCACCAGGCCATCGCGGCGGACGCCTGCTTTGCCGTCTCCATGCTGGCGGATTTTTCCGATCTGGACGAGGCGCCCTGGGCCTATCGCCGGCGTTATTGGGAGGCGGGGCTGCTGGGGCAGGTGCTCTACCTGGAGGCGGAGGCGATCGGCCTGCGCGGCACCGGCATCGGCTGCTACTTCGACGATGCCGCGCACCGGCTGCTGGGCCTGGACCCCGATGGGCGGTGGCAGGCGGTCTACCAATTCACGGTGGGCGGTGCCCTGGACCGGCCGGCGGCCTCCCGGGCCCGCGCGCGCGCCGCCTCGACGTCCTTTCCCTCGGCCAGCGCGACGCCCATGCGGCGCCGCTCGTAGGCCACCGGCTTGCCGAACAGGCGCAGCTCCGTGCCGGGGACGGCGAGGGCCTCGTCCACCCCCGCGTAGCGGATCCCCCGGGCCTCCAGGCCGCCATAGATCACCGCCGAGGCGCCCGGATTGCGCAAGCCGGTGTCCACCGGCAGGCCCAGGATGGCGCGGGCATGCAGCTCGAATTCGGACTGGCGCTGGGTGACCATGGTCACCATGCCGGTGTCGTGCGGGCGCGGGCTGACCTCGGAGAACCAGACCTCGTCGCCCTTGACGAAGCATTCCACGCCGAACAGCCCCAGCCCGCCCAGGTCGTCGGTCACCGTCTTGGCGATCTGACGGGCGCGAGCGAGGGCCGCCGCGCTCATCGGCTGGGGCTGCCAGCTCTCCACGTAGTCGCCCTTGACCTGCAGGTGGCCGATCGGCGCGCAGTAATGCGTCTCCACCTGGCCTTCCCGGCCCAGGGCGCGCACGGTGAGCTGGGTGATCTCGTAGTCGAAATCGATGAAGCCCTCGACGATCACCCGTCCCTTGCGCACCCGGCCGCCCGCGCTGGCATGGTCCCAGGCCGCCCGCAGTTCCTCGCGGCGATCCACCCTGGACTGGCCCTTGCCGGAGGAGGACATCACTGGCTTGACCACGCAGGGATAGCCGATGCCGCCGTCCACGGCGGCGCGCAGGTCCTCGAAGCTGTCCGCGAAGGCGTAGGGTGAGGTGGGCAGGGCCAGGGTCTCGGCCGCCAGGCGGCGGATGCCTTCCCGGTTCATGGTCAGATGCGCGGCGCGGGCGGTGGGGATGACCTTGCACAGGCCGGCCTTTTCCAGCTGCAGCAGGGTCTCGGTGGCGATCGCCTCGATCTCCGGCACCACCAGCTGCGGCCGCTCGCTCTCGATCAGGCGGGAGAGGACGTTGCCGTCGCTCATGTCGATGGCCTGGGCGCGGTGCGCCACCTGGTGGCCGGGGGCATCGTCGTAGCGATCCACGGCGATGACTTCCACGCCCAGGCGCTGCAGGGCGATGATGACCTCCTTGCCCAGTTCCCCGGCGCCCAGCAGCATCACGCGGGTGGCGGAGGGGGAGAGCGGCGTGCCGATGTGCATGATTCGGTCCTCTTGGCTGGGTGTTCGTCGGGCTGGCGGAGCATAGGACAGCGGGCCTGGCCGAGCCATTCCCCTGATGGGTATGAGCCGGATATCGGCCGTCCTGTTCCCGCCTGGCGTTATGATGGCGGCATCAGGTCCAGCCGCTCCCGTCGCCATGTCCAAACGCGTATCCGGTCCCCCGCGCCGACCGCGCAATCCGGTCGCCAAGCAGGTGCGCACGCCCCGCTTCCGGATGCGCGTGGAGGTTGATCGCAAGCGGCGCCCGGACCTGCCGAGACGGCGGCAGATCGAGACCCAGCTGGACGAAAACGCCGATTCGGACGCGAGCGCGGTGGACGACGAAACGGATGCCGAAACGGGTTCGCGCGGCGGAGCAGGCGTATAATGCTCGCCATGCGCGCGATGCAAGACTCGAACAGCAGGGACTCGGAAAGCAAGGAAGCCGGCGGTTGCCGGCTTCTTGTTTGTGGTGCCCAGGAGAGGACTCGAACCTCCACACCATTGCTGGCGCTAGGACCTGAACCTAGTGCGTCTACCAATTCCGCCACCTGGGCAAAGAGGCGCGCATTCTAAGATCCCCCCAACAGCCTGTCAACGAGGATGCATTGAGCAAAGCGAAGAAGACCCAGAAGGCCCTGCGCTGGCAGGATCCCTACCTCAGCCGCGAGCAGGAGAAGTACGGCCAGCCGCTGCCCAGCCGGGAATTCATCCTGCAACTGCTGCAGGAGGCCGGCGGCCCGGTGGTGCCGGAGGAACTGGCCTACGACCTGGGCCTCGATCCCGAGGAGGAGGGCGCCTTTCAGAATCGCCTGCGCGCCATGTCGCGCGATGGCCAGCTGCTGTTCAACCGCCGCGGCGCGCTGTGCCTGCCGGACAAGATCGAGCTCAGGGCAGGACGGGTGGACGGCCATCCGGACGGCTTCGGCTTCTTCATCCCGGACGACGGCTCGGGCGACATGTTCCTGTCCGAGAAGGAGATGCACGGCGTGCTGCATGGCGACCGGGTGATGGCCCGCGAGCATGGCCTGGACCGCCGCGGCCGCAAGGAGGGCAAGATCGTCGAGGTGCTGGAGCGGGTCAACCACCACGTCGTGGGCCGCTACTACACCGAGAAGGGCGTGCAATGGGTGGTGGCGGAGAACAAGCGCATCAACCAGGACATCCTCGTCCCGCCGGGGGCGGAGGGCGAGGCGAAACTGGGCCAGGTGGTGATGGTGGAGATCGTCGACCAGCCCACCAAGCACACCCCGGCCACCGGCCGCGTCGCCGAGGTGCTGGGCAACTTCGCCGATCCCGGCATGGAGATCGAGATCGCGCTCAGGAAGCACGACCTGCCCCACGAGTTCTCCCCGAAGGCCGTCGCCCAGGCGCGCAAGTATCCCAAGGGCGTGACCAAGGCGGACCTGGGTGATCGCGAGGACCTGCGCGCGCTGCCCCTGGTGACCATCGACGGCGAGGATTCGCGCGACTTCGACGACGCCGTCTACTGCGAGCGCCAGGGCCGCGGCTACAAGCTGTGGGTAGCCATCGCCGACGTGTCGCACTACGTGCAGCCCGGCACGCCCCTGGACAGCGAGGCCTTTGACCGCGGCAACTCGGTGTACTTCCCGCGCCGGGTCATCCCCATGCTACCCGAGGAGCTGTCCAACGGCCTGTGCTCCCTGAATCCGCAGGTGGACCGCCTGTGCATGGTGTGCGAGATGGATATCGCCAGCACCGGCAGCATCAAGAAATACCGCTTCTACCCGGCGGTGATGCACTCCAAGGCGCGCCTGACCTACAGCCAGGTGTGGGACTGGCTGTCCGGAGAGGGGACGCCGCCCGAGGTGCAGGCCGCGCTGCTGCCCCACCTGCAGGACCTCTACGGCCTGTTCAAGGTCATGCTCAAGGCGCGCTGGGCGCGTGGCGCCATCGACTTCGAGACCCTGGAGACCAAGATCCTGTTCAATGCCCAGGACAAGATCGAGAAGATCGTCCCCTACGCGCGCAACGACGCCCACCGGGTGATCGAGGAGTGCATGCTGGCGGCCAACGTATGCGCCTCGGAGTTCCTGCAGAAGAAGAAGCACCCGGCCCTGTACCGCGTGCACGAGGGCCCCACGCCGATCAAGCTGAAGGCCCTGCAGGAGTTCATGGCCGAGTTCGGCCTGTTCCTCACCGGCGGCGACGAGCCGCATGCCAAGGACTACGCCGAGCTGCTGAAGAAGATCAAGGGCCGCCCGGACGAGCAGCTGTTGCAGACCGTGATGCTGCGCTCCCTGCAGCAGGCCCAGTACAGCCCGGAGAACGTCGGCCACTTCGGCCTCGCCTACGAGGCCTACACCCACTTCACCTCGCCGATCCGCCGCTATCCGGACCTGCTCGTCCACCGGGCCATCCGGGCGGTGCTGGAGGGCGGGCAGTACACGCCGGGCAACTGGCAGCAGATCGGCGCCCACTGCTCGTCCACCGAGCGGCGCGCCGACGAGGCCACCCGCGACGTGGTGAACTGGCTCAAGTGCTTCTACATGCGCGACAAGCTGGGCGAGGAATTCGACGGCGTGATCAGCTCGGTGACCAGCTTCGGCATCTTCGTCGCCCTGAACGA
>JALOTG010000043.1 GCA_025458005.1 Thiobacillaceae bacterium
CCGCCGCCGTGCCGGAGCCGCAGACCTGGGCCACGCTGCTGGCGGGACTGGGGATGCTCGGCTGGGCGGCGGCAAGGCGTAAGGCACGCGGGGTGTGAGACGAGGCGCGCGCGCCGTGCAAAGCCCGCCAACTAACAGGATGTCAACAGGAGAATCGCTGGCGGCCGCCGGCATGGCCTCAGAGATAGGTGCACTGCCATCCAACCTCGACGGTGGTCAAGTCGACCTCATTGGGGCGTGGCGTCGCGGCCACCGGGCATTGTTCAACGCAGATCAGGTGACAGTCGGGCAGGGTGCGCGCTGAAGATCCGGGCTCTGGGCAGCGACACCTATACCCCGATCACCGGTTGCCCTGGGTAGCGGACGCAACTCAGCGAATTTTCAACCTGGGTTCCAAGCGGTGCCTCAGACGAGACTGCTGGTCACGTGATTGGCGGCGCGAAGAGGGGCGCTAAGGCAGGAACCCATTCGAATAAGGAGGTCATCATGAGTATGAACAAGTCATCTGTGTTGGTTGTCGGACTGGCCGTGGCGGGCGTCCTTCTCTACCTGGCACTTGGTGATAGGCGCCAGGACACTTGTGACGACGCCTCCGCCCAGGCTCTGGCAAAGCTGTATGTCGAACTCGCATTACCCCTCGGCGGGCTGCGACAGACACTGGCGACTGTGCCGGAACTCTACGCCCCCAGAGGCGCGGTGTCGGTATGCGCCCGTGCACATGCCGAAAAGCTCATGCAGGGTGCGCTCCAAGGGCCATCGAGAGAGGAAATCTATGCCCAGTCGATGGAAGTGGCGGCAAGCGCGGGGCGTCCGGACCTGGGCCAGTCGGTGGCCGATGGCTTGATGCAGAGTCGTGATGAGATGTTCCTGCAAGCCATCTACTTCAATGGCATTGCGGAAGCGCTGGATCGAGCCGAGGGGCAGGTCGAGGCCCTTGAACAATCGGAGATGGGGCGTCTGGCCGCCGCCATGAATACAATGTTCGGCATGTTGTGCCCTCTGATGGATACATCCGCTCTCCAGGCCTTATGTGAACGGGAGATGGATGCGATCCGCCAGATGACGTATCAGGTCGCCGTGCCCGTGTTGTGGAATCAGATCAAGCTGGTGGATATGGCGGGCCTCCGCTGAGCATGGCCATGGACAGGGCCTCGCAGGTCTGTCTAGCGCGTTTGATGAGTGTCCACTGAGGCGGGTGATGTGGCTCAGGCCAGGTTCCGGTCTGGCGAATGTCATCTCGACCGTCTGCGGGTCAGTCCGGGATCGCCCGCAGCGGAATGGCGTCGGGATCCCGCTCCAGCCGGTGCTGGTTGAACTTCTGGATGATGCCGTCGATCTTGGCGGTGGAATAGGGCTTCTTCTTGAGGGCCTTGATGGCGCGCAGCACCTCGATGCCGTTCTTGATCGGCATGTTGATGTCCAGCATGACCAGCTCGTGGTCGTACAGCTTGTACTTGTCCAGGGCGTCCTCGCCGTTGGAGGCCTCGTCGATGTTGGTCAGGCCGTAGGGGCGCAGGGTCTTCTTGAGGATACCCCGCATCGCCGCGATGTCGTCGGCGAGCAGGACCTTGATGTCTTGGGGCAGGGACATAAGGGGTCTTCCAGTTCGATGGTGGGTGAGTCAGGCGGCCTTGCGGTGGGCGAGGCCGCATTGCTCGATCAGATCGCACAGTCCCGCGCACAAGGGGCTGGCCTCGTCGAGCTGGCCGGCCTTGAGGGCGGACTCCAGCCGGGCGGCCAGTTCGGTGATCTCGGGATAACCGAACGAGCCGCCCAGGCCCTTGAGCTTGTGCGCCTCCTCGGCGGCCTCCGCGTGGTCGTCGCCCGCCATGGCCTGGCGCAGACGCGCGGCGTAGCCGTCCAGCGAGGCCAGGAAGCCGGCCCGCAGTTCCAGGAATTCCGCGTCCTCCTCCAGGCCGGGACCGGCGCTCGGGGCGGCCCCTGCCGCGTCCGCGGCGGGCAGGTGCTTGGCCAGCACCTTGTAGAACACGCGCTGACGGATCGGCTTGCCGAGGAAGTCGTCGCAGCCGATGCGGGCGTACTTCTCCCGGTCGCCCTTCATGGCGTTGGCGGTCAGGGCGACGATGGGCGTCGCGCAGCCCGAGGCGCGCAGCAGTTCCACCGCCTCCTCGCCCGACATGAGAGGCATCTGCATGTCCATCAGCACCAGGTCGTAGTCATGGGCCAGGGCCATCTCCAGGGCGATCTGGCCGTTGTCGGCGGTCGACACCCGCGCGCCGGTCTTGCCGATGTAGTGGCTGATGAGGCGCTGGTTGTCGGCGGAGTCCTCCGCCAGCAGGACATGCCCGGCGAGCCGGGGGATTGCCGTCGGCAGGCCGGCCTCGTAGGAGGCCCGCGCCAGGGCCAGGTCGGGGCTCCGGATCAGGTCCGCCATGTCCACCCCCTCGGCGGCGATGCTGACCGTGAACTTGGTGCCGAAGCCCTCCAGGCTCTGCACCGCGATGTCGCCGCCCAGCAGCCGGGCGAGGCGCTGGCTGATATAGAGGCCCAGGCCGGTGCCGCCGTAGCGCCGCGTGGTCGAGGCGTCTGCCTGGCTGAAGGCCTTGAACAGCCGGTCCAGCTTGTCCTGGGGGATGCCGATGCCGGTATCGGTCACGGTGAAGTTCAGCCGGCCGGCCTCGGGCTCGAACTCACAGTACAGGCCGATGTGGCCGCGCTCGGTGAACTTGACGGCGTTGGTCAGCAGGTTCATGAGGATCTGCTTCAGGCGCGTCGGGTCGCTATGGATGCGTCGTGGCACCGGGCTGGTGAAGGCCTTGTGGAATTCCAGGCCCTTCTCGCGCGCCAGCACGCCGATCACCGCGTCGATGTCCTGGTAGAGCTGCGAGAGGTCCACGTCGATCTTCTCGATCTCCAGCCGGTCGGCCTCGATCTTCGACAGGTCGAGGATCTCGTTGATGATGTTGAACAGGTGGCGGCCGTTGCGGATGATGGAGTTGAGCAGGGCGTTACGCGTCTCCGTGTCCGGGTTGTCCTGCAGGATGGACTCGGCGAAGCCGATGATGGGGGTGAGCGGGGTGCGGATCTCGTGGCTGACGTTGGCAATGAACGAGCTCTTCGCCTGGCTGGCCTGCAGGGCCTGGTCGCGCGCTTCCTCGAGGTCCTTGGTGCGCAGTTCCACCAGTTTCTCCAGTTCGTCCTGATGGGCGCGCAGTTCGGCCTCCGCCTGCTTGCGTATCGCGACCTCCTGCAGCAGTTCCTGGTTGGCGTGGGCGAGGTCGCTGGACATGTCGTTCAGGCTCGCCGCCAGATCGCGCAATTCCTTGCTGCCGCGGATCTGGATCGGCTTCCCGAGTTGTTCCCGGTCCTCGTGCACCCGGCGCAGATGATCGCTCAGGGCCTGCAGGGGACGCGTGGTCGTCACGCGCAATACCCACATCACCAGCAGCATGCAGATGAGGGTGATGAAGAACACCCCGGCCATGACCAGCATGCCGGTCTGCGGGAGTCCTTGGCGCAGGGTGCGCACGTCGTCGGCCATGGCCAGGATCAGGGCCGGCTCGGCCTCCTCGGACAATAGCTGCAGTTCCGCCACCAGGACGTCCGGCATCGCCCTGGGTCCCGGCCATTGCCGCGACTGATAGAGCAGGGTGCGATCCGGAAGCAGGATGGTGAGCGGCATGCCCAGGGCCGATTCCAGCCGCAGCAGGTTGTGGGTGGGGTCGGTCACGACGGCCAGATAACCCTTCAGCCGCAGCCCACCCACCGGCTGCAGGACGATGTGGTAGGGGTGCCCGGCCTGAAGGCATTCTCCGGACAGGATCTTCATGCGCTCCGGGCCGGCGCGGCTCGATGCGCGCTGGATGAGGCTCGCGCAACTGGCGTCGAACAGGTTGAAGCGGGACCCGTCTGCTAGCAGCTGGGCCACCGGTCTTAGGTCCGTTTCCAGTACATGCAACCCCTCCAGCTTGAGGATGCCGGTGGTGACATAGAAATCGTGGAACTGGACACCCAGCAATTCGCCCAGCTTGCCGCTGTCGCGGGCGTCGAAGGCCGCCTCGAACTCCTTGCCCTTCTGCAGGGTGGAGCCCAGGTCGCGGGAGCGGCGGCTAAGTTCGGCCAGGAGGTCGTCCGACTTGAGCCGGATGAGCTTCTGCATCGACAGGCGCTGGTTCTGGTAGGCCTGCTGCTGCAGCAACTCGCCGCTCGCCAGCGCCAGGATCATGGCGAGCAGGCCCATGAAGCCGATGATCAGCCCGAGGATGGTGCGTATGGACAGATTCCGCAGGCGCATGGGGAGCGGAGCGGATCAGGGCTTGACGAAGGGGTAGCCCTTCTTCAGCCACTCCTCGAAGCCGCCGCGGAACCAGTAGATGTTGCCGTAGCCGCACTGGCGGGCCACCTTGATGGCCTTGGCGCTGCGTCCGCACTTCGGACCGTTGCAGTAGAACAGGCTGGGCGTGGTCTTCCCGGGGATCACCTTGGCGAGGGAGGCGCAGCTGGTCTCGGTGTCGGGCAGGCTGACCGAGCCCTCGATGTAGCCATTGGCGCGCCCGGAGGAGGGACCGCTGGCCAGCCGAGAATCGACGATCACCAGGTTGGGGGTCTTCTCGTACAGGCTGAACACCTCCTCCGCCGAGACCTTCCTGGCACCCTCCAGGTGTTCGGGCGAGACCTCCCCGGGGTTGGCGGCCAGGACGTTGGCCGTCAAGCCGATCAGGACGACGAGCGGCGTGACGCCGCGTTCAAGTACGGTTCGTATACCCGGATGCATGCTACCCCCTGCTGTGACCGACAGTGCGTCGATTGCGCCGGTCCGTCCGGCGACTCCAGTGCAGTTATCGGCCAGCAGGCGGGGGCACTTTAATCCGTGCGAAGAGGACGCGGCGGGCGGGTTGGGTGGCCAACTGGCTGAATATCAAGAAGTTGCCAGAGAGCGCGGCGGCTGGCCACGCGCCTCGATGCAATGCTGATCGGGCCCACCTCCCGTGGGAAAGGGTTGTGTTTCGCTGCCCGTGACCCGCCCTCGAAGGCGGTGGTCAGATACCCCGCAGGAGTTCGTTGATGCCGACCTTGCTGAGGGTCTTGGCATCCACCTTCTTCACGATCACCGCGCAGTACAGGCTGTACTTGCCATCCTTGGAGGGCAGATTGCCGCTCACCACCACGCTGCCGGCCGGCACGCGGCCGTAGTGAACCTCGCCGGTCTCGCGGTCGTAGATCTTGGTGGACTGGCCGATGTAGACGCCCATCGAGATGACGCAGTTGTCCTCGACGATGACGCCCTCGACGACTTCCGAACGCGCGCCGATGAAGCAGTTGTCGCCGATGATGGTGGGGTTGGCCTGCACCGGCTCCAGCACGCCGCCGATGCCGACGCCGCCCGAGAGGTGCACGTTCCTGCCGATCTGCGCGCAGGAGCCGACCGTGGCCCAGGTATCGACCATCGTCCCTTCGTCGACGTAGGCGCCGATGTTGACGTAGGAGGGCATCAGCACGACGTTTTTCGCGATGAAGCTGCCCTTGCGCGCCGCCGCCGGGGGCACCACGCGGAAGCCGCCCTCGCGGAAGTCCTTGGAGTTGTAGTCGGCGAACTTGGAGGGCACCTTGTCGTAGTAGTTGGTGTAGCCGCCCTTGATGAAGGCGTTGTCCTCCAGACGGAAGGACAGCAGCACGGCCTTCTTGATCCACTGGTGGGTGGTCCAGTTCTGGCCCTCCGTGCGTTCCGCCACCCGCAGCTGGCCCATGTCCAGCAGGTCGATGACGGTGAGCACGGCGTCCTTGACCCTGGCCTCCACGTTGCGCGGGGTGATCTCGGCGCGACGCTCGAAGGCCTCTTCGATGATGGCTTGCAGTTCTTGCATGATAATTTCCTTTAGATAAGTTTATTAACTTATTGATTAAAAGGTTGGCAGAAGGTCCTGGGGGTCGTCCTGGCGATCACGTCGCGCACCCCTTCCTGGGCGCGCAGCCAGTCCACCACGCGCGTGACTTCGTGGTCAGCGACCGAGACCCCGAAGAGGATTTCGACGACACCATCCGGCAGTGCCTCGGCATGAATGATCTCCAGGTTCGCCTCGCCGAGCACGCCAGCGAGTGCGACGGCGGCCGGGGACTGCCCGGCCTGGACGGTGAGGGTCAGGCAGATGAGCAAGGCAAGCAGGGCGGAGCGTGGCATGGCGGTTCTCATGGAGGGGAAGAAGGACGGGAATCCTGCCTATCGAACGGGACAGAAATTGGTCTTGCCCTTCCCGGCCAGCACGCCGGGGATGGCCGGGTGGCTTTTCAGCTTGTCCAGGACGCGGCGATAGTCCTGGTCGGAGACAGCGACGCCGAACAGGATGTCGACGAAACCATCGCCGCGCAGGGTGTGGCTGGCGTTTTCCATGCCCTCCGCGAACAGGATTTCCGCCACGGCGGCTTCCGATTCGCTCTGACCGGCCCAAACGGGCATCACGCACGCCAGGCAGAGTAGGGCGGCCACGCGGCGCATCAGCGGCTTGATCCGACGAAATCGGCGATGCGACGGGCGGCGTCCTCGCACTGCGCCAGGCTGTCCACCAGGGCGATGCGCACGTAGCCCTTCCCAGGGTTGACGCCGCGCGCGTCGCGGGCGAGATAGCTGCCGGGCAGGACGGTGACGTGCTGGCGGCGATACAGTTCGCGGGCGAACTCGGCGTCGTCGCCCGGCACCCGCGCCCACAGGTAGAAGGCCGCGTCCGGGGCGTCGAAGTCCAGGATCCCCTTGAGCAGGGGCATCACGGTGGCGAACTTCTCCCGGTACAGACGCCGGTTCTCGTGCACATGCCCCTCGTCGCCCCAGGCGATGGTGGAGGCGGCCTGCACGGCGGGGTTCATGGCGCTGCCGTGATAGGTGCGGTAGAGCAGGAACCGGGCGACGATGTCCGGGTCGCCGGCCACGAACCCGGAGCGCAGCCCGGGCACGTTGGAGCGCTTGGACAGACTGTTGAACACCACCAGGCGCGATCCTGGCCGACCCGGGTCGCGGCCCAGGCGCTGCGCGGCGGTCAGCGCGCCGAGGGGTGGGTTGCCCTCGTCGAAGTAGATCTCGGAGTAGCACTCGTCGGCGGCGATGACGAAATCGTGCCGGTCGGCCAGCTCGAACAGCGCCTGCCATTCGGCGAGCTCCATCACCTTGCCGGTCGGGTTGCCGGGCGAGCAGACGTAGATCAGCTGGCACCAGTCCCACACCTCCTCGGGCACCAGCGCGAGGTCCATGCGAAAGGCGTTGTCCGGCAGGGTGTTGAGGAAGTAGGGCTTGGCGCCGGCCAGGATCGCCGCGCCCTCGTAGATCTGGTAGAAGGGGTTGGGCGCCAGCACCATCTTCTGGTGGCGGGTCGGATCGACCACCGCCTGGGCGAAGGCGAACAGCGCCTCGCGGCTGCCGTTGACCGGCAGCACCTGGGTGACGGGGTCGAGGTCCGCACCGTAGCGGCGCAGGATCCATTCCATGATTGCCTCGCGCAGGCTCTCGCTGCCCTGGGTGAGGGGATAATGCGACAGGCCGTCGAGGTTGCCGCTCAGCGCCTCGCGGATGAACTCGGGCGTCGCGTGCTTGGGCTCGCCGATGGACAGGTTGATCGGGGCGAGCTCCGGGTTCGGAGTCACGTCCCGGAACAGCTCGCGCAGTTTCTGGAACGGATAGGGCTGCAGCTGGTTGAGGCGTGGATTCACGACGGCGCTCTTGGAACCAAAATGCAATTATAAGCGCATGACCCCCTGCTGCCCTCCCCGCCCCGGCCGATACCTGCCCCATGTCGCGCTGCTCACCGCGGCCGTCACCTGGGGGGTGATCTGGTATCCCTACCGCCTGCTCGAGGCGGCCGGACTGTCCGGCGGCGTGGCCACCCTGGCGACCTACGCGCTCGCCCTGCTGATGGTCCTGCCGCTGGCGTCGGGCCGCCTGGCGCCGCCGCCCGGCCGGCTCGGCGGCCTGCTGGTGGTGGCGCTCGTCTCCGGCTGGACCAATCTGGCCTATGTGCTGGCGGTGATCGACGGCGAGGTGATGCGCGTGATGCTGCTGTTCTACCTCGCCCCCCTGTGGACCGTCCTGTTTGCCCGCCTGATCCTGGGCGAGCGGCCCCATCCGCACGGCTACCTGGTGGTGGCCCTGTCCCTGGCCGGCGGCGTGGTCATGCTGCACGACGGGTCCGGCAGTCCGCCCCTGCCGAACGGGCGCGCCGAGTGGCTGGGCCTCTCGGCCGGCGTCGGCTTCGCCCTGGCCAACGTGGTCTCCCGCCGGATCCGCGACGTGCCCCTGGCGACGCGCAGCGTCTGGGTGTTCGCCGGGGTGGCGGCGGTGGCGCTGGTCCCGGCCTTCGCGCACGGGGCGGCGCTGCCCGCGCCGAGTGCTCTGATGCCCATGGCCTGGCTGCTGCTGGCGGTCACCGCGGGCGGGATCGTCCTGGCCACCCTGACGGTGCAATACGGCCTCGCCCACACCGCCGCCAATCAGGCCATTGTCGTCCTGCTCGTCGAGCTGGTGGCGGCGGCGCTGTTCAGCTGGCTGCTGGCGGGCGAGGTGATGGAGCCGCGCGAGTGGCTGGGCGGCGCGATGATCGTCGCGGCCAGCCTGCTGTCGGGGCGGATGGTGCACTCCTGAGGCCGGTGCTCGCCGCGCCGATAAAGGCTAGACTGCCGGCATGCCCAGGCTGACCCGACTCCTGCACGCCTCCCTGCTGGTCTCCGACCTGGAGCGCGCGCGCGCCTTCTACGAGGGGATGCTGGGCCTCGCGCCCAGCCCGGCGCGGCCGGAGATGAGCTTCGCGGGCGTCTGGTACGACGTCGGCGCCGGGCAGATCCACCTGCTGGTCCTGCCCAATCCGGATCCGGTCGACGATCGGCCCGAGCACGGCGGTCGCGACCGGCACACCGCCTTCGCCGTGGCGGACTGGGAGAGTCTCCGCCAAGCCCTGGACGCAGCCGGCATCGCTTACACCCTCAGCCGCTCAGGACGCCGGGCCCTGTTCGTGCGGGACCCGGACGGAAACGCGCTGGAGCTGATCGAGGGCGAGTGAGACGGGGGCCTGTTGGCGGCCGCCCGCCGGGTCCCGCGCCCCCTCCGGGGTCGCATCCCCGCGAGCGGGGCCCCTGCTCAACCCTGCGCAGGCGCCACCCCTCCGGAAACGCGCTGGAGCTGATCGAGGGCGAGTGAGACGGGGGCCTGTTGGCGGCCGCCCGCCGGGTCCCGCGCCCGCTCCGGGGTCGCATCCCCGCGAGCGGGGCCCCTGCTCAACCCTGCGCAGGCGCCACCACCCCTCCGGAAACACCCTCAAGCTGATCGGGGATGCGTAAGGTGTTTCATGCCACCCGGAAATGTCCCACCAGGGTGTTGAGCTCGCGCGCGAGGCTGACCAGCACCTCGCTCATGCCCCGGCTTTCCACCGCCTCCCCGGCCGTCCGGCCGGCGATGTCGTTGACCACCTGGATGCGCCGGTTGACGTTTTCGGTCAGGCCGCACTGCCGTTCGACGGCCTGCGACATGCTGTCGTTGAGGTCCCGTATCCGGGCGATGCGGGCCACGATCTGATCCAGACTGACCATGGCCTGCTCCAGTTGCAGGTGGTTGTGTTCTGCCTTGCCGCGAGCGTTGCCCATGGCCTGGACGGCCTCGCCGGCCTCCTTCTGCAGCAGATTGACCGTGTCCTCGATGCTACGGGTGGACTCCTGCGACAGGGTGGCCAGCTTGCGCACCTCGTCCGCCACCACCGCGAATCCGCGCCCCGCTTCCCCGGCGCGCGCCGCCTCGATGGCGGCGTTGAGGGCCAGGAGATTGGTCTGTTCGGCGATGCCGCGGATCACGTCCAGCACCTGGCTGACATTGTGGCTGCGTTCGTTGAGAAGCTCGATGGCCTGGGCGGCCTGGGATATCTCCTGCAGCAGGCTGGTGATGCCGCCGATGGCCTCGCGCGTCATTTCGATGCCACGCACCGCCTCCCGATCCGTTTCCATGGACGCGGCGGCGGCATGCCGGGCGCTGTCTCCGACCTCCCGCGCGATCTCCTTCAGGTCGCCGACATGGTGCGCAGCGCCGCTGCTTTCGGCCTGCTGGTCGCCGGCCGCCTCGGCGGTCCGTTCCGAAACGGCGGCGATCTGGTCGGCCGTGCCCGAAAGCCGTTGCGAGGTATCGGCCACCAGGGCCAGGCTGCCGTTGAACCTGGCCAGCATGCTGTTGATGGCCTGGGAGAGGATGCCCATCTCGTCGGTGCCCGGGACTGCCAGGCGATGGCTCAGGTCGGCCTCCCGCTCGATGCGCTGCATGGCGCCGCGCATGTCCAGCAGGGGCAGGATCACGATGCGGCGCAGGAGCCAGATCACCAACGCCAGGCCGGTCCCGTAAAGGACCAGGTTGACCAGGGCGTTGGTCAGCAGGTTGCCGCGTATCTGTCCGTCCAGCACCTCCAGGGAGTAGGTGGCGCGCACGGCGCCCAGCACGGTTCCCTCCGGCACCTGATGGCAATTCAGGCAGTTGGTGCCCAGGTAATTGCTGCTTGCCTTCAGGGGGGTGATATGGGTGACGCTGCGCCCGCCCTCGACCCGGGCGACGGCGGTGACGGTCTCTCCGGCCAGCGCGCGACGGTCCAGCTCGTCCGCGGGCGGCGCGTCCTTCTTCGCCATGCCGCGCAGATGCCCGCCGGCGTGCACGATGCGGATGTCCTGCAGGCTGCCTTGGGCAAGCATGGCATTGCGCAGATCCTCCTTCTGGTCGGTGGTGCCCGACAGCATCATCCGGTTGACGCCGTCGAAATAAGTGCGGCCCATGTCCTTGGCCTTGTCCATGGCGATCCTTTCCGCCAGCTGGTGTTCGCTCCGGTAGGTCAGGCCGGTCGAGACCATCAGCACGAACAGGAAGACCAGGCTGATGGCCAGGACAATCTTGGCCTGCAAGGACTGGGCAAGCTTTTGATACATGCGCGCTCCTCCGTTGATCGCGAGGGGGGCGGTGAGTCTCGCGGGACTGGACTGAGCCGGTTTCGGCGCGGAACGCTCGAAGCTTGAGCGGCCGGAAGGGGTATTCCGACTACCCACAAGGTGGTAGGGGAGGGCGAACTGGCGACCGGGAGCCCGATCAGGGTGAAACAACCCCTGCCACGCCGAGGCCGGGAAGGGGCTCGGCGGAGGTTGGCAGAGGCAAGCGCAGGTCGTCTACAGGCCGATCGCCTCTGCCCTCACGCCGCGTTGACGGACCTCGTCCATGATGGAAGCCGTGCGGGTGCACTCGGAGTCGTAGCTGACCATGATCAGGTGGGGGGCGCTTTCCGAGACGCAGGCACCGCTGACACAGGCGTTCGCGCACAGGGAATCGGCGATGGATGCCATTTCCACTCCGGACAACGGGCCGTCGACGTGGATCATGCAATCGGTGATGGTGTTGTTCATGTCGTCCTCCTTGCTTGATGAATGAGATATGACGTCTGCCCCGAGATCTGGCGAACAGGAGTCATTCCCGTTTGATAGCAAAGATCGCGCTCGGTGCAAATCAATATTTTCACGACCACGTCCTGGACTTGCGCTTCTCCTGCCCAGGGGCTCGCTCGCGGTCCTATTCGACGCGTCCCGGCACCCTGCCTTCCCTCTGCTCATGGATCTGACGCCGGTGGCGGCGGAACAGCCACTGCGCCCAGGTCTCCGAGAGCATCGCGGGCAGGTCGATCCATTCCGCCCGCAGCAAGCCGGCGCCGCATTGGACAACCCACGCGGGCATGCGCAGCGGCAGGGGCAGCGCGGCGCAGAGGTGGATATGCAACAGCAGCCGGTCGCCTGCCTGGTGGCCCTGGTCGTCGGCAAGGTCGAAGCCTCCGGCGTGCAGGGTGATCGTCCGCATCGGGGCGGCGCGTTCCCCCCCCTGGGACCGGGCCAGCAGGTGCAGGGCGAGATCGAGCTTGGCCTCGAGACGATCGAGCTGCGACTCGGCCTCGCCCTCGCGGCCAGGATGGCCTTCCGCCTGGTTCACCACGCGCAGTACCAGCAGACTTTGCCGCAGCACGGCGTCCAGCCTCGCGCCCGAGTCGTCCAGCCTTTCGAGAGCGCAGGGCAGGTCGAGCGTTACCCGCAGGCCGGCGTCAGTCATTCGGCCGCCTTGGGAACAGGGCGCTGCCTTCCGCCGCCAGGCGCGCCGCGCCGTAGGCGGCTTCCTGCTGGCGGGCCTGTTCCACCGGCACGCCCAGCAGGCGAGCGCGGATGCGGGTCCAGGCCGGGTTGCGCGCGCCGCCGCCGCTGCTCAGGACGCGGCGCGGCGCGCTCGCGCCCAGTTCGCTCAGGCGACGGTAGCCGAGCGCCTCGACGCGGGCGAGGCCTTCGAAAAGTCCCTGCAGGAAGACCTCCCGCTCCGCGGGACGAGGCTCCAGTCGTGGCGCCATGGCCGGGTCGTTGTGGGGGAAGCGCTCGCCCGGTGCGGGCAGGGGGTAATAGTCCAGGCCGCTGTCGCGCTCCGGGTCGATGCGCCGCGACAACTCCTCCAGCTCGCTGTCCGCGAAGTGCTGGCGCAGCACCCGCCCGCCCGCGTTGGAGGCGCCGCCGGCCAGCCAGAGGTCGCCGAACCAGTGGCTGTAGACGCCGTGGCGCGCCGATTCGACGCGGGTTTCCGAGACCAGCTTGAGCGCCAGCGTGGAGCCCAGCGAGGTGACCGCGTCGCCCGGCGCGCCGACGCCGGCGGCGAGGAAGGCGGCGATGGAATCGGTGGTGCCGGCGCGCACCACGCAGTCCGCGTCGAGGCCCAGCTCGCGCGCCCGCGGCCGGGCGACGCGGGCGATGGCGCTGCCGGGCGCCACCACCTGCGGCAGGTAGTCGACGTCCGCCAGGTATTCCACCCACTCGGGCCAGGCCAGGGCCTCGACGTCGTAGCCCATCTTCAGGGCGTTATGGTGGTCGGACAGGCCGGCCCGGTCGGACAGCAGGCCGGTGAGCCAGTCGGCCTGGTTGAGGTAGAGGCGCGCGCGCGTCAGGCCCAGATGCTTCTTCAGCCACAGCACCTTGGCCAGCCCGGAGGTGGCCGCCGCCGCCGGGCTGTCGGCGCCGCCGGCGCGGGCGATGGCCTCGGCCTCCACGGTGGCGCGGGCATCGTTGTACAGGATGGGTGGATGGGTCGGGTTGAGCGCCTCGTCGCAGGCCAGCACCGTGCCGGAGGTCCCGTCCAGGGCCAGGGCGGCGAGCCGGCGCCGAGTGCCGGCGGGGATGGCGGCGATCACCGAGAACAGGGCCTCCGCCCAGAGGCCGGCGGCCTCGTAGTCCACCACCTGGCCGAAGTCGGCCCGCTCGAAGGCGTCGATCTCGCCGCTCGCGGTGATGACGCAGGCGCGCGCCCCGCTGGTGCCGAAGTCGATGCCCAGGTAGAGGTCAGCCACGGGTGTTGGACTGGGCGGCGAACGGCTGCAACTCGACGCGCGGCTGCGGCTGCCAGCCGGGCTTGCGGTGCTCGGCGACGACGTTGGTGAAGATGCCGCCGCGCACGTAGAACTTGGCGGTCAGGCGCATGAAGCGCGGCGCCAGGGCGCCCGCCAGGTCGTCGAGGATGCGGTTGGCGACCGCCTCGTGGAAGTGGCCCTCGTCGCGGAACGACCAGACATAGAGCTTCAGGCTCTTCAGCTCGACGCAGCGCTGGTCGGGGATGTAGTCCAGGAACAGGGTGGCGAAGTCCGGCTGGCCGGTCTTCGGGCACAGGCAGGTGAACTCCGGGATCTCGATGTGGATGTGGAAATCGCGGTCGGGGCTGGGGTTGGGAAAGGTTTCCAGGTCCTTGCAGGGTTGGCTGGGCATGGGGATACGTAAAACCGGTGACGGTGCAGTTAAAATCAGCCTCGCATTATAACGATCCCGCCCGAATCCCCTTGCGCCTGAAGCACATCCATCTCGCCGGCTTCAAGTCCTTCGTCGACCCGGTGACCATCCCGGCGAGCGCCATGCTCACCGGCGTGGTGGGCCCCAACGGCTGCGGCAAGTCCAACGTCATCGACGCCGTGCGCTGGGTGCTGGGCGAGTCCAAGGCGCGCGAGCTGCGCGGCGAGTCCTTGCAGGACGTGATCTTCAACGGCTCCGCCAACCGCAAGCCGGCCGCGCGCGCCTCGGTGGAACTGCTGTTCGACAACAGCGACGGCCGCGCCGCCGGGCAGTGGTCGCAGTACGCGGAGATCGCCGTCAAGCGGGTGCTGACGCGCAACGGCGAATCCTCCTACCACATCAATAACGTGCACGTGCGCAAGCGCGACATGGCCGACCTGTTCCTCGGCACCGGCCTGGGCGGCGACGCCTATGCCATCATCGAGCAGGGCATGATCTCGCGCATCATCGAGGCCAAGCCCGACGAGCTGCGCGGCTTCCTGGAGGAGGCCGCGGGCGTGTCCAAGTACAAGGAGCGGCGCCGCGAGACCGAGAACCGCCTGCGCGACACCCGGGAGAACCTGGACCGCGTCGACGACATCCGCCAGGAACTGGGACGGCAGCTGGAGAAGCTCGCCGCCCAGGCCGAGGTGGCCCGCCGCTTCTTCGCCCTGGACGAGGAGAAGACCCTCAAGACCCGGCTGCTGGCGCTGACCCGCAGGCGCGACGCCCAGCTCCGCCAGGCGGAACTGGCGCGCCAGATGGAAGCGGCACGCAACGAAATCGAGGCGAAGACCGCCGAGTTGCGCCGCCTGGAGTCCGAGCTGGAGACCCAGCGGCTGTCCCAATTCAGCGCCACCGAGGCCCTCAACGCGGCCCAGGCGCATTTCTATTCGGAGAGCGGCGAGGTCGCCCGCCTGGAGCAGTCGCTCAAGCACCTGCTGGAGACCCGCGAGCGCCTGGCCGGCGAGATTCGGCTGGCCGCCGGCCGGCATCAGCAGGCACAGGCCGAGCTCGCGGCCATGCGCGACGAGATCGGGCAGCGCCAGCTGGAGCACGCCCGCGCCGAGGAGCAGGCCGGTCTGCTGGCCGAGCGGGCGGCCATGACGTCGGGCGATCTGCCCGCGGCGGAGGCCGCCTGGCGGGGCGCCCAGGCCGCCGTGGCGGACATCCAGCGGGAGATCGGCCAGCACGAGCAGACCGCCCAGCTGGAGGAGAGCAACCGCGCCCACGCTGAACGGGTCATGGAGCAGCTCAAGGCGCGCGAACTGCGCCTGATCCAGGAACAGGATCAGCTCGCCGGCCAGGACGAGGCGCACGTGCGGCGCCAGCAACAGGAGCTGGAGGAGGCCGAGGCGCGCGTCGCCGGCCTGGGCGAGTATCTGGAGAACGCCGAGGCCACGCTGCCGGACCTGGAGTCCGCCCTGCGCCAGTCGCGCCAGGTCCAGGACGCCGCCAGCCGCGAGCTGCACCGTCTGGAGGCCGAGCTGGCCGCCCTCAAGCGGTTGCAGGCCGTCGCCCGGCAGGCCGAGAGCGAGGGTGCGGCCTGGCTGGAGCGCCACGGCCTGGCCACGGTGCCGCGCCTCTGGCAGCGCATCCGCGTCGAGGTGGGCTGGGAGACCGCCGTGGAGGCGGCGCTCGGCGAGGCCATGGCCGCCCTGGCGGCGGAGGCCCTGCCCGCCTGGGCCGAGCAACCGCCCGAGGCGCGCTTCGAGCTGGTGCTGACGAGTACCGACAGCACTCCAGGCGAGTTGGCCCTGCTGGCCGCCGACGACCGCTTCAGGCCCCTGACCGACCTCATCCACACCGACGACCCCCTGGTCGCCCGCTTCCTGGCCGACCGCCTGGCCCTGGCCTATGCCGCCGACAGTCTGCCGGACGCCCTGGACCGGCGCGCCGAGCTGCCGCCGGGTGGCTTCATCGCCACCCGCGAGGGGCATCGCGTCGGCCGCGCCAGCCTGGTCTTCAACGCCCCCGAGAAGGGCCACCACGGCCTCATCGCCCGGGCGCGCGAGATCGATCGCCTGGGTGAGGAGGCGGAGCTGGGCCGCGCCCGCCTGGAGGAGGTGACCGAGGACGTGGCGCGCGCCGAGACGGAGCTGCAGGCCGGCCGCCGCCAGGCCGAGGCGCTGCGCGGCCAGATCGCCCAGCTGCAGGCCCAGGCCCATCAGCTGCAGGTCAGCGTGGCGCGCGGCCAGGAGGCCGCCCGCCGGGTGGCCGAGCGCAGGGCGCAGATCGACCGCGAGCTGGAGGAGATCTACGCGCAACTGGAGGACGAGGGCGAGGCCTGGAACGTCGCCGGCGAGCGGCTCGACGAGGCGCGCCGCGAGCACGACCTCGCCCGCGAGCGGCTCGACGAGGCTCGCCAGGCCCGCCAGGCCGCCGACCAGGCCTACCAGTCCCTGCGCGAGGCGCAGCGCCGGGCCGAGCGCGAGGCCCAGGAGGCCGCCTTCCAGGTGCGTTCCATCGCCAGCCGCCTGAACGACCTCGCCGAGCGCGTGGAGCGGGCCGAGGTGGGCCTTGACGAGCTGGTGCGCGCCCAGGCGCGTCTGGAGGGGGAGCTCGGCGAGGCCCAGGACGCCCCCCTCAAGGCCGCCCTGCACGTGGCACTGGAGAGCCGCCAGGCCGCAGAGGCGGGCCTGACCGCCGCGCGCGAGGCCCTGGAGGGCGCCAACGCCGCCCTGCACGGCCTGGAGACCGCCCGCGCGCAGACGGAGCGGGCCCTGGAGCCGCTCAAGGAGCGCGTCCAGGGCATGGAACTGAAGCTGCAGGAGGCGCGCCTGGTGGAGGCGCGCTACGCCGAGGAGCTGGAAGGCGTCGACGAGGTCGCCCTGGAGGCCGCCGTGCAGGCGGCCGGTCTGGCCGGACGCGGCGAGGGCTGGCTGAAGGGCGAGATCACGCGCCTGGAGGGCGCGATCGAGGCGCTCGGGCCGGTCAACATGGCTGCCCTGGAGGAGCTGCAGGCCGCCGAGGAGCGCAAGCGCTATCTCGACGCCCAGGCCGAGGACCTGCACAGCGCGGCCGCCACCCTGGAGGAGGCCATCCGGCGCATTGACGCCGAGTCGCGCGCGCGGCTCAAGGACACCTACGACAAGGTCAGCCAGGAATTCCGCACCCTGTTCACCGAGCTGTTCGGCGGCGGCGAGGCGTCCCTGACCCTGACCGGCGAGGAGATCCTCGACGCCGGCCTGACGGTGATGGCCCAGCCGCCTGGCAAGAAGAACAGCTCCATCCACCTGCTCTCCGGCGGCGAGAAGGCGCTCACCGCCCTGTCGCTGATCTTCGCCTTCTTCCGCCTCAACCCGGCGCCGTTCTGCCTACTCGACGAGGTGGACGCGCCCCTCGATGACGCCAACACCGAGCGCTACTGCAACCTGGTGCGCAAGATGTCCGACC
>JALOTG010000201.1 GCA_025458005.1 Thiobacillaceae bacterium
GCCGAGACGGCGGTGCGGGTGTCCCTGTTCGACGACGAGGTGGAGGCGATCTCGGTGTTCGACCCTCACACCGGCCAGGTGCTGCACAAGGCGGCCCGCTTCACGGTGTTCCCTTCCAGCCATTACGTCACGCCGCGCGAGACGACCCTGCGCGCCATCGAGGCGATCAAGGTCGAATTGGCGGAGCGGCTGCATTTCTTCCACAGCCAGGGCAAGCTGGTCGAGGCGCAGCGCATCGAACAGCGCACCCGCTTCGACCTGGAGATGATGGCCGAGCTGGGCTTCTGCAAGGGCATCGAGAACTACTCCCGGCACCTCTCCGGTCGCCAGCCCGGCGAGCCGCCGCCGGCCCTGATCGACTACCTGCCGCCGGACGCGCTGATGTTCATCGACGAGTCGCACGTCACCGTGCCGCAGATCGGCGGCATGTACAAGGGCGACCGGGCGAGGAAGGAGAACCTGGTGGACTACGGCTTCCGCCTGCCCTCCGCCCTGGACAACCGGCCGCTGCGCTTCGACGAGTTCGAGCGGCTTACCTTTGGGGCCTCGCCTGCTGCGCAGACGCCCCCCGCTGGGGCACGCAACGGTCTTGGGGCGGCCCGGCAAGCGTCGCTCGTGCGCCAGACCGTGTTCGTCTCCGCCACGCCGGGGCCCTACGAGCAGCGCCATCAGGAGCAGGTGGTGGAGCAGGTGGTGCGGCCGACCGGGCTGATCGACCCGGAGGTGATCGTCCGGCCGGTCGCCACCCAGGTGGACGACCTGATGAGCGAGATCAACCTGCGCGTCGCCGAGGGCGAGCGGGTGATGGTCACCACCCTGACCAAGCGCATGGCCGAGGACCTCACCGAGTACCTGGCCGACCACGGCATCAAGGTGCGCTATCTGCACTCCGACATCGACACCGTGGAACGGGTGGAGATCATCCGCGACCTGCGCCTGGGGGTGTTCGACGCGCTGGTCGGCATCAACCTGCTGCGCGAGGGGCTGGACATCCCCGAGGTGTCGCTGGTGGCCATCCTGGACGCCGACAAGGAGGGCTTTCTGCGTTCCGAGCGCTCCCTCATCCAGACCATCGGCCGCGCGGCGCGCCACCTGCACGGCACCGCCATCCTCTACGGCGACCGGATCACCGACTCCATGCGCCGGGCGATCGACGAGACCGAGCGGCGCCGCAAGAAGCAGACGGCCCACAACGCCGCCCTGGGCATCACGCCGGTGGGGGTGGTCAAGCGCATCAAGGACATCATCGAGGGCGTCTACGACACCGAGGCCGAGCGCGAGGCCCTTAAGGTGGAACAGGCCCACGCCGCCTATGCCGTGATGAGCGAGAAGGACCTGACACGCGAGGTCAAGCGCGTCGAGCGCGACATGCTGGAGGCCGCCCGCAACCTGGAGTTCGAGCAGGCCGCCGAGCTGCGCGACCGCCTGCACGCGCTGAAGAAGCAGCTGTTCGGGGTGGTGGAGGAGGAAGGGGTGACGGTCACGATGCCCTCCGCGCCGATCCGTCAGCCCGCGCCCAGGGCGCCGCGACGCCGGCGCGGGTGACGGATTCGGGGGTCACTCCGGGTCGACCGGCATAGACAGGCATCATGGGATGACCTAGCTTGATAGCGTTGCATCGCCAGCCGACCCTGCCATGGCCAAGTGGAAGCCCGTCCCGTCGTCGTCCACGCAGCAGCATTTCCTCCGCTCGCCAACCCACCTGCTCCTTGTCGTCGGCCTCGCCCTGATCCCGCTCGCCGGCTGCAAGGGCAAGACCGAACAGGCCGGCCCGCCGCCCGCAGTCGAGGCGGCGGTGATCCGCGTGACCCCCCGCGACGTGCCGGAGGTGTTCGAGTTCGTCGGCCAGACCGAGAGCTCCCGCCAGGTGGAGATCCGCGCGCGGGTCAACGGCTTCCTGGAAAAGCGGGTCTACGCCGAGGGCGCGATGGTGAAGGCCGGCGAGGTCATGTTCCTGATGGACCGCAAGCCGTTCGAGGCGCAGGTGGCCGGTGCCCAGGCGGAACTGGCCCAGCAGCGCGCACGGCTCGACACCGCGCGCGCCAACCTCGCGCGCATCCGTCCCCTGGTGGCCCAGGACGCGGTGAGCCGCAAGGACCTGGACGACGCCACCGGTCAGGAGCAGTCCGGCGCGGCGGCCGTGGAGGCGGCCAAGGCCAAGCTGGAGGATGCCCGGCTGGACCTTTCCTACACCACCATCCACACGCCGGTGACCGGGCTGGCGAGCTTCGCCAAGCAACAGGAAGGCAGCTACATCAGCCCCGAGAACAGCCTGCTCACCTATGTGGCCGCCCTCGACCCCATCTGGGTGGACTTCAGCGTGTCGGAGAACCAGATGCTGTCGGCGCGCCGACAGGCCACCCAGGGCCTGCTGCGCGCGCCGGCTGGCGGCCACTACGAGGTGGAGATCGTGATGGCCGACGGCAGCGTCTTCCCCCGCCGCGGCCGCATCACCTTCGCCGACGCCGCCTACAGCAAGGAGACCGGCACCTTCCTGGTGCGCGCCACCCTGCCCAACCCGGGCGGCGTGCTGCGTCCGGGCCAGTTCGTGCGCGTGCGCCTGCACGGGGCGGTCCGACCCGGCGCTATCCTGGTCCCGCAAGGCGCGGTGATGCAGGGCGCGCAGGGACATTTCGTCTGGGTCATCGACCAGGCGGGCAAGGCGCAGATCCGTAACATCGAGGTCGGGCCCTGGCTGGGCAGCGACCTGGTGGTCCTGTCCGGCCTGGCCGCCGGCGACACGGTGGCGGTGGACGGCCTGCTCAAGCTGGGCCCGGGCGTGCCGGTCAAGCCGCTGCCGGCCAGCGCGGCACCCGAGGCCGCCGCCGGCGCGCCGAAGCCGAAGGGCTGACGGGCCGCCACGATGATCTCCCACTTCTTCATCGACCGGCCGATCTTCGCCGCGGTCATCTCCATCCTGATCACCATCGCCGGGTTGGTGGCGATGGTCAACCTGCCCATCGCCCAGTTCCCCGAGATCACCCCGCCGCAGATCCAGGTCACCGCCAACTATCCGGGCGCCAGCGCCGAGGTGGTGGCGCAGAACGTCGGCGCGCCCATCGAGCAGCAGGTCAACGGCGCCGACAACATGATCTACATGTCATCCACCAGTTCCTCGACGGGCAACTACACCCTGTCGGTGTTCTTCAACATCGGCACCGACCCCTCGCTCGCCCAGGTGGACGTGCAGAACCGCCTCAGCCAGGCCATGAACCAGCTGCCCCAGGCGGTCACCCAGCAGGGCGTGCAGGTGCAGAAGAAGAGCCAGAGCTTCCTGATGATCGTCGCCCTCTACTCGCCCGACGATCGCATGGACCCGGACCGCATCGCCAACTACGCCAACGTCAACGTGCTGGACGCCATCAAGCGCATCCCGGGGGCCAACCAGGCGTCCATCTTCGGCGTCGCCGACGACGCCATGCGCATCTGGCTGAAGCCCGACCGCATGGCCAGCCTGGGCATAACCACCTCGGACATCGCCAACGCGGTGGCCAAGCAGAACGACCAGTACGCCGTCGGCCGCATCGGCCAGTCGCCCACCGCGCAGCCGGTGCAGCAGACCTTCCCGATCACCAGCAGTGGCCGCCTGACCACCCCCGAACAGTTCGAGAACGTCATCCTGCGTGCCTCGGGCGAGGGCGCCGCGATCGTGCGGCTGAAGGACGTGGGACGCGCGGAGATCGGCCGCAAGGACTACTCCCTGCGCACCAACTACAAGGGCAGGAAGGCGACCCTGATCGCCGTCTACCAGCAGCCCGGCGCCAATGCCCTGGAGGTCTCCCGGCAGGTGCGCGCCACGCTGGAGACCCTGAGCCGGAGCTTCCCCCAGGGCCTCGCCTACGAGATCGCCATGGACACCACCAAGTTCGTCGAGGCATCCATCGACGAGGTGGTCAAGACCTTCTTCGAGGCGGTGGTGCTGGTGGTGCTGGTGGTATTCGTCTTCTTGCAGAGCCTGCGGCTGACCATCATCCCTACCCTGGCGGTGCCGGTGTCCATCATCGGCGCCTTCGTCGGCATGCTGCTGATGGGCTTCTCCATCAACATGCTGACCCTGTTCGGCATGATCCTGGCCATCGGCATTGTCGTCGACGACGCCATCGTGGTCATCGAGAACACCGAGCGCAACATGGCGCAGTTCGGCCTGACCCCGGTGGAGGCGGCCAAGCGGGCCATGACCGAGGTGACCGGGCCGGTGGTGGCCATCGTCCTGGTGCTGTGCGCGGTATTCGTGCCGGTAGCCTTCCTGGGCGGCATCACCGGCCAGCTCTACAAGCAGTTCGCGGTGACCATCGCTATCTCGGTGGTGCTGTCGGGCATCGTGGCGCTGACCCTCTCTCCCGCCCTGGCCGCCCTGCTGCTCAAGCCGCAGCACGGCGAGAAGCATGGCTTCTTCCGCTGGTTCGAGGCCGCCTTCGAGCGCACCACGCGCGGCTACGTGGCCGGCGTGCGCCGCGTCACCCGCGCCTGGGCGGTGTCGCTGGCCGTGTTCCTGGCGATCTGCGTCGGCGCGGCCTGGCTGTTCGCCAAGTGGCCGACCGCCTTCGTGCCGCCGGAGGACCAGGGCTATCTGTTCGGCCTCTACATGCTGCCCGACGCGGCCAGCCTGGACCGCACCGAGCAGGTCGGCCGGCGCGCCGCCGACTTCATGGCCCGCCAGCCGGCAGTGGCCAACGTCACCGAGGCGAGCGGCTACAGCCTGATCGACGGCCAGTTCAAGACCAACGCCGGCCTGCTGTTCGTCTCCCTGAAGGACTACGAGGAACGCCAGGACCCCGCCCTCGGCCTGCGCCCCCTGCTGGCCGCGGCGGGCAAGGAATTCGCCGCCTACCGCGAGGGGCTGGTGTTCCCCATCAACCCGCCGTCCATCCCCGGCCTGGGGGTCACCGCCGGCTTCGAGATGTGGGTACAGGACCGCGGCGGGGCGAGCTACGCGCGGCTCGCCGAGGCGGCCAAGGAGATCGTCGCGCGGGCCAACGCGCGACCCGAGCTGCGCGGGGTCAGCGCCACCATCAGCGCCACCAACCAGCAGCTGCTGGCGGAGGTGGACCGCGACAGGGCCGAGACCCTGGGCGTGCCGGTGCAGGACATCTACGGCACCCTGCAGACCCTGTTCGGGACGATGTACGTCAGCCAGTTCCCCAAGAACGCCCGGCTCTGGCAGGTGATCATGCAGGCCGAGCCGGACTATCGCGCCAGCCCGGAGGACTTCCAGCGCATCCACGTGCGCAACCGCGACGGCGATATGGTGCCGCTGTCGGCCCTGGTCACCACCCGCTACGTGTCCGGCCCGGACCTGGTGACCCGCTTCAACAACTACCCCGCCGC
>JALOTG010000044.1 GCA_025458005.1 Thiobacillaceae bacterium
GCATCAGCTTGCCCACCCCCTTCACGTCCAGCACCTCGAACGGGTTGTCCTGCAGGATCTTGTTCTGGTTGTACATGGGCAGGAACTTGTTCTCGGCGTCCTCGCGCGAGAAGGAGAAGGCGGCCTGGGTCAGGTCGTTGGTGCCGAAGGAGAAGAACTCCGCCTCCTCGGCCAGGCTCTCGGCGCGCATGCAGGCGCGCACCACCTCGAGCATGGAGCCGAACTTGAAGTTGAGCTTGACGCCCGAGCTGGCCTCCACGTCGGTGCGGATGCCCTCCACCCAGGTCTTCACCCGCTTCAGTTCCTGGGCGGTGCAGACCTGCGGCACCATGATCTCCGGGTGCACCTCGATGCCCGCCTTCTGGCACTCGGCGGCCGCCTCCAGGATGGCGCGGATCTGCATCGAGTAGATCTCCGGGTAGGTCAGGCCCAGGCGCACGCCGCGGTGGCCCAGCATGGGGTTGACCTCGAACAGGGCGCGCACCTTCTTCAGCATCGCCTCCTTCTTCTGCAGCGCCTCGTCCACCAGGGCGGGGTCGGCGGGCAGCTGCACCTGGGGATGGATGTCGCGGGTACGGTAGAGGAAGTCGACCGCGTCGTGCAGCACCTGCATGCCGCGCACCGTGTCGCGCAGATGCTTGAGCTGCTCCAGCTCGTCCACCAGCTGCTGTTCGGTGGGCAGGAACTCGTGGATGGGCGGGTCGAGCAGCCGTATGGTGACCGGGCGCGGCGCCATGACCTTGAAGATGCCGGCGAAGTCGGCGCGCTGGATGGGCAGCAGCTTGTTCAGCGCCACCTGGCGGTCGGCCGGGGTTTCGGCGACGATCATCTCGACGACGATGGGCAGCCGCTCGACGGCGTTGAACATGCGCTCGGTGCGGCACAGGCCGATGCCCATGGCGCCGAACTTCAGCGCCCGCTCCGCGTCATGCGGCGTGTCGGCGTTGGCCATCACCTTAAGTTTCGCCATCTCGTCCGCCCAGCCGAGCAGGGTGGCCAGCTCGGCGGAGAATTCCGCCTCGATCATCGCCACCTCGCCGATGTAGACGTTGCCGGTGGTGCCGTCGATGGTGATCACCGCGCCCTCGCCGAACACCTGGTCGCCGACCACCGCCTGGCGCAGGCGCACGTCGACGTGGATGCCCTCGGCGCCGGCGACGCAGGGCTTGCCCATGCCGCGCGCCACCACCGCCGCGTGGCTGGTCTTGCCGCCGCGGCTGGTGAGGATGCCCTGGCTGGCGAAGAAGCCGTGGATGTCCTCCGGCTTGGTCTCCTCGCGCACCAGGATCACCTTCTCCCCGGCGCGGCCCAGCTTCTCGGCGCGGTCGGCGTCGAACACGGCGATGCCCGAGGCCGCCCCGGGCGAGGCGGGCAGGCCGCGGGCCACCGCGCGGGCGCCGGCCTTCGGGTCGAGGCGCGGGAACAGCAACTGCTCGAGCAGCTCCGGCTGGATGCGCAGCAGGGCCTGCTGCCGGTCGATGAGGCCTTCCTTGACCATCTCCACCGAGGTGCGCACCAGGGCGGCGGCGTTCATCTTGCCGTTGCGGGTCTGCAGGCAGTAGAGCACGCCCTTCTCGATGGTGTACTCGTAGTCCTGCACCTCCTTGTAATGGGTCTCCAGCTGGTTCCTCAGCTCGACCAGCTGCCGGTACAGGTCCGGCATCTCCCGTTCCAGCTCGGCCACCGGCTTGGGCGTGCGAATGCCGGCCACCACGTCCTCGCCCTGGGCGTTGACCAGGTATTCGCCGAACATGGCGTTCTCCCCGGTGCCCGGGTCGCGCGTGAAGCCCACGCCGGTCGCCGAGTCGTCGCCCATGTTGCCGAACACCATGGCCACCACGTTGACCGCCGTGCCGTTGGCCATCTCCGGGGTGATCTTGAACTCGCGCCGGTAGTCCACCGCCCGCTTGCCGGACCAGGAGTTGAACACCGCCTTGATGGCGATCTCCAACTGCGCGTGGGGATCGGCCGGGAAGGGCTTGCCGGTGACCCGCTCCACCACCTTGAGGAAGCGCTCGGCGATGTCGGCCAGGTTCGCGGCGGACAGGCCCACGTCGTGCTTGACGCCGGCCTCCGCCTTGACGGCGTTGAACTCGGCGTCGAACTCCTCCTCCGGCACGCCCAGGGCCACCTTGCCGAACAGCTGGATGAAGCGGCGGTAGGCGTCGTAGCCGAAGCGCTCGTTGCCGGTCTGGGCGATGAGGCCCTGCAGCGTATCGGCGTTCAGGCCCAGGTTGAGGATGGTGTCCATCATGCCCGGCATGGACATGGCCGAGCCGGAGCGCACCGACACCAGCAGGGGGTTGTCGCGGCCGCCGAAGGTCTTGCCGGTCTTCTCCTCCACCGCCGCCATGTGCAGGCGCGCCTGCTCCAGCACGCCGTCGGGAAGCTGGCGGGCGGGGTCGTCCAGATAGGCCAGGCAGGCCTCGGTGGTGATGACGAAGCCGGGCGGGACGTTCAGCCCGAACTGGGTCATCTCGCACAGATTGGCGCCCTTGCCGCCCAGCAGCTGCTTGTTCTTGCCGTCGCCTTCGGTAAAGGCGTAGACCCATTTCTTGCTCATGATGCATCTCCCAAAGGATGGATGTTGACCTACGGTAGCGTGTTCTCGCGCGCCCTCTGTGGGTGGGGAGGCGGGGTGGC
Organism: Thiobacillaceae bacterium; assembly: GCA_025458005.1. GTDB lineage: Bacteria > Pseudomonadota > Gammaproteobacteria > Burkholderiales > Thiobacillaceae > JALOTG01. The sequence continues at coordinate 2,644 of JALOTG010000044.1, forward strand.
GGGCCGCGGCGGGCTGGCGGGCGGTCTTGGCGCCGCGCTCCCGTCCCGTGCCGTTTGCCTCCCGGGGCTAGCTGTCTGGCGTATCCGACATGATTCCGATCGCGGCGGCCATCCGGCCGATCAGGCGGGCCGCCCAGGTCCGAAGCGCTCCAGCCAGAGCAGCCCCATCACCGTCTTGCCCTCGCAGATGCGACCGTCGCGCACCATCTCCAGGGCCTCGGCCAGCGGCAGGCGCAGGATCTCCAGGAACTCGTCGTGGTCGAGGTCGTCGCCGACGTGCCGCAGCCCCGTCGCCAGGTAGTACACCAGCCGCTCGTCCGAGTAGCCGATGCAGGGATAGAAGGTGGCCAGGTAGCGCCATTCCGCCGCCGCGTAGCCGGTCTCCTCCAGCAGCTCGCGCTGGGCGCAGGCCAGCTCGGTCTCGTCGGGGTCGAACTTGCCGGCCGGCAGCTCGATGAAGTCCCGGCGCAGGGGATAGCGGTGCTGCCGCTCCAGCAGCACGTCGCCGTTGTCGAACCGGGGGATGACCACCGCCGCGCCGGGGTGGACCAGGTATTCGCGGGTGGACTCCTGGCCGTTGGGCAGCCGCACCCGATCCCGCTTGGCGTGCAGCAGGCGGCCCTGGTAGACGGTTTCGGAGGACAGGGGGTGTTCGGTGAGGTCGGGCGCGGCCATGGGGGAAGGCGGGGAAGCGGGCGGGGGGGTGTGGTTCACTTTTCCCCGACAGTATAGACCGGCTTGCCGATGCTTTTATTGCCGACAGGTGTCGGTTAGCATGAGCCCCCCGCCAGGCGTGCCATGCAAGGAGACCCCGAAATGCCCGAAACCAAGATCATCCTGGAAGAAAAAGACATCCCCACCCACTGGTACAACGTGGTGGCGGACATGCCCAACAAGCCGCTGCCGCCGCTGGGTCCGGACGGCAAGCCGGTGGGACCGGACAAGATGGGCGCCATCTTCCCCATGAACATCCTCGAGCAGGAGATGAGCGCCGAGCGCTGGATCCCGATCCCCGAGCCGGTGCGGGAGATCTACCGGCTGTGGCGGCCCTCGCCCCTGTTCCGCGCCCACCGCCTGGAGGCGGCCCTGGGCACCCCGGCCAAGATCTACTACAAGTACGAGGGCGTCTCCCCGGCCGGCTCGCACAAGCCCAACTCCGCCGTGCCCCAGGCCTGGTTCAACAAGCAGGCCGGCATCAACCGCCTGACCACCGAGACCGGCGCCGGCCAGTGGGGCTGCAGCCTGTCCCTGGCCGGACAGATGTTCGGCATGGAGATCCGCGTCTACATGGTGAAGGTGAGCTACCAGCAGAAGCCCTTCCGCCGTTCCATGATGCAGACCTGGGGCGCCGAGGTGTTCGCCAGCCCCACCGACATGACCCATGCCGGCCGCGCCATCCTCGCCCAGGATCCGGACAACCAGGGCAGCCTGGGCATCGCCATCTCCGAGGCGGTGGAGGAAGCGGCCAGCCGCGCCGACACCAACTACGCCCTGGGCTCGGTCCTCAACCACGTGCTGTTGCACCAGACCATCATCGGCCAGGAGGCCAAGAAGCAGTTCGAGAAGGTGGGCGACTACCCGGACATGATCTTCGCCCCCTGCGGCGGCGGCTGCAATTTCGCCGGCGTGTCCTTCCCCTTCTTCGCCGACAAGGCGGCCGGCGACAAGCGCGCCCAGAACCTGCGCTTCGTGGCGGTGGAGCCCAGCTCCTGCCCGACCCTGACCAAGGGCGTCTACGCCTACGACTTCGGCGACGCCTCCGGCTACACGCCGCTGATGAAGATGTACACCCTGGGCCACGATTTCATGCCACCCGGCATCCACGCCGGCGGCCTGCGCTACCACGGCGACTCGCCGCTGATCTCCCAGCTCTACCACGAGAAGCTGATCGAGGCGGTGGCCGTGCCCCAGGTGGCCACCTTCGAGGCCGGCGTGCAGTTCGCCCGCGCCGAGGGCATCGTCCCCGCGCCGGAGTCCTGCCACGCCATCCGCGCCGCCATCGACGAAGCCCTGCGCTGCAAGCAGACGGGCGAGCCGAAGACCCTGCTCATCAACCTGTCCGGCCACGGCCACTTCGACATGGCCTCCTACGACAAGTACCTGGCCGGCGAGCTGACCGACTACGAGTATCCCGAGCACGAGATCCAGGCCGCGCTGGAGCGCTTGCCCAAGGTGGCGGAGCCGGCCTGACCGCAAGCCGCGGACCTGGAACGGCCGCGCGACGCGCGGCCTCTTCCTTGGCCGGGCTGACGCCGCTCGACCGGGCTGATGCGGCCCGGGCGCACGGCGCGCGTCGTCGCTGCGGAACGGCTAGACGCCGCCGCTGTGGACCGTGTCGTAATAGATCTTCTCCAGTTCCAGCTTGTGCTGGGTCTCCTCGCTGGCCAGGTAGCGGAACAGGTCACGGATGGGGCCTTCCGGCGCCGTTTCGGCCAGTTCGCCGTAGTGCGTCATGGCCGCGTGCTCCCGGCCCATGGCGTACTGCAATACGGTCTGGTCGTCCGGGTTCTCCCCCAGGTCCGGCAGGTGCAGGCAGTCGGAGAACTTGCTGTCGCTGGCGGTGCGCTGGATTTCCTCCTTCACCTGATCAGCGATGTCCGCGCGCCGGGCCAGGGCGTTGAACAGGTCGTAGTGCCGCTGCTCCTCCGCGGCCAGTTCCTCCACCAGGTAGCGGATGCGCTTGCTGACCCTGGGGATCAGGGCCGCGTAGAAATCCCGGGCGCTGGCCTCGAAGCCGGTGGCCACTTCCAGGATTTCCCGCAGGGTGGTCTTGCCGCGCAGGCGGTCGATTGCGTGGGTACCTTCGGTCATTTCGCCATCTCCACAGGCATCAGGACGGCATGCACGCTGGCGGCCACCCGATGGCCGTCGGCCACCGCGTGCACCACGTCGGGGCCGGCCACGCAGTCTCCCGCCGCCCACAGCCAGGGCGCCGAGGTGCGGCCGTCGGCGTCGATCTTCAGGCGGCCCCGGTTCCATTCCAGTTGTTCGGTCAGGGCCTCGCCCAGCAGGGAGGTGTCGGCGAACTGGCCGATGGCCTCGATCACCGTGTCGCAGGCGTGGATGGTTTCCTGGCCGTCGTCGTAGCGGGGCGCGAAGCGCTTGTTCTCGTCGAAGATGGACAGCACCTTCCAGGTCTTCAGGCCGATGAGCTTGCCCCGGGCGTCGATCTCGCAGCCCTGGGGACCGCAGTTGTCCCGGATGACGATGCCCTCTTCCAGGGCCTCCTTGATCTCGTCCGGGTCGGCCAGGAAGTGCTGCTGGTCCTCCAGGGCGGTGACCACCACGTCCACCTGGCCGTACTGCACCTTCTGCTTGCGGGCGAGCGACCGGGCGATGTCCATGGCCACGTTGCCGCCGCCGATGACCACGGCACAGTGGGGCAGATCGAAGGGTTCATTGGCGGCGATCCTGCGCAGCAGGTCGACGGCCCGATAGACCTTCTCGTGCTCGGAATGGGGGATGCGGGTCTGCCGGCCCTGTTGCAGGCCGATGGCCAACACCACCGCGTCAAAGGTCTGGCGGAGTTCATCCAGGGTCTTGTCCACGCCGATGCGGCAGTTGTATTCGATCTTCACCCCCATGGACGCGATGACCGCCACGTCCCGGTCCAGGGCGTCATAGGGCAGGCGGTATTCGGGGATGCCATAGCGGGTCATGCCGCCGGCCGCGGCCTCGGCCTCGAACACCGTGACGGCGTGGCCCATCCGCGCCAGATCGAAGGCGGCGGTGAGGCCCGCCGGGCCGGCGCCGATGATGGCCACCCGCTTGCCCGTGGCCGGGCCGGGGCCGCCGATGAGGTCCGGGATACGGTCGAAGGGCACCTGATCCACGATGTGGCGTTTCAGCCAGCGGATGGCGATGGGGTCCCCTTCGTGGCGGGCGGCGCAGGCGTCCTCGCACTTGTGGGTGCAGACCCGGCCGCACACGTGTGAGAAGGGGTTGGTCTCGTAGAGCAGCCTCAGGCCGCGCTCGTAGTCCCCGTCGCGGATGGCGGCGATGTACTGGGGTACCGCCATGTGGGTGGGGCAGGTGGCCACGCACAGGCCGCAGGCCACGCAGCGGTCCGCCTCCAGGGCGGCCTCTTCCCGGGTGTAGCCGTGCACGATCTCCCGGAAGTTGTCGATGCGGTCTTCCGGGGGCATTTCCCCCATGGGGATGCGGTACTGGCCGGTGAGGCGGTGGCCTTCGGGGCGTCGGTAGCCCAGCTCGAGGGTGTTCCATTCCAGCCTGTCCACGCCCGGGGTAAAGCGGAAGGCGTCCGGGTCGCTTTCCACCCACGCGTAGGCGTTGGACATGGTCAGCGACTGGGTCATGCACACGTCCACACACAGGGCGCACCAGCAGCAGCGGCCGTAGTCGATGCGGGGGCGCAGGCCGGAATCTCCGGGTTTGGTCTCGATGCCCGTCACCGGCAGCATGTCGATGGCGCCGTTTTGGCAGATGGTCTCGCAGGTGCCGCAGCCAATGCACTTGGCCATGTCGTTCTGGTGGAAGCCGCGATAGCGGGGGGCGGCCTCCCGGTTCAGCGGGTCCGCGATGGACACCGGGTCGCGGAACAGGTGCTTCCAGGCGGTGAAGGGGGAAAGAAGGTCCTTGACGCTCATGGCTATCGTTCGATCTCGGGCGGATAGGTGTGCAGGGACACCATCAGCGCGGCCACGTCGGAGATGTTGAGCCCCACGATCATGCGCTCCAGCAGGGCCATGGCGTGGGTGTAGGAGGGGCCGCGCACGTTGACCCGGCGCGGGTAGCCGCTGCCGTCGGTGACCAGGTAGTAGCCGTACTCGCCCCGCGAGCACTCCCCCCGCAGGTAGGTCTCGCCGCGGGGGATCCGCCAGTGCAGCATGCTGGGCATGGGGGCCATGACCGGGCCGTCCTGGGGCATGCGCGCCAGGATCTGGCGGATCAGGTCCACGGACACCAGCACGTCCCGGCGGCGCACGTCGGCCCGCGTGTAGATGTCCGAGTCGTGGCCGATGACGGGCTCGAAGTCCAGCTGTGGGTAGACCAGGTAGGGGGCGTCCCGGCGCACGTCCTTGGCCACCCCGGCGGCCCGGGCGTTGGGGCCGGTGACGCCGTATTCGTCCAGCCAGGCGGGGTCGATGATGCCCTGCCCCACGCTGCGCCGCTTGAACACGGCGTTGCGGAACATCACGTCCGAAACGTCCTTCAGGGTGCGCTCCACCTCCCGCAGGGTCTCTTCCATGCGGCCTTCGAAGCCCTCGGGCAGCTGGTCCCGCACGCCGCCTGGCAGGATGAACATGTGGTAGATGCGGGCGCCGGTCATCTCCTCGAAGCGGTCCAGCATCAGGTCGCGGGCATAGGTGGTCCACTGGCCGATGACGCCCAGGCCGATGGCGCCGGCCTGCCCCCCCAGGTACATGAGATAGCTGTTGATGCGGCCCATCTCCAGGATCAGGGCGCGTATCCAATGGGCCTTCTCCGGCACCTCCACGCCGGCGAGTTCCTCCACCGCCGCCGCGTAGCAGTATTCGTTGAAATCCGGCTCCGGTACGCAGATGCGGCAGACGATGGGGAAGCACTGGATGAAGGTGCGCCGCTCCATGAGCTTCTCGAAGCCCCGGTGCAGGTAGCCCACGTGGGTCTTGCCCGCCACCACCTCGTCGCCGCAGACGGTCAGTTCCACCGACATGTTGCCGGTGATGCCCGGGTGGTTGGGGCCCTGCCAGAGCTTCAGGTACTTGCCCGAGGCGAGGTCGATGTCCAGGCTGCCGTCGGGCTTCCTGGCCGGGTATTGGGAGCGGTCGGGGGTGTAGGCCATGTCAGCCCTTGCCCGGATAGAGCTGCTGCTTCATGTGGCTCTCGGGGTCGCGAGTTTCCCGCCCGGGCCGCTGGGCGTAGCTGTCCTGGGCGTACTGCAGGGTGTCGAAGTCGCGCCGGTAGGGGGGGATGTCGTTCCAGCCCTCCAGGATGAATTCCTCGTACACGCCGGGGCTGTCCGGGAAGTCGATGCCGAACATCTCCCGCAGCTCCCGCTGGTAGGTGGCCGCCGTGGGCCAGAGGTCGTGGATGCTGGCCATCACGGTGCCCAGCCGAGGCAGCATGACGCGCAGGCCGATGTCCCGGTTCTCGGCGCGGTTGGAGAGCAGGTAGGTGAGCTGGAACTGCCCCTGCTCGATCCAGTCCACCGCCGTCAGCAGCACCAGGTGGGTAAAGCCCTCCCGGTCCCGCAGGTGCAACAGGGCCGGCCGCAGGTATGCCCCGGGCAGGGTGACGAAGGCCAGATTGGATCTTTGCTCCGTGAACTCGCCCACGGGGAACAGGGCCTTCAGGCGGTCGTAGAGTGCGTGCATAGCATCGTTCACCAGTTGTAGTCCGGCATGTCCCAGTCGTGGATCACCTGCTTCTGGTTGGCCTTGTACCAGGTGAAGTTCTCCGCGTAGCGGTTGGCGCCTTCCGCCTGGCCGGCGCGGATCAGCTTCTTCAAATCCTCGAAGCCCTGCAGCAGGGCCTCCGGGCGGGGCATGCAGCCGGTGATGTAGAGGTCCACGGGCAGGTACTGGTCGAGGCACTTGATGGTGTTGTAGGAATCCCAGTACATGCCGCCATTGATGGTGCAGGAGCCCAGGCCGACGACGTATTTCGGGTTCTGCATCTGCTCGTAGGCGCGGATGGCCCGCTTCAGGGTCTTGGTGGAGAGATAGCCGGAGATCACCAGCAGATTGGCCTGGCGCGCCGTGGGCCGCCACTGGATGCCGTAGCGGTAGGCGTCGAAGCGGGGCGTCATCAGGGGGCGCATCTCGATGGCGCCGCAGCCGGTGCCGAAGCCGAGGATCCACAGGGACTGGGCGCGGGCCCAGTTGAAGAAGTCCTCGACGATCTTCAGGTAGGCGCCGTGCTGCACCGTGGGCGGGGCGTCGCAGAAGTAGTCCCTGAGGGGCTCCACCTCGAATTCCACGCCGTCCGGCCCCTTCACCTTGCGGGGCATCAGCTCGGGTTTGATGAAATGCATCGGGTCGCGCTTCATGTCTTCACCTCACACCAGCAGGATGGCCAGCACGCCGAGGGGCACGGCCCAGACCAGGAACCAGCGGATGGACTGCTCCACCCGGAAGCGGGGGAAGACCACCCCCACGAACACCGAGACCAGGTAGATGCAGAACACCTTGAGGAAGAACACCGGCCAAGTGGCCGCGCCGCCGAAGAACAGGTTCATGTAGACCACGATCTTGGCGATGGGGAAGATGGCCCGGTTGGTCTGCATCAGGGCCAGGTAGGAGGAGTGGTACTCGGTGGGCGGGCCGATGGGTATCTCCTGGGGCGCCAGCACCACGTCGAAGGGCGGCCGCATCATGGAGCCGAGGAAGGCGAGCATGGCCGCCGCCACGGCGAGCGGGTTGGTGAACAGGGTCCAGTTTTCCACGCCGCCCTGCTGGGCGGCGACGATGTCGGTGATGGACAGGGTCTGGTACTGGAGCGCCACCGCGAACACCGCCAGGGCGAAGGGCAGTTCGGCGGCGGTGACCTGGGCCAGGCCCCGGCTGACGCCGATGGCCGCGTGGGGATGGCCGCTCTCCCCCGCCCCCAGGGCCATGCCCAGGGTGCCGAAGAAGACGAAGTAGAGGGCCAGGATCAGGTCGCCGGCGAACGACAGGTTGGAGAACATCTCCGAGCCGTAAATCGTGGGCACGAACAGCAGCAGGCCCACCCCGCCGGAGAGGCGGAACACCGGGCCCAGGTAGAACATGACGCCGTGGGTGATGGAGGTGCGCAGGCCGTAGTTCTTGATCAGGTCGGCGTAGTTCTGCCAGATGGGCACGCCGTGGCGGCGCCCCACCCGCGCGGCGATCTTCTGCATCAAGGCGCCCAGCAGCATGCCGTAGTTCACCACGATGAACAGGGTCAGCAGGGCGTAGGGGATCTTGATCCACTCGAATGCCATGGCCTCAGGCCCCCATGCCGATGAAGAAGGCGATGATGACGAAGGCCAGGAGGTGGAAGGCGTAGGTCTGGCCGTTGCCGTCGTAGAGCCGCCGTCCCAGGTCCCCCGCCGTGTGCAGCAGGTCGGTCACCGCCCCCCAGAAGTTCGTCGCCAAGGGCTGGGTCAGGAAACCCAGGGCCTTGCGGTAGGGGGCGAAGAAGTTCCAGGCGAAGTGGGTGGTCTCGGGCCGGTAGGGGCGCTCGGCCGAGAACACGATGTTGAACTGCTTCACCATCTGGGCGCGGCGGTTCACGAACAGCAGCCAGAGGAAGAGGGTCGTGAAGATCACGCCGACGACGATCATGATGGCGATGGGGTCCCAGTAGCCGTACTGGCTGGTGATCTGCCCGCCCTCCCAGCGCAGGCCGCCGTCGGGGAAGAACCGGTCGAGGTAGGCGTCCACCTGGCGCAAGGCCAGGCCGGGCACCAGGGCGAACACCAGCAACAGGGCCACGTAGATCATCTGCGGCAGCACGATCCAGAAGGGCGCCTCCTTCACCCGTCTGAGCTCGTCCTTCAGCTGGCCCAGGAAGATGGTGTAGATGAGCCGGAACAGGTACAGGAAGGCCACCGGCCCGGCGAGGAAGAGGACCACGATGGGCAGGCGGGTCTCGCTGTCCATGATGGCGTTGTAGAAGATCCAGCGTCCGCCGAAGCCGGACAGCGGCGGCACGCCGGAGAGGGCGATGATGCCGATGAGCACGGCGATGAAGGACAGGGGCATGAGCCGGATCAGCCCGCCCATGCGGTACATCTCGCGGGTGCCGGTGCGCTTGGCCACGCCGCCCACGGCCAGGAACAGCATGGACTTGTAGATGTAGTGGTTGATGACGAACACCAGGGCCATGAGCCAGCCCAGGTGGTTCATCAGCGCCAGGCCGAACATGGCGTAGCCCATCTGGCCGATGGAGGAATAGGCCAGCAGGCGCTTGGCGTCTTCCTGGAACACCGCCATCAGGTTGCCCAGCAGGGCGGTGAGGGCGGCCACCCAGAGCAGGGCGTGGGTCAGCTCCACGCCATGGAGCTGCTGCTTGCCCATGGCCAGCAGCAGGACCATGAGTCCGTAGAGCCCCGCCTTCAGCAGGATGCCCGACACCATGGGGGAGACGTCCGTCTCCGCCTCGGCATGGGCGCCCGGCAGCCAGATGTGCACGCCGATGGCGGCGGTCTTGGTCATGAAGCCGATGGCCAGCAGCAGGAACACCCAGGGGGCCGCGGGCGCGGCTACCTGGGCCAGGGACGCCAGGTCGAGCTGGAGCGCGCCGGTGGCCGCGAGGTCGAGCCGTGGCACGGCGGCCGCCGCGATGGCGAAGCCCGCCAGGATCAGGAAGGCGCCGCCCAGGGAGAACAGGATGTAGGACAGGGCATGGGGCTCGGACGCCTTGCCGCGCAGGATCAGGAAGTAGGAGCCCACCGTGAGCAGCTCCCAGGCGGCGAAGAACTCGAAGGCGGACGTGGCCTGGATCAGCATCACCATGCCGGCGTACATGAGCATGGCCGCCGGATAGAAGCCGATGCGCCGGCCGTGGGCGTGGTAGCTGGCCAGCAGGGTGAGGGCGCCGCCGATGAGGAAGATGATGGCGAAGATGAGCCGCATGGGGTCGTACTCGCCCCAGGTCATGATGAAGTAGGCCACCAGGCCGGCGATGGCCAGGGTGTTCTTGATCCAGGCGGGCAGCCAGTCCAGCAGCAGGAAGGCCAGGGCAAACAGCAGCGGCAGGGCCAGCAGCAGGTTGACGCGCCCGAACAGGTCGCCCCACAGCCAGGCCAGGGCCCAGCCCGCCGCCAGGGCGGCCAGCACGGGCACGAGCTTGTGGGGTGTGCAGGGCGCGGTCTCCCCTCCCGGGGCTTCCCGCTTCAGGAGGTAGCCGAACCAGCGGAACAGGTAACCGGCCTCGATCAGCGCGCCCAGCAGGACCAGGGCCAGCAGGACCAGGCGGTCCGCGCCGGCCAGGTGGTGCACCAGTTCCCACTTGGCGTAGAAGCCGGGGAAGGGGGGCAGGCCCGTGAGCATGGCCATGAAGGTGGCGAAGGCGAACACCAGCAGGGGGCGTCTGCCCAGCGCCGCCCAGTCCGTCAGTCGCCGCTCCTGCACCAGCCCCGAGAGCCAGTACAGGCCCGCCTTGGCCACGGCGTGCGAGACGAGCAGGCCGAAGGCGATGAAGGGGGTGGCCTCGCCCAGGATGTCCCGCTGGCCCAGCACCATCAGCACCAGGCCGGTCTGGGCCACGGAGGAGTAGCCCAGCAGGCGGCGGTCATGGGTCTGGGGCAGGGCCAGGAGGTTGGCGGCAATGAAGGTGACGATGCCGATGGCCGTGGCCATCGGCAGCCAGGCGTCGCCGCCGATGAGCAGCAGCTTGTCCGCGGCGTAGAGGACCGCGGCGCCGGTGGCGGCGGAGAACAGGGCGGAGAAGGCGGGGGGGGCCGACTCGTAGATGTCCAGGGCCCAGCCGTTGGCCGGGAAGGGCTTCAGCTCGGACACGACGGCGATGAACATGAGGAAGAAGGCCAGGGCCGCGACGTTCGCCAGCCCCGCCTCGGCCATGCCGTCGATGTTCAGGGTGCCGGTGGCGTGGTAGGCGAAGATGATGCCGACGAGCAGGAACACCGAGATGAACTGGGACACCACCAGGTACTTGAAGCCGGCCCCCAGGGCCAGGCCCGGCCGGTGGGTGTCGGACAGCAGCACCAGGCCGGCGGTGGAGATGACGGCCAGCTCCAGGAACACGAACAGGTTGAACATGTCCCGGGTAAGGATGATGCCGCCCAGTGCCATGACCGCCACCAGCAGCACGGCCATGGCGCGCCTGCCCTGGTTCAGCAGCACATCCTTGAGATGAATGGCCGAGAGCAGGCCGGTCAGGTTCACCAGCAGGGTCAGGGCGGCCTCCGGCAGGCCGAAGCGCAGGTTGATGGCGAAGGGCGGCGGCGTGCCGGCGGTGAGGATCTCCACCGGGGCGGCCCCTTGCAGGACGAAGGCCCACAGCCAACGGGCCGGAATCCAGGCCATCCAGGCCAGGGCGACCAGGGTCAGTCCGTAGGCAACCCCGCTCTGCCGGGGATGCAGCAGCCCGAGCAGGAAGGCGGCGCCCAGGCCCGTGGCAAGGATGAGGAGGGGGCTCAGCAACAGGCCGTCCACGCCGCTCACCCCTTCAGCTCCGTGAACCGGCCGATGTCCAGCGTGCGCTTCTGGCTGTACAGCCGCAGGGCGTAGGCCAGCATCAGGGCGGTGATCCCCACGCCGATGACGATGGCGGTGAGCACCAGGGCCTGGGGCAGGGGGTCGATGATGCGGGCCGCGGCATCGCTGGCGGCCAGGGTGGCGTCCAGGATGGGGGCCGTGCGCCCGTGCATATAGCCGATGGAGACGATGACGACGTTCACCCCCGTGCCGGCCACGGTGAAGGCGACGATCATGCGCAGCAGGTTGCGGCGGGTGAGGGCGCCGTAGAAGCCGATGAGAATCAGCAGGAAGCCGGTGGCCATGGCCAGTTGGGCGATGCCGGGCATCACGCTTCCTCGCGCGTTTCAGCGTCCGTCTCGGCGAGGCTGACCAGCATGGAGGACACCTCCGCGCCCACCTTGAGGCCGATGAGGACATAGATCAGGGGGATGGCGCCGGCGGAGAACAACGCCCCCAGGGCGCCGGTGGGCAGGATGCGGTTGTCCAGGAAACCGCCCGCCAGGATCAGGCCCAGCAGGCCGATGAGCACGTAGACGACGCCGGCGACGGATTCCACGGCGGCGATCAGGCGATGACCGAATCGCCGCAGCGGATCGGCCAGCAGGAGCAGCAGCGTGCCGGAGGCGATGATGGCGCCGCCCTGGAAACCACCGCCCGGGGTCAGGTGGCCGTTGACGAAGACATAGACGCCCAGCAGCAGGATCAGCGGCGCCAGGTAGCGGCTGCCGGTGGTGAGCAGCTCCCCCACCGGCACCCGGCCCCGGGCGGGGGTGCCGGATTGACCGCCCTGGGACAGCACCAGGCCCACGATGGTGGCGGCCAGGAACAGCACCGTGACCTCGCCCAGGGTGTCCAGGCCCCGGTAGGTGACGATGATGGCGGTGACGATGTTGGCCGCCCCCAGGTCCTGGGCGGTACGCTGGGCGTAGTAGCGGGCGGTCTGGTTCAGTTCGGCGTCCGGCGCGTAGGTCGCGAGCAGAACCGCGAACAGGCCGCCGACCGCCAGCACCAGCACCAGGGCGATGAAGCGCTTAACCATCCTCGCCTCCCTTCGTTTCGGACTGGCTCCGGATGCGGCCCAGCACGAAGAAGAACAGGAAGGTGGTGAGACCGCTGCCGATGGCCGCCTCGGTCATGGCCACGTCAGGCGCCGCCAGCACCAGGAACAGCACCGAGGCCAGCAGGCTCACCAGGCCGGCGGCGAGGATGGCGATGGGCAGCCCGCTCGTGTCGGTCTGCGCCTCCTCGGCGCCGGGCTCGCCGATCGCCAGCAGGGCGGCGCCGAGCATGGCGACGCACAGCACCCCGGTCATGGCGGTCATCAGGTTGCCCATCACGCCTCCCCCCGGTCTTCCGACAGCCGGTCCACGCTGGTGAGAGACGACTTGACCGTGCCGGCCCGATGGGCCGCCCGGGCCAGCACCTGGGACGAGATGGGGTTGGTGAACAGGATGAACAGGCCGATGAGCAGCAGTTTCAGCCCCCACTCGGGGTGCAGGCAGGCGGCCCCCGCCAGGCCCAGCAGGGTGCCCAGGGTGGTGGCCTTGGTGCCCGCCTGGATGCGGTTGAACAGGTCGGGCATGCGCACCAGACCCAGGCCGCCCAGCAGCAGGAAGACCGCGCCAGCCACAAGCAGCAGCGCGCCCAGGAGATGCAAGGGGGTGTCAGTCAAAGGCCCCGCTCCAGGTAGCGGGCGATGACGATCACCCCCAGGAAGGACAGCAGGGCATAGACCAGCGCCACGTCCAGGTAGATGCCGCGCCCCTCGGCAATGGCGGCCAGGACGATGCCGGTGATGCCGACGATGGTGAGCACGTCGAAAGCCACCACCCGGTCGCCGGGCGACGGCCCCCTGAGGAAGCGGACCAGGGCCAGCAGCAGGGCCAGTCCGGCCAGGGCCGCCGCCAGCTGGATCAGCGTTTCAGCCATACATGACCTCCAGGTAGCGCTCGAAGCCGGACACGATGCGGGCCGTGGCGGTTTCGATGTCTTCCGACTCCACGTTCACCCAGTGGATGTAGAGCCACTCGCCGTCCATCTCCACGGTGAGGGTGCCGGGGGTGAGGGTGATGGAGTTGGGCCCGCCAGGCGCAGGTTGGACTTGACCAGTTCCCTGAGGAAGTAGGCCACGTAGACCGGCGCCGTGAGAAGTGCCCGGGGCGTGAAGCGGAATTCCGAGACCACCGACAGGCCGCCGCTGAACAGCAGGGTGATGACCAGGGCCGCGACCACCCCCACCAGGAGGACGTCCGCGGCCAGGGAGCCGTTCAGCAGCAGCCACAGCCCCAGCAGGGTGGCGAACAGCATGGCCGACTCGCGCGCCCCGGCCATCATCCCGCCAGGGGTTCCGGGACGACCGTGGAACGGTCGGTCGCACGCGCCCGGGCCGCGCAGGGGACCGAGTCGACTCTCGCCGCAAGCTTGTCTTCGTTCATGGGTACTCTAAAGCAGGAATCGGGCCAGTTGGCCGCGACGGGGCCAACCTGCGCCCACGGGCGTGGCCAAGGGCCGCGAAAGGCCCTGGCAGGCGGGCATCTAATGTGCTTGCAATGATACATGGCAAAATTGACAGTGATGTGACTGACAGATCTGACGCGCCAACTTGGCGCTCGGATGCCCCAGCATCATGCGCCGGCGGAGCGGGCGCATGATCCGCAGCCCATTGATGCGGGGGGGCCTGTCCCATGCTCGGGGACCACCGCGAAAAGAAAGGCCGCCCTGGGGCGGCCCTGACCGCGACCGACTCCCCGCTGGCGGCGGGGAGCCCCGGATCTGCCGAACTTACTCGAGAACGCGCAGCTCGACGCGACGGTTCTGGGCGCGCCCGTCGGCCGTGGCGTTGTCCGCGATCGGGCTGGACTCGCCATAGCCCTTGGCGGTCAGTCGGGCGGCGGCGATGCCCTGGGACACGAAGTAGTCCATCACGGCCTTGGCGCGACGTTCGGACAGCGGCTGGTTGTAGGCCTCCTCGTTGACGCTGTCGGTGTGACCGGCCACCTCCACCTTGAGGGCGGGATAGCGCTTCAGGGTCGCCACCGCGTCGTCCAGGATGGGTTTGGCGTCGTCGCGGATCACGTCGGCGTCGAAGTCGAAGTTCACCCCCTTGAGGATGATACTGCTGGTCAGGGTGCAGCCCTTGCTGTCCACCTTGTCGCCCCTCGGCGTGTCGGGGCACTGGTCGAGGCCGTCCACCACGCCGTCGCCGTCGCTGTCCAGCTCGCAACCGTTGGCGTCCACCTTGCGGCCGGGCGGGGTGCCCGGGCAACGGTCGAGGCGATCCACCACGCCATCGCCGTCGCTGTCCAGCTCGCAGCCCTGGGCGTTCACCTTGGCGCCCCTGGGCGTGTCGGGGCACTTGTCGAGGGCATCGACGACGCCGTCGCCGTCGCTGTCCGGTTCGCAACCCTGGGCGTCCACCTTGCGGCCGGCGGGGGTGTCCGGACAGCGGTCCAGGCGATCCACCACCCCGTCGCCGTCGCTGTCCAGCTCGCAGCCGCTGGCGTCCACCTTGGCGCCCGCCGGGGTGTTGGGACACTTGTCCTTGTCGTCGGTCACCCCGTCGCCGTCGCTGTCCTGGGGCGCGGCCTTCACGGGGGCGGCCTTCACGGGGGCGGCGGGGGCGGGTACCGGGCATTCCCTGCCCAGCAGTTCCCGACCCGGACAGCCGATGGTCCTGTAAAGCTCGTAGCCGCTGGTGAATCCGCTGCCGCTGGCGGCGTTGGCGGGGTCGTAGAAGCGTGCCTCCTGCGCCTGGACACTGATCGCCGCGGTGGCGAGGAACGCCGCGCCGAGGGCGCCAAGGACGGTCAGACGAGAGGGGGGGCGGGATTTCTGCAGCATGGTTGTTCTCCTGGGTAAGGAAGTAAGGGACGACGGTAGCATCTCGGCTCTCACCGCCCGGCGGATGCCTTGGCGGAGGCCAGGAAAGGCGTGGTCACAGTCACGATCGGTGCCCGACACTCATGTCCAGTGGAGTGACCTGGGACAAGGACTCACTTCTTCAGGGCGTCGCGGATCTCGCGCAGCAGCACGATGTCCTCCGGAGGCGTGGCCGGCGGGGGTGGCGCGGCGGGCTTTTCCCGCCTCAGCTTGTTGATCGCCTTGACCGCCACGAAGATGGCGAAGGCGACGATGATGAAGTCCACCAGGGTGTTGATGAAGGCCCCGTACTTGATCAGCGGCGCGCCCGCCTTCTCGGCCGCCTCCAGGGTTTCGAAGGTCTGCTCGCCCAGATTGATGTAGAGCTGCTTGAAGTCCACGCCGCCCATGAGCTTGCCGATCGGCGGCATCACCACGTCCTTGACCAGGGAATCGACGATCTTGCCGAAGGCCGCGCCGATGATGACCCCCACCGCCAGGTCCACCACGTTGCCGCGCATGGCGAATTCCTTGAACTCCTGCATCATGCCCATTGCCGCATCTCCTTGAGGAATCGGGGTGATTTTCCGTGGTATCCGGTGACGTTGCTCGCGCGATGCCGAGACAAGCGGCCATTCCTGATGGTTCTTTTATTACATAGCGTAGACTAAATCATCAGCCGAACAAAACCCGACCATGACTCTGATCCGCCCGGAAGACCTCATCCAGAGCTTGCGCGACGCCTTCCAGTTCATCTCCTACTACCACCCGGCGGATTTCGTGCGCGCCCTGAAGGATGCCCACGACCGCGAGCAGTCGCCGGCGGCCCGCGACGCCCTCGCCCAGATCCTGATCAACTCCCGCCTGTGCGCCGAGGGCCACCGCCCCATCTGCCAGGACACCGGCATGGCCGTGGTGTTCATGAAGATCGGCATGAATGTCCGCTTCGACGGCCCGCTCGGCCTGCAGGAGATGGTCGACGAGGGGGTGCGCCGGGCCTACACCGACCCCGACAACCCACTGCGCGCCTCGATCCTGGCCGACCCCGCCGGCGCGCGCCGCAATACTCGCGACAACACCCCCGCCGTGCTCTACACCGAGCTGGTGCCGGGCGACGCGCTGGAGGTGAAGGTGGCGGCCAAGGGGGGCGGTTCGGAGAACAAGGCGCAGTTCACGGTGCTCAATCCCAGCGACTCCATCGTCGACTGGGTGCTGTCGGTGGTCCCCGAGATGGGCGCCGGCTGGTGCCCGCCCGGCATCCTCGGACTGGGCATCGGCGGCACGCCGGAGAAGGCCCTGCTGATGGCCAAGGAGGCCCTGCTGGATCCCATCGACATCCAGGACCTGCGCGCCCGCGGCCCCGCCAACCGCGTCGAGGAACTGCGCCTGGAGCTGATGGACAGGGTGAACGCCCTGGGCATCGGCGCCCAGGGTCTGGGCGGCCTGACCACGGTGCTCGACGTCAAGATCCGCGACTATCCCACCCACGCCGCCTCGCTGCCCGTCGGCCTGATCCCCAACTGCGCCGCCACCCGCCACCTGCACTTCACCCTGGACGGCGGCGGTCCGGCCCGGTTCGACCCGCCGCCCCTGGAGATCTGGCCGGAGATCACCCGGGACGCGGCGGCGGGCACCCGCCGCGTCGACCTGGACCGCCTCACCAAGGCGGACACCGCCGCCTGGCGCGCCGGCGACCGGCTGCTGCTCAGCGGCAGGCTGCTCACCGGCCGCGACGCGGCCCACCAGCGCATCGCCGACCTCGTCGCCCGCGGCGAACCCCTGCCGGTGGACTTCGCCAACCGCTTCATCTACTACGTCGGTCCGGTGGACCCCGTGCCTGGCGAGGCGGTGGGGCCGGCCGGCCCCACCACCGCCACCCGCATGGACCGGTTCACCGACCTGATGCTGGGGCGAGTGGGGCTGATCGGCATGGTCGGCAAGGCGGAGCGCGGACCCGAGGCGATCGAGGCCATCCGGCGCCACGGCGGCGTGTACTGCATCGCCGTGGGCGGCGCGGCCTACCTGGTGTCGAAGGCCATCACCGCCGCCCGTGTGCTGGCCTTCCCGGACCTGGGCATGGAGGCCATCTACGAGTTCGAGGTGCGCGACATGCCGGTCACCGTGGCGGTGGACAGCCAGGGCCGCTCGGTCCACGATAGCGGCCCGCGGGAGTGGCGCGTCAACATCGAGCGTCTCGGCCATGCCCGGAGCCCCGCGCGGGGTTGAGGGGGAATCTGCCGTGGCGGGCGGATGGATGTTCACGACTGGCAGCGTGGCACGCTGCATAATGGGCAACGGGCCACGCCGCCGCGAGCGGCTTGCAAAAAGTTAATGCATTTTCTAAAGTTTTATTGTTAATCGCCGATATTTGCTAGAGTATCCACTCGTTCGTCCGCGCCCAAGCAAAAGCAATGAACAAAGCGCTGATCCTGATCCTCACCCTGCTGGCCTTCATCGCCACGCCGGCGGCCGGGCTTGCCCGCGAGACGTCGGCGTCCGCCCCTGGCCAGACGGAAAAGACCGTCAAGAAGGCCAAGAAGGTCACCGGCAAGGACAAGAAGGCGCAGGTGAAGAAATCGGGCAAGAAGAAGCTCGCGTCGGCCAAGAAGTCCGGCAAGAAGAAACTGGCGTCGGCCAAGACGAAGAAAAAGATCGCCGCCAAGAAGCAATCCCGCGCCAAGACCAAGCTGTCCTCGGCCAAGCGCGCCCAGGCCCGCGCCATGGCGGAGATGGGCGCGCCCTACACCGGTGGAGAACTGGCGCTGCGCTCGGCGGTCGCCATGGACCATCGACGCCGAGGACGTGGATCGCCTCAAGCACACCCGCTCGCGCCTGGCCGTGGGCACCACCCTGACCCGGGAAGAACTGATGCACCTGGCCCTGATCGCCTCGGAAAACCGCGCCGCGGCCGCCCTGTCGCGCGCCTATCCGGGCGGGCGGGAGGCCTTCGTCGCCGCCATGAATCGCAAGGCCCGCGCCCTGGGCATGGAGAACACCCATTTCGTGGACGGCACCGGACTGTCCAGCGGCAACCGCTCCACCGCCGCCGACCTGGTCAAGCTGGTGGACACCGCCTATCGCTACCCGCTCATCCGCAAGATCTCCACGACCGGCAACTACGACGTGCTGCTCGACGGCAAGCAGGTGCGCCACCTGGCCTTCGTCAACACCAACCAGCTGACCCGCCGCGAGGACTGGGCGATCGGCGTGTCCAAGACCGGCTACATCAACGAGGCCGGCCATTGCCTGGTCATGCAGGCCGAGATCGCCCAGCAGAAGGTGATCATCGTCCTGCTCGACTCCTGGGGGAAACTGTCCCGCATCGGCGACGCCAACCGCATCCGCAAGTGGCTGGAAATGAACCTGCCCGGCAAGTTCGCCGACCGGTCGGGCAAGACATCGGTTTGACCTGAGGTTGGAGAGGGTTGAGAGGCGGCGCAAGCCGCCTTTTTTTCGCTTCTTCCCGCGGCCGACGGTCGCTTCGGCCGCGGCGGGCATGGTTTAATGGCGGCCAATCGCCAACCATGCTGGAGTCCCCATGCACAAGAACACATCCGCTTCATTGCGCGCCGTCCTCTGCCTGGCCGTTTTGGGCATGGCCAGCGCGACCCCGGCCCAGGCCGCCGCCCCGGCCAGCCTGGCCGATTGCGCGGCCATCCCCGAGGACGCGGCCCGCCTGCGTTGCTATGACCAGGTCGCCCGCGCGCCCCGGCCCGCCCCCGCCGAGGACGTGGTGGCCATCTCCCCCGTTGCCGCGACCGGCAAGGCGGCCGCCCAGGTCACCCCGCTGTCCGCGCGCTGGGAACTCGACCCGGAAAGCCAGAAAGGCGTCTGGTCGTTTCGCCCCCACAAACCCAGTTACTTCCTGTTCGGCCGCTACACCGACGATGTCAACATCGATCCCTACATCATCAAGTTTGACGAGGACGTCATCGACGATGTCGAGGTCAAGTTCCAGTTGAGCTTCAAGGTCAAGGCCCTGGAAGACATGTTCGGCAGCAATGCCGACCTGTGGTTCGGCTATACCCAGCAGAGCAACTGGCAGCTCTACAACGACGACATCTCGTCGCCCTTCCGCGAGACCAACTACGAACCCGAGGTCTTCGTCTCCTTCCCGACCCGCTATGACCTCCTGGGACTGACCGGACGCTTCGTCAACGTCGGCTTCGTGCATCAGTCGAACGGCCGCAGCGATCCCCTGTCGCGCAGCTGGAACCGCCTGTATGCCCAATTCGGCTTCGAGTACGGCGACAACTTCAGCCTCCTGTTCAAGCCCTGGTATCGCATCGAGGAGGATGGTGACGACGACGACAACCCGGACATCACCGACTTCGTCGGCGATTTCGAGCTCCTGGCCAGCTACAGGCTGGGCGGGCATACGCTCAGCGCCCTCGGTCGCACCAGCTTCGAGCTCGAACACGGCTTCCTGCAGCTGGACTGGACCTTCCCCCTGTACCAGAACCTGAAGGGCTATGTGCAGGCCACCACCGGCTATGGCGAGAGCCTGCTCGACTACAACCATCAGCAGAACACGATCGGCATCGGCATTTCGCTGGTCGACTGGATGTGATGCCCGCCAGCCGCCTGGGAAGTCCCGAAGACGCGCCCAAGGCGGCGGGCGCCCGTGAACGAAGCCGTCCCTGAGACGGACGCGAGTGCCCCGCGCGACGGCGGCCTCGGGTGCCATGGCCGCCTCGTCCACGCCCACATGCCGCCCCGGCGGGCTTAGGCCGGGCCGGCGCGGCCCTGCCCCGCCGTCGTCACGCCTCTCACCACGGCACCCCAGCAGCGGAACCTAGTCGCATCGAGCCGTGCCAACCCGGCGAGGCGCGACTAGAATGCCCCGCGATGCCCCGCCGATGTCCCGCGGCCCGCCGCCTGTGTCGCGTCTGGCTGGTGCTGCCGCTGGCTTTGCTGCTGGCGGCCTGCGCCACGCCCCACGTGCAACGGACGGACGAAGCCATGACCCTGCCCGCACTCCTGCCCGACCATGTTCGCGCCGAGGACGGCGCCCGCCTGCCCCTCAGCGTCTGGCTGCCGGAAGGTCGGCCACGCGGTGTCGTCCTCGGGCTGCACGGCTTCAATGACTATCGCCGCGCCTTCGAGGAGGTGGGGGAGGGGCTGGTCGCCCAAGGGATCGCCGTCTATGCCTTCGATCAACGCGGTTTCGGCGAGACGGAGCGGACCGGCCTGTGGTACGGCGGGGAGCGCATGGCGAGGGACGCGCGCGCGGTGGCCGGCCTGCTGCGCGAGCACCATGCCGGCGTGCCCCTCTACCTGCTCGGCGAAAGCATGGGCGGGGCCGTCGCCCTGCTTGCCCTGGCCGATGCGCCAACACGCCTGTCGGATGGGCTGGTCCTGCTGGCCCCGGCGGTGTGGGGGCGTTCCACCATGCCCGTGCTGCAGCGCGGCGCCCTCTGGCTGGCCGCCCATCTCTTCCCCGACCGGATCGTGTCGCCGCCGAAGGGGCTGAACATCCGCCCGACGGACAACCCCGAGGCGCGCCGCAAGCTGCGCGAGGACCCGCTGGTGATCAAGGCGACCCGGGTCGATGCCCTGTGGGGCATCGCGGAACTGATGGACCAGGCCCTGCTCACGTCACCCCCGCCCGGCCTGCCGACCCTGATCCTGTATGGCGAGCGGGACGAGATCATCCCCAAGCGCCCCACCTGCCGCTGGCTGGCCGGCCTGCCGGCCGAGGCGCCGATCCGGCTGGCGGTCTATCCCGAGGGCTGGCACATGCTGACCCGCGACCTGCAGGCGGCCACCGTGCTGGCGGACCTGGCCGCCTGGCTGACGGACCCCGCCGGGCACTTGCCTTCCGGGGTCGAGGTGGCGGGGCGGCAGCCGCACTTCTGCGGCTGAAGCCGGGCGCGCCGGGCCTGCAAGCCGCGGTCCTGCCCCCGCCCCGTCGGGGGAAAACCCGGGACTGGCTTGCCGGATTCAGGTCACGACCGGCCCGCGGCTGATATGTGCCCGCGCCGAAACCCGGCGATCCCTGTCTTCGGCCCCCGTCATGACGACGCCTACTGCACCGCTTCCTTCAGCTGCTCCAATATCGCCGGGTTTTCCAGGGTCGAGACGTCGGAGGTGATCTCCTCGCCCTTGGCGATGGTGCGCAGCAGCCGCCGCATGATCTTGCCGGAGCGGGTCTTGGGCAGGTTGTCGCCAAAGCGGATGTCGTCCGGCTTGGCGATCGGGCCGATCTCGTGGCCGACCCAGTCGCGCAGTTCCTTGGCGATCTGGCGCGCCTCGTCGCCGGTGGGGCGGACGCGCTTGAGGACCACGTAGGCCACCACCGCCTCGCCCTTGATCTCGTGCGGCTTGCCGACCACGGCGGCCTCGGCGACCAGGGGATGGGCGACCAGGGCGGACTCGATCTCCATGGTGCCCAGGCGGTGGCCGGAGACGTTCAGCACGTCGTCGATGCGGCCCATGATCCAGAAGTAGCCGTCCTCGTCGCGCCGGGCCGAATCGCCGGCCAGGTAGACCTTGCCGCCCAGCTCGTCGGGGAAATAGGTCTTGCGGAAGCGGTCCGGGTCGCCCCACAGCGTCCTCAACTGGCTGGGGAACGGGCGCTTGATCACCAGGTAGCCGCCGGCGCCCTGTTCCACCGGACCGCCGTGCTCGTCGACGATGGCCGCCATGATGCCGGGCAGGGGCAGGGTGCAGGTGCCGGGCTTGGTGGGGATGGCGCCGGGCAGGGGGGAGATCATGTTGGCGCCGGTCTCGGTCTGCCACCAGGTGTCGACGATCGGGCAGCGGCCCTGGCCGACCGTCTCGTGGTACCACATCCAGGCCTCGGGGTTGATCGGCTCGCCCACCGTGCCCAGGAGGCGCAGGCAGGACAGGTCGTGCTGTCTCGGCAGGTCGGCGCCCAGCTTGATCAGGGAGCGGATGGCGGTGGGCGCGGTGTAGAAGGTGGTCACGCGGTGCCGGGCGATCATCTCCCAGAAGCGGCCGGCGTGCGGGTAGGTGGGGATGCCCTCGAAGATCACCTCGGTCATGCCCAGGGCGAGCGGGCCGTAGGCCACGTAGGTGTGGCCGGTGATCCAGCCCACGTCGGCGGTGCACCAGTAGACGTCGCTGTCGGGCTTGGCGTCGAACACCCACTTCATGGACAGGACGGCGCCCAGCAGGTAGCCGCCGGTGGCATGCTGCACGCCCTTGGGCTTGCCGGTAGAGCCGGAGGTGTAGAGGATGAACAGCGGTTCCTCGGCGTTCATCGGCTCGGCCGCGCAGGTGTCGGCCTGGCCGGCGACGAGGTCGTGCCACCAGAGGTCGCGCGCGGCGTTCCAGGCGACATCGGCGCCGGAGCGCTTGTACACCACCACCCTCTCGACGTTGTCCACGTCGCCCATGGTCAGCGACTCGTCCACCGCCGCCTTCAGCGGCACGCCCTTGCCGCCGCGCAGGGACTCGTCGGCGGTGACCACCACCTTGGCGCGCGCGTCCTGGATGCGCTCGTGCAGGCTCTTGGCGGAGAAGCCGCCGAACACCACCGAGTGGATGGCGCCGATGCGCGCGCAGGCCTGCATGGAGACGACCGCCTCGACCGACATCGGCATGTAGATGATGACCCGGTCGCCCTTCTTCACGCCGAGGCTCTTCAGGCCGTTGGCGAACTGGCAGACGCGGTGGTACAGCTCGCGGTAGGTCACCCGGGTGACATCGCCGTTGTCGGCCTCGAAGATGATGGCGGTCTTGTCGCCGCGCTGCTCCAGGTTGCGCTCCAGGCAGTTGTAGGAGACGTTCAGCTCGCCGTCGTGGAACCAGCGGTAGAAGGGCGCCTTCGACTCGTCGAGGACCTGGGTGAAGGGCGTGTGCCAGTGGATGTGCTCGCGCGCCAGTTCATCCCAGAAGCCCTCGTAGTCGGCCTCGGCCCTGGCGCACAGGGCCTGGTAGGTGGCCATGCCGGAGACGTTGGCCTGGGCGACGAAGGCCTCGCTGGGCGGGAAGACCCGGGTTTCTTGCAGCACGGATTCGATGGTGGACATACGGGTGTTCTCCTCGACGCTCAAGGTTGGAAGTGCAGTGGAAGGCCACAGGGGCGAAATTAGGACAAAATCATGCTTTTTTCAAACGCCCGTCAGCCATGAGCCCACCCGACCCTCAAGCCGTCATCGCCCAGGCCGGTGAATACAGCCGCTGGCTGGCCGGCCGCCTGGCGGCGCAGCCCGACCTGGCGGCGGATCTGGCCGCCGGCCTGGCGCGGCCCTGGAGCCGCACCGAGATGGACGACTGGCTGGCCGCCCAGGCGGCCGACGATGAGGCCGCCCTCGGCCGCGCCCTGCGCCGGCTGCGCCAGCGCCTGCTCGCTCGCCTGATCGCGCGCGACCTGGCCGGCATGGCCGACCTGGCCGAGGTGACCCGCAGCATGACCGAGTTCGCCGAGCTCGCCGTGCAGGCCGGCCTCGACTTCCTGCATCGCGACCTGGCCGGCGTGCACGGCGAGCCCCTGGACGGCCGGGGCAGCCCGCAGCGGCTGATCGTGGTGGGCATGGGCAAGCTGGGCGGCGGCGAGCTGAACGTCTCCTCGGACATCGACCTGATCTTCGTCTATCCCGAGGACGGCGAGACCAGCGGGCCGCGCCGCCTGGGCAATCACGAGTTCTTCGTGCGCCTGGGCAAGCGGCTCATCAACCTGCTCAACGAGGCCACCGCGGATGGCTTCGTGTTCCGGGTGGATATGCGCCTGCGTCCCTACGGCGACTCGGGGCCGCTGGTGTCCAGCTTCGCCATGCTGGAGCAGTACTTCTACACCCAGGCGCGCGAGTGGGAACGCTACGCCTGGATCAAGGGCCGGGCGATCAGCGGCGAGCGCGTCGCCGAGCTGGAGCAGTTGCGCCGCCCCTTCGTGTTCCGCAAATACCTGGATTTCGGCGCCTTCGGGGCGATGCGCGAGCTGCACGCGCAGATCCGCCGCGAGGTGATGCGCCGCGACAAGGCGGACAACATCAAGCTGGGGCCGGGCGGCATCCGCGAGATCGAGTTCATCGCCCAGGTCTTCCAGCTCATCCGCGGCGGCAAGCTGTCCTCGCTGCAGGCGCGGCCGACGCGCGCCGTGCTGCACCAGCTCGCCGCCTACAACCTGATCCCGGAGGAGACGGCCGCCGTGCTGGAGGAGGCCTACGTCTTCCTGCGCAACCTGGAGCATCGCCTGCAGTACCTGGACGACGCCCAGACCCAGACCCTGCCGCACGACCTCGAGGCCCGCCGCCGCGTCGCGGCGGCCATGGGCTACGCCGACTGGGAAGGCTTCGAGGCCCACCTCAACAGCCTGCGCCGCAAGGTCTCGGGCCAGTTCGAGCAGGTGTTCGGCGCCCCCCAGGAGGACCAGTCCGGCCATCCCCTGGCCGGCCTGTGCGATCAGTCCGCCGAGGCGGCGGTGCCGCGCCTCGACGAGCTGGGCTACCGGGACGCCGCCGCGACCCTGGAGCGGCTGCGCGCCCTGCGTTCGAGCAGCCGCTATCACGCCCTGCCGGCGGCCAACAAGACCGCCCTGGAGGGCCTGCTGCCGCCCCTGATCGAGGTGTCCGCCCGCTTCCCCAACCCGGACGAGACCCTGGCGCGCATCCTCGACCTGCTCGAGGCGGTCAGCCGGCGCGCCCCCTATCTGCAGCTGATGCAGGAATATCCCCAGACCCTCAATCAGGTCGCCCGGCTGGCCAGCGCCAGCCCCTGGGCCGCCCAGTACCTGCGCCAGCGCCCACACCTGCTCGACGAGCTGCTCGACCCGCGCGCGCTCTACGCGGCGCCCGACTGGCAGCTGGCGCGGCGCGAACTGGCGGAACGCCTGGCCGGCCTGGCCGGCGACGTGGAGCAGCAGATGGACACCCTGCGCCACTTCAAGCAGGCCGCCACCTTCCGCCTGCTCGCCCAGGACCTGGCCGACAAGCTGAGCATCGAGACGCTGTCCGACCACCTGGCCGACCTGGCCGACCTGATGGTGGAGGCTACCCTCGGGCTGGTCTGGGCCAGCCTGTCGGG
This sequence comes from Thiobacillaceae bacterium, assembly GCA_025458005.1. Lineage (GTDB taxonomy): Bacteria > Pseudomonadota > Gammaproteobacteria > Burkholderiales > Thiobacillaceae > JALOTG01. The sequence continues at coordinate 27,621 of JALOTG010000044.1, forward strand.
CCGGCATCGCGAGGTGCCCGCCTTCGCGGTCATCGCCTACGGCAAGCTGGGCGGCAAGGAACTCGGCTACGCCTCGGACCTGGATATCGTCTTCCTCTACGACGACGACCACCCGGACGCCCAGGAGGTCTACGCCAAGCTGGCCAAGCGGCTCAATACCTGGCTGTCCACCCTGACTCCCGCCGGGGTGCTCTACGAGACCGACCTGCGCCTGCGCCCGGACGGGGCCGCCGGCCTGCTGGTGAGCACCATCGCGGCGTTCGAGGACTACCAGCGCCGCAGCGCCTGGACCTGGGAGCACCAGGCCCTGACCCGGGCGCGCTACTGCTGCGGCGACCGCGGCGTCGGCGCGCGCTTCGAGGCGATCCGCGAGGCGGTGCTGCGCCAGCCGCGCGATCCGGCCAAACTCAGGGACGAGGTGCTGGAGATGCGCCGGAAGATGCGCGACGGGCATCCCAATCCGAGTGGCCGGTTCGACGTCAAGCACGACCCGGGCGGCCTGGTGGACGTGGAGTTCGCCGTGCAGTACCTGGTGCTCGCGCACGCCCACGCGCACGCCGCGCTGACCGCCAACGTCGGCAACATCGCCCTGCTCGGGCGCTGCGCGGAGCTGGGCCTGCTGCCGGCCGAGGTGGCCCGGCCGGCGGCGGACGCCTACCGGGAACTGCGTCGCCTGCAGCACGCGGTCAAGCTGCGCGGCGACGAGTATGCCCGGGTCAATCTGGCCGAGGTTGCCGAGAAGGCCCGGGCCGTGCTGCGCCTGTGGCTGGCCGTGTTCGGCGAGGGCGCGACCGCCTGAGGAAAAGCTCCCGCCCGCCGCATTCCCTTTCCAGCCATCGCGGGCCCTGGGATAGAATTGGCCATCTGATTCGAGAATCGCTGGAGTCCCCACCATGTCCATGGCCGATCGCGACGGCGTCATCTGGTACGACGGCAGGCTCGTGCCCTGGCGCGAAGCCACCACCCACGTCCTCACCCATACCCTGCACTACGGCATGGGCGTGTTCGAGGGCGTGCGCGCCTACGAGACGCCCCGGGGCACGGCCATCTTCCGGCTCCAGGAACACACCGACCGCCTGTTCCGCTCGGCCCACATCCTGGGCATGAAGATGCCGTTCGACAAGGCGACCCTGAACGAGGCGCAGAAGCAGGTGGTGCGCGAGAACGGCCTGAAGTCCGGCTACCTGCGGCCGATGGCCTTCTACGGCGCCGAGGCGATGGGCATCTCGGCCAAGACCCTGTCCACCCACGTCATCGTCGCCGCCTGGCCCTGGGGTGCCTACCTGGGCCAGGACGCCCTCGAGCACGGCATCCGCGTGAAGACCTCCTCCTTTTCCCGGCACCATGTGAACATCACCATGTGCAAGGCCAAGGCCAACGGCAACTACATGAACTCCATCCTCGCCCACCGCGAGGCGGAGACCGACGGCTACGACGAGGCCCTGCTGCTGGACGTGGACGGCTTCGTCGCCGAGGGCTCCGGGGAGAACATCTTCATCATCCGCCGCGGCAAGATGTACACCCCGGACCTGACCAGCGCCCTGGAAGGCATCACCCGCGACACCCTCATCCAGCTGGCCGACGAGATCGGCTTGCCGGTGATCGAGAAGCGCATCACCCGCGATGAGGTGTACTCCGCCGACGAGGCCTTCTTCACCGGCACCGCCGCCGAGGTGACCCCGATCCGGGAACTGGACAACCGGACCATCGGCAATGGCGACCGGGGGCCGATCACCGCGCGGCTGCAGGGCATGTATTTCGATTGCGTCCAGGGTCGGGCCGAGCGGCACGCCGACTGGCTGGCGCACATTTGAGGAAGCCGGCATGAATCCAGTCGAAAACAAGCAACGCGTCGTGGAAGTGGGCGACGGGGATCTCCCCCTGCATTGCCCGATGCCGGGCCAGAGCCTGTGGAATAGCCACCCGCGGGTGTTCCTGCCGATCGAGGACAAGGGCGAGGCGCTCTGTCCCTATTGCGGTACCCTTTACCGCCTGAAGGCGGGTGCCGGTCGCCCGCGCCACCATTGAGGATGACACTCCGATGAAACCCCGTTGGCTCGCCCTGATCGCCGTACTCGCCCTGACCAGCCCCGTCCTGGCCCAGGTCCCCGCCCAATCCGCCAGCCCGGAGCAGGTCCAGCAGGCGATGCTGCGCCAGATGCAGATCATGGCGGCGATGTTCGACCTGCGCACCTCGAAGCTGGGCTTCGAGGAGACCGTGTCCGCCATCAAGGCCGCCGCCGAGAAGCGCGGCTGGAAGGTGGAGCGGTTGCATGACGTGCAGGCCTCCATGCGCGCCGGAGGGGCAAAGGATGCCCTGCCCATGAAGGTGATCTCCACCTGCCCGCCGGGGGCCAACGAGAAGCTGGCCAAGGCCAGCCAGGGCAAGGCCCCGCCGCTGCCCTGCCGGGTCACCGTGTTCCAGGACAAGGAAGGCAAGGTCCAGGTGGTGCGGCTCAACACCAGTCTGTTCGCCAAGGCGATGCAGGGCGAGCCGGCCCGGGTGATGGCCGAGGTGGCCGCCGAGGAGGATGCGATGCTCAAGGGCATCGTCGACTGAGCGATCCTGCCGCGCAATGGAAAAGCGCCGGGCATGCCCGGCGCTTTTTGCTTCCCGGCCCGGCTCAGGCCGTGCGCGAATAGCGCGGCTGTTCCTGGCTGGCCTGCCTGAGGTAGCTGTCGAAGCACATGGCGATGTTGCGCAGGAACAGGCGGCCCAGATCGGTCACCGCGATCCGGTCCGGCGCGATCCGCACCAGGCCATCCGCCGCCAGGGGGGGCAACTCGGCCAGGGCATCGGCGAAGTAGTCGCGGAAGTCGATGCCCCACTCGGCCCCGAAGGACTGCATGTCCAGTTCCAGGTCGCACATGACGCGGGTGATCGCGTCGCGCCGGACCTGGTCGTCGCGGGTCAGGCGCAGGCCGCGTTCCACCGGCAGGTGGCCGCTGGCCACCCGCTCCTGGTAATGCTTGAGGTTCTTTTCGTTCTGCATGTAGACATCCGGCGTCTGGCTGATGCTGGAGGCGCCGAAGGCGTAAATGTCGCAATGCTTGTGCGTGGTGTAGCCCTGGAAGTTGCGCCACAGCGTCTTCCCCTGTTGCGCGCGGACCATCTCGTCGTCCGGCTTGGCGAAGTGGTCCATGCCGATGTTCAGGTAGCCGGCCGCGCCCAGCCGGTCGTGGATCAACTGCTGCAGGTCGAGGCGGGTGGCGAAGTCGGGCAGATCCTCTTCGTGGATCAGTTTCTGGTGCTTCTTCATCCACGGCACGTGGGCGTAGGCGAAGATGGCGAAGCGGTCGGGCGCCCAGGCGACCACCTGGTCCAGGGTGCGGGAGAAGCTCTCCACCGACTGGTGCGGCAGGCCGACGATGAGGTCCATGTTGATGCTGGCGAAGCCCAGCTCCCGCGCCCAGCCGTAGACCTGGCGGATCATCTCGGCCGGCTGCACCCGGTTGACCGCCTTCTGCACCCGTTCGTCCAAGTCCTGCACGCCGATGGACAGGCGGTTGAAGCCGGACTCGCGCAGGGCCGCCAGGTGCTCCCGGGTCAGTTCGCGCGGGTCGGCCTCGCAACCCATTTCCGCATTTTCGGCGATGTTGAAGCGGGCGCGGATCATCCCCATCAGCCGGCGGATGTCCTCGGGCCTCAGATAGGTGGGCGTGCCGCCGCCCCAGTGCAGCTGCTCGACCCGGCGGCGCGAGTCGGTGAGCCCGGCGACGCGGGCGAGCTCCCGGTCGAGTACGCCCAGGTAGCGCTCGGCCTTGTGATAGTCGCCGGTCGCCACCATGTTGCAACCGCAGTAGTAGCAGAGCGTGTCGCAGAACGGGATGTGCGCGTACAGAGACAGGCCGCGCCCGGGGTCCTGGGACGCGCGCAGCTCGTCCAGCCAGTCCGACTCGGTGAAGTCGGTGGTGAAGTACGGCGCGGTCGGGTAGGAGGTGTAGCGCGGTCCGGGGCGGCTGTACTTGTTGAGCAGTTGGGTCAGATCGGTCATGGCGGCACGCTGGGCTGGGATCGGTCCATTGTAGGCAGGCGCCTGATTTCGTAGCAAGGAATTGGTCATTGACAAGCGAGCGATGGGATAGTCCCGAGGACGCGGAACGCGCCTTCTACCTGGCCTTCGAGGCCGGAGACCTTGAGGCCATGATGGCGGTTTGGGACGAGACCGCGGACGTGTGCTGCATCCACCCCATGGGCCAGGCGTTGTGCGGACCCGATGCGGTGCGGGAGGGCTGGCGGGAGATACTCGCCTCCGGCCAGCGCCTGCAGTTCAGCGCCGAGCCCGCGCTCCGGCAGATCGGGACGGAGCTGGCGGTGAGCGTGGTGCGCGAACACATCCGGGTGGTCGGCCAGGACAAGACCAGCCCGCCCATGGTGGCAACCAACGTCTATCGCCGAACCACCGGCGGCTGGCGCATGACCCTGCATCATGTCTCGCCGGCGGTGGTCGCCATGGGCAACGGGATGGAGGACAAGCCCGCGTCCCGCTATCTGCATTGATGAGGCCGATGCCGGGTTTTTTTGTCACCGGGGTGTCGGAATTTCGGCAGAGTGACTAAAATTCCGACAGCACTTGCCAAAAGATGTATTTATAATGTTATATATCTGCAATGCTCATGGGCCCTCGACGGTTCGAGGTCGAAAATCCGCTGATGGCACAGGAATTGCTGGAATCAGGCTGAAGGACGGGGGTTGCGCCGTCCCCAACGAACCTCCCTGACCGCCGCAACGGCGGTTTTTCGAGCGGCATCGGTTTCCGATGCCGCTTTTTTTTGCACTCCTCGCCTTGATCGAGTCAGGATTCTCCCTCCGGACCCGGCCGATCGGCGCGGTATCCGCCCCCCGCCGATGCAGGCGCTGCCGCGCAATCGCGTGCGGACTCCTGGAAACCGGATACGTACATAGAAATATCCGCAGCATTTATTGATGGCCATCAAGGAATCCCTCTTTGGTGGTTCAGTACCATATGTCGGACTGCGGCCAGGTACGGATGGCTCCACCATGGTCGTGCAGTGACTTTTTGTCTGGAGGAGAGCATGCACAAAGTGCACCAAGGCATTGCGACGGCGATGACCGCCGTGGGCCTGATGCTGGCTGGCCTGGCCCAGGCCGCGCCGAATATCGAGGGACTGGCGCGCACCTGCAACAACTGCCACGGCACGGGCGGGGTGAGCGTGGGCACATCGATGCCCTCGATCGCCGGGCTGTCGGAGGCCTACCTGAAGCACATCATGATGGAATGGAAGAGCGGCGCGCGCGCCTCGGCCAACATGACGCGCCTGATCAAGGGCTACACCGACGAGGAGATCGCCGGCCTGGCCGCCTACTACGCCAAGCTGCCCTGGACGCCGCAGCCGCAGAAGGTGGGCGCGGACATCCTGGCCAAGGGCAAGGAGGCCACCGAGGATCAACAACGCCCGCAAGATGGACGCGGGCAACGTGCCCGTCGCCGCCGAGTTCTACGGCGCGCAAGGCAAGTAAGGGAAAGAGCATGAGCCAAATCGATCGTCGCACCTTCATCAAGGCCCTGGCCGCCGCCTCTTCCGCCTCCGCCCTGTCATTGCCGTCGCTCGCCCTGGCCAAGACCAAGGCCAAGGTGGTGGTGATCGGCGGCGGCTATGCCGGCGCCACCGCCGCCAAGTACGTCAAACTGCTCGACAAGGACATCGAGGTGACCTTGATCGAGCCCAACCAGATCTACGTGTCCTGCCCGCTGTCCAACGAGGTGGTGGTCGGCCACCGCGACATCAAGACCCTGGCGGTCGGCTACGACGGGCTGAAGAAGCGCGGCGTCACCGTGCTGCACGACCTGGTCACCGGCGTGGACCGGGCCAAGAAGGTGGTCAGCACCAAGGGCGGCAAGAAGCTCGCCTACGACGCCTTGGTCATGTCGCCCGGCATCGACTTCCAGTACACGGGCATCGAAGGCTACACGGAGGCCCTCACCGAGCAGTTCCCGCACGCCTGGAAGGCCGGGCCGCAGACCCTGCTGCTGAAGAAGCAGCTCGAGGCGATGCCCGATGGCGGCGTGTTCGTCATCGTCGTGCCGAAGGGCCCGTTCCGCTGCCCGCCCGGCCCCTACGAGCGCGCCTCGCTGGTGGCCAACTACTTCCAGCACCACGGCAAGAAGAAGAGCAAGGTCATCATCCTGGACGCCAACGACTCGCACTCCAAGAAGGGCCTGTTCAACCAGGCCTGGGCCAAGCTGTACGGCTGGGAGAAGGAGGGCCTGGGCACCAACGGCATGATCGAGTGGGTGAAGGGCGCGGAGGGGGGCGGCGTCACCAAGCTGGACGCCAAGACCAAGACGGTGTCCTCCGACTTCGTCGACGTTAAGGCCGACGTGCTCAACATCATCCCTTCGCACAAGGCCGGCAAGATCGCCGCCGACGCGGGCCTCACGGGCGCCGAGGGCAATAACTTCGAGAAGGGCTGGTGCAAGGTGGAGCCGATGACCATGGCCAGCGCGCTGGACGCCAACATCTACGCCATCGGCGACAGTTGCGTGGCCGGCGAGATGCCGCTGTACGGCAACCCCAACGCGGCCTTCGACATGCCCAAGAGCGCGCACATCGCCATGACCCAGGCCAAGGTGGCGGCCGCCGCCATCGTCGCCAAGCTCAATGGCCTGCCGACCCCCGAGCCCTACTACGCCAATACCTGCTACAGCGTGGTGGGCGACGACTACGGCATCTCGGTGGCGCACCTGTACCGGGTGGTCAACGGCACCTTCAAGTACATCCCGGAGGGCAGCGGCGTGTCCATGACGACCATGCCCGACAAGTCGCCCGTGCCCGCCATCTACCGCAAGCTCGAGGCCGAGTACGCCGACGGCTGGCTGCGCAACGTCATCGCGGATGCGTTCGGCTGAGCGGGTGACGAGTGACGCTGACCTTTTTCGAGGAAGGAGGCCCATGACCGACACGCGAAACCTGACCGATGTCTAGTACTGGCGGCCCCGCCGCGGGGCCGCCAAATCGAGCACCTGACAAGGAGATAAGCATGAGGAAATCAAGCATCTGGGGACGAATGGCATCCGGCCTGGCCGCTGCCCTGTTCGCCTTCGGCGTGCAGGCGGCGGTGGACATCCCCAAACCGCAGATACCACCCCCGCCGCCCGAGAAGGCCCCGCCCGTCAAGCCGATCGACAGCAAGAAGTGCTATGCCTGTCACGAAAACGTCGAGGATTGGCACACCCAGGGCCGTCACGCCACGGTGAACTGCGCCCATTGCCACGACGCTGAAGAGCACCTGAAGACCGCCAAGGGCAGCAACATGGGCACCCGTCCGGGCACCAACAAGGACCACCGCGCCTGCGCCACTTGCCACGTCGAGCAGTACAACACCTTCGTGCAGCCCAACCTGGAATCCCACGCCCGCGTCGAAAAGGCCCGCTACACCAGCCGGTCGCCCCTGTTCGACAAGCTGATGGAAGGTTACGGCTTCACCAAGGAGCACGCCGAGCCCCGCTCCCACGCCTTCATGCTGGTGGACCAGTGGGTGGTGGACCGCGCCTTCGGCGGCCGCATGCAGTTCAAGGACTGGACCTATGTGAACAAGGCCGAGCTGGCCGCCAACGGCGCCTGGAACGTGATTGTTGACAAGGAACCCAGCACCTCTGACCAGAAGCTCTTCATGCGCCAGACCGCCGCGGCCGTGAACCCCGTCTGCATGAACTGCAAGACGCAGGATCACATCCTGGACTGGGCCTACAAGGGCGACAAGCACCCCGCCGCCAAGTGGGACCGCACCTCCAAGCCGGTCGAGTTCGCCCGGGCCGTGAACCATCCGCTGAACTGCTTCATGTGCCACGATCCCCACTCGGCCAAGCCGCGCGTGGTGCGTGACGCCCTGATCGAGGCCGTGGTGGACCGCAAGCTGGGCACCTATCCCATGGACCCGGTGAAGAGCCAGCAAACCAAGATGGAGAAGGTGGTGTTCCAGCGGGATGGCAAGGACTTCCGCGCCATCGGCATGCTGTCCAAGTCCGACTCCAACCTGATGTGCGCCCAGTGCCACGTGGAGTATAACTGCGGCGTCGGCTTCGACTGCGCCGGTGCAGACGGCAAGGTCAAGATGACCCCCGATCCGGACCAGAAGATGATCACCATGGCCGATCCGCGCACCAACCTGTTCCCGTGGACCAACGTCTTCGGCTACAAGAAGGTGATGACCGAGGACTACAAGTTCAAGGACTTCAAGCA
>JALOTG010000045.1 GCA_025458005.1 Thiobacillaceae bacterium
GGCTGACGTAGCAGACTATGCCCGGCGCAGCCTCGGCATATGCTTGGGGTGGGGCGCATTCGGCGGGGGCGTGGAGCGGACCCAGGTAGTCCGTCACCCGGCGCCCCGGATAATGGTCGAACTCCCTGAACGTGCAGAGGAAATCACGCCGCGTCGCCAAGGCCTCCGGCAGGTTGGCGGCCGGCTCGGCGCCCAGCTCGGCGAGGCTGCCGTTGACCGCGTTCAGCACCAGCTGTTCGATCTTGAGCCGTTCCTCGTCGCGTCGGTCCTCCGCCAGCAGGAACGGATAGGGCGTCATGGCCGGCGGCGCCTGCAAGCCGGTGCCCACGCGGCAGCCCATGACGCCGGCGATCCGGCACGCAAGGAGGGCGGTGGGGGCATGGTCGGCCAGCACCAGGTCGGGCGATGCGCGCTCCAGGACGTCCAGCCAGCGGCGCAGCATCCGGGTCAGCCGACCCGGCAGGCAGTAGCCACGCCTGGCCAGGATCTCGGCGTAACTCACCGCCGGTCCGGGACGGCTGACCCCGGCCGGCCACTCGGGCGCGGCGAGGACCTCCATGCCCGTGACGCCCCCCGGCATGTCGAAATTCTTTACAGCCGCCAGGACCCGATGACCGCGCTCGCCGAGTGCCCGCGACAGCAGCAAGGCCTTGGCGAGATGACCGTAACCGCTGCCGAGTTCCGATGCGAGGAGAGTGCGCGCCATGGTGGGTGGGCGTCCCGGGGCTCAACCTTCGTCCGGGAGGGGCGGGCGAGCGCGGGGGGGATGGTCGGGCTGTCGGAATATTTTACGCTGCTCGGGTGCGAGGGGCCGAACTGTCAGAATAAACCGTTCAAAGTCATGTAGATAAGAAAATGGCATGAACTATGCCAATTAAATAAAGAAGACCCGAATGTCGTCAATGCCGGATGGAAATGGGGGACACGATGAAATCCACTGGCTACGCGTGGGCCGCGGGGGCGCTCGCGGCATGGGCCGGGCTGTACGCCGTGCCGGACGGTTCGGAGGTCATTGCCTCGCCCACCTTGTCAACGTCTGTCGCGAACCGGTTGGCCGATGTCCTGGCCAGCATCGCCGGCGTCAAGGACGCGGCCGCGGCGATAGGATATAGCTGTCCGGACGATTATGGGGGGGTGGATTCGCCCTCAATTCCGTGACGCCCGAGGTGGGCTCCGTCGATGAGCAGCTGGAAATGACCTTCTGCGGCGCCCAATTCGAGGCGGGCGCGATACCCAGCCTGCGGCGGGCCGGTTTCCCGGAATTGTTCCCCCGCGACATGACGTTCATCGCCCCCTTCGAATTGCGGGCCCTGTTCGACCTGACCGGCGTGCCCACCGGCTACTGGAACCCAACGGTGTTCAACCCCAACCTGCAGTCGAGCGTCAGCCTGAACAAGGGTTTGCTGGTCTGGGACCAGATCGGGATGTGGGACGTCTACCCCGACCGGGTGGGCAATCTGGCGACGAGCCGGCTGACCATCCTGGGTAACGGGTTTTACGGACTCGACAATATCCGCCTGCAGCTCGATGGCCAGAGCGTGGTGGGGACCAATCTGGAGGTGATCACCGACGAGAAGCTGCGGGTCGATTTCGACCTCGCGGGCCAACCCCAGGGCGAATGGGCCCTGGTGGCGGACTTCGCCGATGGCAGCCAGGACTTGTTGTCCGAAGCGGTGCGGGTGGAGACACCGCTGCTCCGCATCGTCGACTACTCGCCCCGCAAGGGTGGCAACACCGGCCAGGTCCGCGTGCTGATTCAGGGGGACTACCTCAGGGATGGGGTGGTCGCCAAGCTCAGGCGTGGCGCCGACGAGATCACGGGCGGCGAGCATGGGCTGACGCGGGATGGGCTCGTGGCCACCTTCAACCCCGACATGGCCGCGCCCGGCGCCTGGGACCTGGTGTTGGCCAATGGCCAGGTGCCAGGCGACGAGGCGGTGCGAGCGGGAGGTTTCACGGTGGAGGCGGGCGTGGCCGCGCAGCCCTGGATACGCATCGTGGGAGAAGCGATGGTACGCACGGGACAGCCGGCCTTCTACAGGGTCGTGATGGGCAATCGCAGCAACGTGGACGCCTTGGTGGTCCCCGTCACCCACGGGCTGCCAGAAGATGTCGCCTGGTCCCTCAAGCTGCCCCAGGGTAACCCTCCGGTGGTGCAGTACAACAGCGTGCGCAGCAAGGTAAAGGATGGCAAGCGCGCCATCCTGCTGCCGGTTACCCGGCTGCCCGCGAACCAGCAGTCGGTCGAGTACCAATTGACGCTGCAGGTACCCGACGATGACGGCAACCCCATGACCAACCGTTTCATCCAGTTCGGCGCCGTGCTGGAGAAGTGACGTGACCGTCGGTCTTCACCGGGCGGACGGACCGAGGAAGGACCGCAATGAACCTCATGCACTGTTTCAAAGCTTTCGGATTGCTGGCTGCAGGGCTGCTTGGCATCGGCGCGGTCCAGGCCCAGGAGGTTTATCACCAATGGCAGGACGTGGCGCCGCCGGCCGACATGCCACCGCCCTTGCCCCCCGCGCCGCCCGACAACATCTACCAGGACCAGGAATATGCGCGGATGATCGACGGGCTGGGTGCCCCCAACCAGTGTCTGCTCAACTGGGGCGTCAACAACTGCGACTATGGCAAGGCCGAGATCCTCGAACGCCTCAACCGCATGCGTCAGGATCCGGCCTATGCCGCCATCTTCGACAAGTACGACTACGGTCCCGTGACCCTGGGCGATCCTCCCGAGCACTACGGGGTGGTGGTCTATCCCAAGGTCGATCCGGCCAACCTGCCGCCGGGCATGACCTACGAGAAGGCGCGGGAAGCGGCCTTCAGCCAGGGCATGGTGCTGGAGGCCACGAATTACTATTCCTACTATGTCGGCGACTATCGGGAGCGTAACTGGGATAGCTGGACATCCTACTTCGGGTATGGCGGCCGGATTGAGACGGGCCTGAAGACGGATCCCCTCGGCTATCTGTATGACTATGATGATTGGTACTGGGCTGAGCCTCCCGTCTATCCCACCGGACAGTTGCACCAGCCGGAAGGGCCCAAGGAGCCGGCCATCGACAAGGTCGAGGCCTCCGCGCTCCAGGATCTTGAGAGTGGTCAGGCCGTGGACCCCAACGACAAGCTGGGGCCAGGCGGCTTCGGCACGGCCCGCTACATCCCTGGTCTGGAGCCGCTGAGCTACGTCATCCGCTTCGAGAATCTGGCCGCCGCCGGCGCGCCGGCCCAAATCGTGGACATCGTCGAGTGCCTGCAGACCGACAAGGTCGACCTGACCACCTTCAGGCTGGGCACCATCGCCGCCGGCCAATGGGTCTTGCATGTGCCGCCCGAAAAGCGTGACTACCACGCCCTCGTGGACCTGCGTCCCGAGCGGGATCTGCTGGTGGAGGTGACCGCCGTCCTGGACGAGCCACAGGGTCAGGTCCGCTGGCGTTACAAATCCATCGATCCCGTCACCGGGGCGCTGCCGACGTTCGACGGTTTTCTGCCGCCTAACCTGCTACCCCCGGAGGGGCAGGGCAGCGTGAGCTATACAGTCGAAATCAAGGCCGATCTTCCCGCGGAGACGGAGATCGGGCGTAACTGCCGTGCCCGCATCGTGTTCGATCGGATGGAGGACCAGGCCCTGCTCACCAACGATTGGGTCAACCACCTCGACAAGGGCGCGCCGATCAGCCAGGTCAGCGTGGTCAGCCATTCACCGACGCGCGTCTTCCGGGTCGCATGGTCGGGGAGCGATCCGGGCTCCTCGGGGATCCGGGACTACACAATCTTCTCCACCGCGGACAATGCCGCCGGCTTCGGGATCTGGCGGCGGAACGTGTCGGAAACCGAGGGGCTGTTCACCGGCCAACCCGGACGGACCTATGCCTTCTACAGCCTGGCCAGGGACCAGGTATTCAATCGCGAGACGGCCCCCAACCAGATCGTCAGTGTCACCGTGCTGGACCAGGACGGCGATGGCATCGCCGATGGCGAGGACAACTGCCCCGGCGTGGCCAACCCGGACCAGGCCGATGACAATGCAAACGGCGTCGGCGATGCCTGCGAGGTGGCGCCGCCCACGCGCGGGGATCTGGACGGCGATCAAGACGTGGACAACGCCGATCTGTCCATCCTGCTGGCGGCCCGCAACAAGCCCGCCAGCGGCGCCGACGATCCGCGCGATCTGGACCGTGACGGCAGGATCACCGTGCTCGACGCCCGCAAGCTGGTCCTGCTGTGCACCCGACCACGCTGCGCGACCCGGTAGTCTCCATCTGCGGAGGTGGACGACAGGGGGCCGTTCACCCCCGCGTTGCGGTCAGGGTGCCGCTGGCCGATAGCCGTCGGTCAGGGTCTCCATGAAGGCAACGATGTCGTCCACCTCCTGCTCGGTCAGGCCCAGCCGCCCCAGCTCCTCGGTGTTCACGTTTTCGGCCACCTCCGGGCCCGGCCAGCAGCCTTGCCCGAGCGCCTCGGCCTCGGTGGCCTCGCCCGGGCAGCGGGGGCGCGCGTCCCGGTCGTTGTAGAACGCCGTCACGCCGCGCAGGGTCCGGAAATAGCCGTTGTGCATGTAGGGGGCGGTCAGGGCGATGTTGCGCAGGGTGGGCACCTTGAACTTGCCATCCTCCTCGGCCTTCTTCACGAAGCCGCCCAGGCCTCGGTCGACGAAGGCCATGCCGTCGGGATTGTGGGCCCTGGCCTGGCGGTAGAAGGGGTTGCCGGGGTGGCGCGGCACGCCCAGGTTGTCGTAGGTGAAGTCGGTGAACAAGGGCGGCTCGCCGTTGGGGCCGCGCTGGCTGGGGTGGCAGGCGGCGCAGTTGCCCTTCTTCTCGTCCTCGAACAGCTTCAGGCCGCGCAATTCCTGCTCCGTGAGCCGGGCCTTGTCGGCCAGCCAGGCGTCGTACTTGGAACTGAACGGGCTGAACTCGGCCGTGCGCTGGAAGGCGGACAGGGCCGCGGCGACGTGACCGTAGGCCTGCTCCACGTCGTCCAGGGCGCCTTTGCCGAAGACCGCCTCGAACTGGCCGGCGTAGGACGCGCGGCGCACCTTGTCCACCAGCGCGCCCGGGTCCGGGTTGGCCATCTCCAGGGGGTCCAGGAAGGGCCGCCTGGCCTGTTCCTCCAAGCTTGCCGCGCGGCCGTCCCAGAACTGGCCGCCCACGTAGTGTCCCTCCTTCGCGTCGAAATGGAAGGCGGGCGAGAAGGCCATGTACAGGGCAGACGGGGTGTTGCGCGCGCCGAAACGTTCCGGGTGCACCCCCTTGGAGGTGGGTTGGGCGTCGTCCGGATCGGTGAAGGCACGGCCCGGGTCGTGACAGGTGGCGCAGGACTGGCCGGCGGGCTCCGACAGGCCGGTGTCGAAGAACAGCAGGCGGCCGAGATCGACGCGGGCCGCCTGGCCGGGTGTCGGCGCGGCCGGCCCGACGCGTTCAGACCAGATCTGGATGGAGAGGGCGGACAGGCCCGCGGCGAGCAGCCCGAAGAGTCCGAGGGAATCCGATTTCATGCTTGTTCCGATGGGGTGGCGTGGTGATGTGGCAGAACCGGGGGCGCGGCGGCGATTGGCCGAGGGCTCGATTTGGGACAAGTCTAGCCGCTGGCGGTTTCCGCCGCATGCACCCCGTCGGGCAGGTAGTCGGCCAGCGTCTGGGCGAGGATGGCCATGGTCCGCGCCGCCGGCGAGCGGCGCCGCCAGACCAGGCCGATGGTGCGGGCGGCGCCCCCGCCCGCGAGGGGACGCATCACCACCTGCCTGCGGGTGGGCTTGGGATTGGCGCCGGCCAGCACCGGGATCAGGGTCACGCCCAGGCCCATGCCCACCATCTGGCGCAGGGTCTCCAGGCTGGTGGCGCGAATCTCCTCGCTCTTCAGCCCCTCCAGCCGGCAGGCCTCCAGGGCCTGGTCGCGCAGGCAGTGGCCTTCCTCCAGCAGCAGCAGCCCAGCCTGGGCCAGCTCGTCCAGCTCGATTTCCTTGCGCCTGGCCAGGGCATGATCGGCCGGCACCGCCGCCAGGAAGGGCTCCACGAACAGGGGCGCCACCTCCAGTCCGGGGTCGTCGATGGGCAGGGCGAGCAGGCCGGCGTCCAGCCGGCCCTCCGCCAGGTCGGCGAGCAGGTGCGGCGTCATCACCTCGCGCAGCAACAGGCGCAGGCTGGGATGCAGCTTGTGCACGATGGTCAGGGCATGCGGCAGGTAGTACGGCCCCAGGGTGGGGATGACGCCCAGCTGCACGGTGCGGTCCATGGGATCCTGGGCGTGGCGGGCCAGGTCGCGGATGCGGTCCGCTTCCTGCAGGATCAGCCGGGCGCTCTCGACGATCTCGCGGCCGATCGGGGTCGGGGTGACGCGTTTCAGCGAACGATCGAACAGGGTGAGGCCGAGGAACTCCTCCAGCTTCTTGAGGCCCGTGGACAATGTGGACTGGCTCACGAAGCAGGCCTCGGCGGCCTGGCCGAAGTGCCCCAGGTCGGCCAGGGCGACGACGTAACGCAGTTCCTGCAGGGTCATGGCATTGCCATTGAATCCATAGATTGCCTCATTCTAGATAATCCATTTGATGGAAGTAAGGGCGCTGCCTAGAGTGGCAGCGTCTCCCGACTATCGGGAGGCGTGACCAAACCGTCCGCCCGTGGGGCGGGCAGCCTTGACAAGGAGCACGACATGAACACTCGCCCCTGGCACCTCTGGCGCGCTGCTTTCGTCCACGTCCTGGCCATCCTGGGCATCGGCCTGGCCGGCGTGTCGGCCGGTGGCGAGGATGATGGAGACTGGCTCGGCATCGGAGTCTGAGGCGGCGGACATGGACCTGCCCCGCATCCTCCACACCCGCGCCAGGGCCGCCACGGAGACGGACCTGGCGGCCATCAACGCGGTCGTCGAGCGGGCCGTCATGACCTGGCGGTTGCCCGACCGGGTGAAGCGTCTGGCGCTGCCTGGCTACCGCTACCAGCCGCATGACTGCGAGCACATGCGGCTGCTGGTGGCCGACACCGCCGGTCTGGGCATCACCGGCGTGGCTGCCCTGGAAGAGGCCGCGCCTGGCGACCTGCGGCCCGGACAGAGTGGCTTGCTGCTGCATGGCCTGTACGTCGATCCGCTCTACCACGGCGAGGGCATTGGCGGCCGACTGCTGGACGCCGCCCTGGAGATGGTCCGCGAACGGGGCATGGACGGCCTGCTGGTCAAGGCCCAGCCGGACGCGGTCGGCTTCTTCCAGGCGATGGGCATGGCCCGTCTGCCCGTGCGGGACCGCGAGCGTGACTATCCGCACCGCTTCTGGCGGGCGGCCGAAGCGTTGGAGGGTCACCTGGCCCGGCGCATTTGAACGAGCGCGATGGCGATAATGAACCTATACAGTTGATATCACCCTGCCGTCCCGGCGTGGGCGGCGAGGAAGACACGGGCACCGGACATGGACATCGCGCGTCAACCCCCACACGCCTCCCTGGGCGCCGCCTGGCTGGCCCAGGCGGCGGGCCATCCCTGGACCACCGCCGGCCTGCTCGCCGCCATGGTGGCCATGGCCGGGCTGCTGGTGGTCAGCATCGGCCGGGTGCTCGGCGGCGAGGCCGGCGAAGCCCTGCGCATGGGCCTCATCGGCGGCATGGTAGCCTTCGCCGCCACCGCCCTTGGCGCCCTGCCCGGCATCGCCCTGAAGTCCCTCGGCCAGCGCGTCGAGGACAGCATGCTGGGCCTGGCGGCGGGCATGATGCTGGCGGCCAGCGCCTTCTCCCTGCTCCTGCCCGGCCTGGAGGCCGGCGAGGCGTACGCCGGCGGCGCCGCGGGGGGCGCTGCCATCGTCGTCCTGGGCATGGGCCTGGGCGTGCTGCTGATGCTCGGCCTGGACCAGTTCACCCCCCACGAGCACACCCACGGCGGCCCCTGCGGCGCCGGCTGCGAGCGGGTCGGCCGGATCTGGCTGTTCGTGCTGGCCATTGCCCTGCACAACCTGCCGGAGGGCATGGCCATCGGCGTCGGCTTCTCCCAGGGCGACCTGTCCGTCGGCCTGCCGCTCACAGTCGCCATCGCCCTGCAGGATCTGCCCGAGGGCCTGGCGGTGGCCATGGCCCTGCGCTCCATCGGCCTCGCCCCGCTCAAGGCGGTGGCGATCGCCGCCGCCAGCGGGCTGATGGAACCGGTGGGCGCGCTGCTCGGCGTGGGCCTGGGCGGCGGCCTGGCGGTCGCCTACCCGATCGGCCTCGGCCTGGCGGCCGGGGCGATGATCTTCGTGGTCTCCCACGAGGTCATTCCCGAGACCCACCGCAACGGCCACCAGACGCCCGCGACCCTGGGCCTGATGGGTGGATTCGCTATCATGATGGTGCTGGACACCGCGCTCGGCTGAGCGCCCCGATTTCAACCAGACGCAAAGGAGCAACACATGGCCAAGGCAACGGCGAAGGGCGGCAAGGAGAACACGAATCCCAAGAAGGCGGCGAAGGCCGAGCAGCCCTTCCTCACCGACATCCAGACCCTGCGCGAGCGGGCCCGCAAGCACATCGAGGACGGCGCCATCACCGCCGGCTACCGGGCCGACCGGGAGACGGTGATCAAGCTGCTCAACGAGGCCCTGGCCACCGAGCTGGTCTGCATCCTGCGCTACAAGCGGCACCACTTCATGGCAGCCGGGATCAACGCCGACGCGGTGGCGGCCGAGTTCCTGGTGCATGCCAACGAGGAGCAGCAGCACGCCGACCAGATTGCCGGCCGCATCGTGCAGTTGAAGGGCGAGCCCGACTTCAATCCCGAAGGACTCGCTAGCCGCAGCCACGCCGAATATGTCGAAGGCGGCAACCTGATCGAGATGATCAAGGAGGACCTGGTGGCCGAGCGCATCGCCATCGACAGCTACGGCGAGATGATCCGCTACATCGGCGACAAGGACGTCACCACCCGGCGCATGCTGGAGGGCATCCTGGCGATGGAGGAGGAGCACGCCGACGACCTGGCCAGCATGCTGGAGGAATTGAAGACCTGAACCGGCACCCCCGCCCGGGCAGGGCGGGGATGCCCGGCGTCAGCCGCCCATCTCGCCCATGGCGGTCTGCAGGTAGTTCTGCACACCGACCTTGTCGACCAGCTCCAGCTGGGTCTCCAGATAGTCGATGTGCTCCTCGGTGTCCTCCAGGATCCCTTCCAGGATCTCGCGGGACACATAGTCCTTCACCGCCTCGCAGTGGGCGATGGCCTCCAGGTAGAGACTGCGGCCATGCTGCTCCAGCTTGAGGTCGCAGGCCAGGCACTCCGGCACGTTCTCGCCAATCATCAGCTTGCCCAGGTCCTGCAGGTTGGGCAGCCCCTCCAGGAACAGGATGCGCTCGATCAGCTTGTCGGCGTGGTGCATCTCCTCGATGGATTCCTGGTACTCGTGCTTGCCGAGGGCGTTCAGGCCCCAGTTCTTGTACATGCGTGCGTGCAGGAAGTACTGGTTGATGGCCGTGAGCTCCACGGTGAGGGTCTTGTTGAGGAACTGGATGACCTTCTTGTCGCCTTTCATGGCGGTTCTCCTTTGCAAGCGTGGTTGTCAAATCGCAGGCAGGCGCCTGCCTCAGGCGGCAGGCTTCCGGTGGGGCCGTCTGGCAATCGGCCGGTGACCCGGTTCGCCGGCTACGACTCCGACCATGATACGACCCGACCGTTCAAGTCGGGTTGCTGGCGAGCGCGTCGTCCTCCTGGCATTGCTGGCTGTCGCGCAGGATGTTGTGGGCGCAACGCGCGCATTTGGCGCACTGCGCGGCTACCCCGAGGCCTTCCTTGAGCGCCTTGACGGACTTCACGCCGCGTTGGGCCGCCTCCCGCACCTGCCGCTCGGTCACGGCCTGGCAAACACAGACATACATTTCGTACCTGCCTCGTAAAACGCTATCTCCCTGTCCATTATCCACAAATGAGAATGATTGTCAAAAACAACGGCAAGGACTGATTGCGGGGAGCAGGCGGACTGCCGGGGCGGTGGCCCGTGCAGCAGATTGTTTGCTCCGGGGAGGGCTCTCCCGCGTGGACGGTCATCGCGTCCGCCCATGTCGGGTCGCGGCGTCCATCGCGGTGCCGCAGTCGCCATTGTTGGTTCTGCGGCATGGGCAGCGCGCCGATCAGGCGCAGGATGTTCGCCTTCCTGGGAAAGCTTCCATGCGTCCGCCGGCGCGGCACCGGGATGCGGGCGCGCTTTGCTCAGCTCAGGTCTCCCCGGCGACTTGCGGCCGGATGTCGGCGCGGCCCAGGGCCAGCCGTGCCAGGGCCGCCGCGAAGCCGGCGATGCCCGAGCTGCGCGCCAGCACGCAGGGTTTGCCGGCCGTCTTGCAGTGGCGCTTGAGCTGGTGGTACGCGGCGTGGCTGACGCAGTCGGTCGGGCAGATGACGGCGTCCGAGGCGGCCAGCAGGTCGGGAAGCCGGGACAGCGATTCCTCCCGGCCGCCGTCGTGATGGATCAGGCGCATGCCCAGCCGCTCGGGCAGCTGCCGGTAGTGCGACAGCAGCGGGACACGCCCGCCCACGCACAGCACGCAGCGTCCGCGCAATCGGTCCGGGCAGCTGGCGCAGTCGCCGCCGCATTCCGACGAGGGTGCCGGCGACGCGGCCCAGAGCTTCTCCAGGGCGTCGCGCTCGGCGGCCATCGCATCGCGTTCGCCGCGCAGCCGCGCGTTCTCCGCCGCCAGCGCGGCCGTGCGCCGCTCCAGGTCCAGGCTGCGCCGGGCCGCCTCGCGCAGTTCCGCGTTGGTGGCCTCCAGCAGAAGCAGCCGGCGCCCCATGGCCACCATCGCCTGGCCGGATTCAAGTGCGTGGATCCGCTCGCGCAGCGTCTCAGCCGCTTCCGCCGCCGCGCGCAGACGGTCATGTTCTTCCCGCAGCGAGCGCAGGCGCGCGGCGGACTCTGCGATCTCGCGCGCCTGGCGCTCGGCCGATTGGCGTTCCCGCGCCCGCAGACGAGCGCATTCCTCCTCCAGGAAGCCGAGCCGGCGCAGGTCGGCGGCCTGCCCGGCACCCACCTGGTGGGACAGCATGTGCATGTCGGCATGGACGGCCTGACGCGTCTCCGGCGAGCTCGACCGGTGCGTGAGAGTTGCCCACAGGGCGCCCGCCACCTCGCCGCGATCCAGGTGTTCGCGCCACATTTCAAGCACTTCCGCATCGGTCCTGGCCTGGTCGAAGCGACGCACGACGTGGGCGAACTTGCGTTCCAGCGTCCGCTGCATGGCCTCCGCGGCGGCGTTGCGCGAACAGGAAACAGAGACCGCTTCGACGTGCAGGCGGTAGGCGTCGAAGCCGTGCCCTTGGGAGCCGGACTTGCGGGCGATCTTCTTGATCTCCTCCAGGCTCAGGCAACTGCCCACCACCGGGCAATGGTGCTTCTCCTCCAGTTCCCAGAGCTTGCGTCGGCGGCCGGGCCGGACGGGCTCTAGGCGGGCCACCGGTGCCGGGCGCGCGCCGGCGTCTTCCGCAGGCTGCGCGGGGCTGAACAGGTTGCGGATGGCGCCGTCCAGAGAGTGCCGGTCACACATGCCGGGGCTCCCCGCCTTTCCGCCCCCCGGCCCGCGGGGGGGCGGACGCGTCGTCGCGCCTCTCCGCCAGCCGGTCGCTCATGCGCTGGCAGGCGAGTTCCAGGTCGACATCCGTGTCCGGCGCCGCGGCCAGCCTCTCCAGCAGGAGGGCCGCGCGTCCGGCGGAGTGGCGGCAGCCGGTGAGCAGGAAGCGCATCAGGTTGTCCAATGCGCCGGCCATCAGTTCGGGGTTCGCGGTTTGCATGCTGTCCTCCAGTGTCATCGAGTGGTTCATCGGGTGGCCGCGACCTCGGGTCGCCAGCCGTCGGTAAGGGTCTTCAGGAAGGCGACGATGTCGTCCATCTCCTGCTTCTTCAGGCCCAGGTCGCCCAGTTCGTCGCGGTTGACGTTGGCGATCACCTCCGGCACCGGCCAGCATCCGCGCCGCAGGGCCTCGTGCTCGGCGAGCAGGGGGGCCGCGCAGGGCGGGCGGCGGTCGCGGTGGTTGTAGAAGGCCAGGACACCCGCCAGGGTGCGGAAGTAGCCGTTGTGCATGTAGGGCCCGGTGAGCGCGACATTGCGCAGGGTCGGCACCTTGAACTTGCCGTCCTCCGAGCGCCTGTTCACCACCGCGCCCAGGCCGCGGTCGGTGTGCAACTCGCCGGCCGGGTTGAGGCGGGCGGGCGCCCTGAGGAAGGGGTTGTCGGGATTGCGCGGCACGCCCAAATTGTCATAGGTGAAGTCGGTGAACAGCGGCGGCTCGCCCTTGGGCCCCGGCCGGCTGGGATGGCAGGCGGCGCAGTTGCCCTTGTCCTCGGCCTCGAACAGCCGCAGGCCGCGCAGCTCCTGATCGGTCAGACGGGCCTTGCCGGCCAGCCAGGCGTCGTACTTGGAGGTGAACGGGGAGAAGCCGGGCGTACGCTGGAACGCGGCCAGGGCCTCGGCGACGCGCCGGTAGGCCGGCTCCGTCTCGTCCAGCGCGCCCTGCCCGAACACCTGCTCGAACAGGGGCGCGTAGGCCGCGCGGCGCAGCTTGCCGACCACCATGGCGGCGTCGGCGTTGGCCATCTCCAGGGGGTTGAGGAAGGGCCCCCTGGCCTGGTCTTCGAGCGTGGCGGCGCGGCCATCGAGGAACTGGCCGCCGACATAGTGCCCCACGGTCGCGTCATGGTGGAAGGCGGGGCTGTAGGCGGCGTACATGGAACTGGGCGTGTTCCGATTGCCGACGAGGGGCGGCGTTGCCCCCCGGGAGGTCACCGCCCCGGGGTCCGGGTCGGCGAAGGCGCGCCCCGGATCGTGGCAGCTGGCGCAGGACTGGCCGGCGGGCTCGGACAGATCGCGGTCGAAGAAGATGGCCTGGCCCAGACTCGCCTTCGCGGACAGGTGCGCGCTCGGTTCGGCGTTCAGCCCGGTGCAGTGGCAGGCCAGGAGCAGCAGGATCCAGCGGGCCGGGCGCGATGCGATGGCCGCGATGTCGCTTCCGATCGGCGCCATGTCAGTACCCCACCTTGGCGCGCAGGCCGACGATGGTCATGTCCCGGGCGTGCTTCGCGCCGCCGGGCCGCGAGATCCACTGCAGGTCGGGCGACAGCTCGAGGTGCTCATTGACCTGCCAGGCGTAGTAGACCTCCGCCAGGCGCTCGGCGCCGTCGGGGCCATGGCCGTCCGGGTCGTCTTCCCGGTAGCCGTCGCTGGTGTCCAGCCAGCCCAGCGCCAGGCCCAGGCGGTCGCGCGCTCGACCCCAGTGGGCCCCGCCCAGTTCCGCCCCCACGGTCAGGGCGCGGTCGAAGCGCACCTTGCCCCGCGTCGATTGGCCATAGCGGGCGAACACGGTGGTCGCCTCGGCCACCTGCTGGTCGACGGAGAGTCCCCAGCCGGCATGCCGTTCCTCGGTCATGCCGTCGTAGGCGGTGGCGCGGGCGTTGCGCCAGGCATACAGGCGGTAGTTGCCGCCGAGGCCGGCGGACAGCTGCCGGCCCATCTCGACCTGTCCGATCACGAACGGCTTGGTGAGGCTGTCCGAGAACGAGGCGCCCGGGCCGGAGCCGAACAGGCCGAGGGATACCCGCCACCAGTCCGGGCTGCCGCGGCCGTTGTGATAGGCGACGCGGGCGCCGGGGGTGAAGCCGTATTCGTCCACGCCGACATCGCCGCCCGAATCCAGCAGGGGGTTGTGGACGAAGGCGTTGTTCAGGAAGCGGGTCGATTCGTCGTCTGCGATGGCGTTCTGATCGAAGAAGACGAACGGGTCGATCTTGCCGAAGTTGATCTCCACGTGCGAGGCGGCCTCCTCCCGGTCGCCATCGAGCGGCACATCCAGCTGATACCAGGCCTGGGCCAGCAGCGCCGTCGAATCGTCGCCATGCGTGAGCTGGAAGGCGGTGGAATTGGGTGTGCCGGTAAGGGTGGGCTGCAGGTCCTCCAGGCCATTGCCCTGGCCGACGCGGAAGTGGGCGAAGATGCGGCCCTCTGCGTCGCCCAGCGAACCGCCCGGCAGGGTGACGGAGATGTCCGCGCGGTAGTTGAGCTCGCTCTCGGCCTCGCCGCTGGTGGTGGCGTCGCCATTCGCCCGCTGCGCGACCATGGTCAGCGCCGCGCCGGCGGATACCCCTTCCACCGTCTCGATCATGCGCGTCTGCCGTCGCATGGACACCACCTCCAGTTCGACGTCGTGCAGGCGGGCGGTGAGGATCTTTTCCTTCTCCGCGGCGGCAGGCGCCGCCAGCAGCGCGCTCTCCAGGCGGCGGTTGGCCGCCTCCAGCTGCTCGACCCGCTCGCCCAGCCGGCGCAGTTCCGTCAGCAGGGCCTCATTGTCGGGCGAGGCGAGGGCGGGACCGCCGACCAGCAAGGCTATGGCCAGGAACAGCGGGGCGGCGGGGCGGGATGCGGCGGGTGCCGGCCGGATCGGGCGAGCCATCGGGTTTCTCCTTGTTCAGGTCAGGTCCCGGCTGGCTTGCGCGGTGCGCGCTGGCTGGCGTGGATGCAGTGGGTTACTTGGTGAGGATGAGTTTCTCGTTGCGGGTCAGAGAGAGCCGGTAGCGCTCCCCCTTGTGCTCGATCCACAGTTCGCGGGCGCCGCGCAGCAGCCGCGCGGCTTCAACCACCCGGTCGGGCGGGGCATGCGCTGCCCTGTCTGCGGGTCGGGGCATCGGGTCGGGCGGCTTGTTCATGGCGAGGCAGGGGGTCGAGTTGAGTTATGCAAATGATAACCGTTCTCATCTTTATGTCAATACTCCGCGGTGCTGCCCGGTGTCGATCGTTTGCATGCCGGGCATGCGGTTGCATCTCGATGGCTCGCTACGATGATGACACCGGCGCCGCGCGCGCTTCCGGTCGGGACCCCCCGCCGGCCGCCCGGCGAAGAACCGCGGCGCGAAGCGGCTATTCGGGCTGGGGCAGGGGCGGCGCACCATCATGCCGGCTTGCACCGGGCTTCGTGCCGGTCCGCGCCGGCATCCGGGTCAGCGCATGCCGCGCTTCGCCTCGCTGAGCTGCTCGGGGGACAGGCGCCCGGTCAGGCGCTGGTACTCCTCCTTGGCCCGCGGGTGCCCGCCGCCGGCGGCCAGGGCGTACCAGTGGTAGGCGGCCACGGCGTTCTTCTCCATGCCGATGCCATGGTGATGCATCTGGCCGATGGCGAAGCAGGCGTCCACGTCCCCCTGCTTGGCCGCTTCGGTGTACCAATGCAGGGCCAGGGCGCGGTTCCGGGGCAGGCCCTGGCCTTCCTCGTAGAGCAGGCCGAGGTGATACTGGGCCAGACGATGACCCTGTTCCGCCAATAGCCCGAATTCGCGCGCGGCCTTGTCGAAATCGCCCGAGGTATAGGCGGACATGGCCTGGTCGAAGTCGGCGCGCGCCGGGACAGAGGACAGGCCGAGGATGAGCAGCGCGACGAGGAAGAGCGGGCGGTAAAAGGCAGGCAGGCCGGACATGCGGGTTGGGTGACGGTTAACACGAATGGAATATAAGTATCCTCTAATGCATTCATGTTTCCTATCCCGGCGCGACCTCGTGAGCGGGTCGAGTTCCCGGTTGTTGCTCGGTGCGGAACTCCTCGCGCTCAAGTTTTATCCATGGCTGCCGTAATGGATGCAATGGCGCTCGGATCACGGGCATCGAGCTGCCGCCCCGCGCGGCCCGTCCGAGTCGCCTGACAGTGTCTCCTCCGCG
>JALOTG010000046.1 GCA_025458005.1 Thiobacillaceae bacterium
CCTCATGAACGCCCTGGCTGCCCACGAGGTGCATGTCGCCCGCTACTACTACAAGCGCGGCGCCTATGTGGCCGCCGCCAACCGGGCCAAGCACGTCCTGGAGAACTACCGCCAGGCCCCCGCCCTCGAGGACGCGCTGTACATCATGGCGCAGAGCTACGATAAGCTCGACATGCAGGATCTGCGCGACGACGCCATCCGCGTGCTCAAGCTGAACTTCCCCAAAAGCGTGCATGTCGGCGGGAGCGCCCCGGCCCAGAAAAAGGACTGGTGGAAGTTCTGGTGATCGGGCCGCGGGCCGCGCCGGTAGCGCGCAGGCCCCGGCGATAGCCCTGCGTAGCCCGTGACCCACCGCTCGTAACCCGAATCATGGTCACCCATACCCTCACCCTGCCCGAGGGGGACGCCGGGATCTGGCTCGCCCAGCTGGCCGGGCGCTACCCCCCCGAGCAGATCGACCTGATCCGCCGCGCCCTGGATACCCTCCTGACAGAGGGCGAGGGGCTGGTGGCGGAGACCGGCGTGCCCCTGCTTGAGCACGCCCTGGGCTGCACCTACCAGCTCTCCGGCATGGGCTTCGACGCCCAAACCATCGCCGCCGCCCTGCTTGCCGGCCTGCCGGAGGCCGTGCTGGACGCCGAGCGGCTCGGCCGCGAGTTCGGCGAGCCGCTTGCCCGCCTGGCCATCGGCGCCGCCCGCCTGAACCGCATGGACGCGCTGTTCTCCGAGCTGTCCGGCGAGGGCGGCCAGAGCGAATCCTTGCGCCAGATGCTGCTGGCGATGACCGACGACATCCGCGTGGTCCTGATCAAGCTGGCCGAACGG
Source organism: Thiobacillaceae bacterium (assembly GCA_025458005.1). Taxonomy (GTDB): domain Bacteria; phylum Pseudomonadota; class Gammaproteobacteria; order Burkholderiales; family Thiobacillaceae; genus JALOTG01. The sequence goes on from JALOTG010000046.1 coordinate 826, forward strand.
GTGCAGAGCCTGCGCGAGCTGGCTCAGCGGGACGACGACCTGCGCCACAAGCTGGCGCGCGACGCCCGCGAACTGTACGCCCCGCTCGCCAACCGCCTGGGGGTGTGGCAGCTGAAGTGGGAGCTGGAGGACCTCGCCTGCCGCTTCCTGGAACCGGAGACCTACAAGCACATCGCCAAGCTCCTCGATGAACGCCGCCTGGACCGCGAGTGGTACATCGAGCGCATCCTGGAACAGCTCAACGAGGAGCTGGGTCACGCCGGCCTGACCGGCTACGACGTCGCCGGCCGGCCCAAGCATATCGCCAGCATCCTGGCCAAGATGCGCAAGAAGCGCCTGTCCTTCGACGAGGTCTACGACGTGCGCGCGGTGCGGGTGCTGGTGCGTGACGTGAAGGACTGCTACCACGCTCTGGGCATCGTGCACAGCCTCTGGCAGCCCATCCCCGGCCAGTTCGACGACTACATCTCGCGTCCCAAGGGCAACGGCTACCAGAGCCTGCACACCGCCGTCATCGGCCCGGAGAACAAAGCCCTGGAGGTGCAGATCCGCAGCTTCGACATGCACCAGGAGGCCGAGCTGGGCGTCGCCGCCCACTGGCGCTACAAGGAGGGCGGCCGCGAGGCGGGCAAGGCCGAGGCCCTGCAGGAGAAGATCGCCTGGCTGCGCCAGCTGCTGTCCTGGAAGCAGGAACTCGCCGACAGCGCCGAGCTGGCGCAGCAGTTCAGGAACGAGCTGTTCCAGGACGAGGTGTTCGTCCTCACTCCCCAGGGCAAGGTGGTCGCCCTGTCCGCGGGGGCCACTCCCATCGATTTCGCCTACGCGGTGCACACCGAGCTGGGCCACCGCTGCCGCGGCGCCAAGCTGGACGGCCAGCTGGTGCCCCTGGACACGCCGCTGAAGACCGCCCAGCGGGTGGAGATCCTGACCGTCAAGGAAGGCGGCCCCAGCCGCGACTGGCTCAACCCCCATCTGGGCTTCCTGCGCACCTCGCGGGCGCGCGCCAAGGTGCGCCAGTGGTTCAAGCAGCAGGACCACGACAGCCATGTCCAGGACGGGCGCGCCCTGCTGGAGCGCGAGCTGCACCGCCTGGGGCTGTCCAACGTCAACCTGGAACAGCTCGCCGGCCGGCTGAAGTTCGCCCGCCCGGAGGATCTCTACGCCGCGCTGGGCCGCGGCGACCTGGGCAGCGGCCAGCTCGCCCGCTCCCTGCAGGACGAGTTCCTGCCACAGCCGGAGAAGCCCCTGGTCGGCGCGCGCAGGAGCAAGTCCGCCCCGGCCGGCGTGCTGGTGGAGGGCGAGGCCAATCTGCTCACCCACATGGCCGGCTGCTGCAAGCCCGCCCCGCCCGACCGCATCGTCGGCTACACCACCCAGGGCCGCGGCGTCACCATCCACCGCGCCGACTGTCCGGTGGTCCGGCACCTGCCCGAGGAACAGCGCGGCCGCCTGCTGGGGGCCGAGTGGGGCGCCTCGGCCCAGGAGGTGTTCGCGGTGGACGTGGAAATCGTCGCCGACGACCGGCAGGGACTGCTGAAGGACATCACCGAGATCATCTCCCAGGAGAAGATCAACGCGATCCGCGTCAACACCCTGTCCCAGGACGAGACCGCGCGCATGGAATTCACCCTGGAGGTGCGCGACGTGGACCAGCTCGCCCGCTTCCTGGGTCGCGCCGCCCACGTGCGCGGCGTCAGCTCGGCGCGGCGAAGATAGGCCCCGGCATCCCCTCCCCGGCCAGCACCGCCAGCAGCGCGGCGGTGGACAGGAGGTCGGCGCGGTTGTGCGCCAGTACCTCGTTGAGCCGGGCCCCGTAGCCGTCGCGCAGCCAATCGCGCCACGCCGCCGGGGCCTGATCGCCGGGCAGGTCGTGGCCGCGGTCGAGGCCCAGCAACCGACCCTCGGCGGTCTTCAGCCGGCAGTCCGGCAGCGACCGCGCATGGCCGCGGCGCAGGGCATGCAGCAGGTCGATGTGCGCCCGTCCCCTGAGCATCTCGCCGCGCCCGAGCAGGCGGCCGCGGGTGTTGATCAGCGGCGCGTCGAAGCTCTTGCCGTTGAAGCTCACCAGCACGTCGTCGCGGCCCAGTTCGACGGCCAGGCGGTCGAGCAGGGCCGCCTCGCCGGAGAAGGCGGTGAGCAGCCACTGGCGGGTCTGCAAAGTGCCAGCGGCGAGACGCGCGACGCCGATCAGGAAGGCGACCGTGCCGGCGCCGCCGGCCAGGCCGGTGGTCTCGGTGTCGAGGAACACCAGCCGCTCCGGGTCCAGCCGCCCCCTCCAGCGCAGCAGGCCGCCGCGGTCGCCGTCGATCTCCGCCAGCCAGGCCAGGGGAACGCGGCCGTGGCGCAGCGCCAGGGCATGGCGGCGCACCACCTCGACGACGCCGGGCGCCAGCTCGAAGCCGCCCAGGCGGTCCACCAGGGCCGGCTCGCGGCGCATGGGGGCGGTCTGGCCGCGGCGGCGGACCGCCTCCAGCCGCGCGAGCAGGTCGGAATCCGCCATCCCCCTGCCCTCCGGCGGCGCGGCGGGCGGAAAGCCCGGGCGGCCGAGGCGGCGGCGCAGTTCAGTGAGGTCCATGTCCACCCTCCCCCGGCTGGCCGGATGCGACGCTCGACCGGCCGGCCAGCAGGCCGAGCACGACGAGGGCCGCCTGCTTGGCGCCGAGGCCTTCGCGCGGCGCCAGCACGGGTCCCACGCAGGCCGGGCAGCCGGCCAGGCAGGGGCAGGCCTCCACCAGGTCGCGCGCCCGGCCCACCAGGGCGTCGCGCTGCGCGAACAACGGCGCCGACAGACCGATGCCGCCGGGGTAGTTGTCGTACAGGTGCAGCGTGGGCCGGAAGCGGCGCGCATCGGCATCGGGCTCGAGACTCGCCCCCTCCAGGGTCCTCAGGCTGCCGCGGCCGTCGCCGCCCAGGACGGCCGACCAGGTCGCCGCGCCGTCCCCCACCGCGCGGCCCAGGTCGCGCGGCTCGCTCATGGACAGCAGGGCCGCCACGTGGTGCAGGGCGCGGGCCGCGCCGAGAAAACCGTCCAGGGCCGCCTGCCGGCTCGGGAAGGCGGCGTCCAGCACGGCCTTGTCCAGCGTCCACCAGACGGCGGTGGTGTGCATCTCCTGGTCGGGCAGATTGACCGGACCGTAGCCGACGTTCTCGTGGGTGTAGTAGCGGATCTTCTTGTAGCCGGCCACCCGCCGCACGACGTGCACCTCGCCGTGGGCGCAGGCGGCCGCCGCCCCTCGCGCCTCGCCGAACACATCCAGCACCTTGAGCCGGGTGTAGTCGATGGCGTCGGTGTAGTAGTCGGCCCGCGTGCGGGTGACGAAGGCCTTGCGTCCGGTCCAGTCCAGGCGCTCGACCTGCCAGGGCCGCGCCTGGTGCAGGTAGATGGCGCCCTCGTAGAGGGTGAGCGGCGCGGCGCTGTAGTCCACCTCGCCGAGGATGTCCTGGCCGCCTCCGGTCACGTCGATGACCGTGAAGTTGCCATCGGCCACCGCGCGCAGGCTCACGGCATTGGCCGGGTAACTGTCGGCGATCCAGTGCCAGGCCTCGCCCTCCCGGTGCAGCACGCCGTGCTCGACCAGGTAGCCGAGCAGCGGCTCCAGGCCGTGCGGCCCGAACGTCTCGCCGGCCCGGAAAGGCAACTCGAAGGCGGCGCAGCGCAGGTGGTCCATCAGGATCAGCAACTGGTCTGGATCGATGCGGGCGTGCTCCGGCGAGACGCCGAACAGGTGCTCAGGGTGCCGCGCGAGGAACTGGTCGATCAGTTCGCTGCTCGCCACCAGCACGCCCAGGCTGGGCTTGCCGCGCCGTCCTGCCCGGCCGAGGCGCTGCCAGGTGGCGGCGATGGAGCCGGGATAGCCATTCAGCACCGCCACGTCCAGGGCGCCGATGTCCACCCCCAGTTCGAGGGCCGAGGTGGTCACCACGCAGTCGATCTTGCCGGCGCGCAGCTTGCGCTCCTTGTCGCGCCGCTCGCCGGGCAGGTAGCCGCCCCGATAGGCGGCCACCCGGGGGGGACGGCGCGGATCCCGGTCGAACACGTCCTTGAGGTACTTGGCGAGCACTTCCACGGTGAGCCGGCTGTTGGCGAAGACGATGCTGGCCAGCCCCGCCTTCACCGCCACGCGCGCCACGCGGGCGGTCTGCGAGCGGGCCGAGGCGCGCAGGTTGAGGTCGGCGTTCACCAGCGGCGGGTTCCACACCAGCACGGTCCGCCTGCCCTGCGGCGCGCCGGACTCCGTTACGGCGGCCACCGGCGCGCCGACGAGCCGCTCGGCCAGTTCGCCGGGATTGGCGATGGTGGCGGAGCTGAGGATGAACACCGGCTCGCGGCCGTGGAAGCGGCAGACGCGCCGCAGCCGACGGATGACGTTCGCCATGTGGCTGCCGAACACGCCGCGATAGGCATGCAGCTCGTCGATCACCACGTAGCGCAGGGACTCGAAGAAGCGCGCCCATTTCGGATGGTGCGGCAGGATGCCCTGGTGCAGCATGTCCGGGTTGGACACCACGATGTCGCCCTGCTCGCGCACCACCCGGCGAGCGTCCGCCGGCGTGTCGCCGTCGAAGGTCATGGCCCTCACCCCCAGGTTCGCCGCCGCGTTGAGCGCCAGCAGCTCGGCCACCTGGTCCTGGGCGAGCGCCTTGGTGGGGAACAGGTAGAGCGCCCGCGTGCCGTCCGCCAGCAGGCCCTGCAGCACCGGCAGGTGGTAGCAGAGCGACTTGCCCGAGGCGGTGGGCGTCGCCACCACGACGTGACGGCCGGCCAGGGCATGCGCCGCGGCCTCCGCCTGGTGGCTGTAGAGCCGCTGGATGCCCCGCCGGCCCAGGGCGTCGACGATGCGCGCGTCCAGACCGGCGGGGAAGGCGGCGGTGCGGGCCGAGCGTTCCGGCTGCAGCCACTCGGCGACGATACGGTCGCGGTTCCTGCGCTTCAGGGCCGCCACAAGCCGCTCGACGGATGCGCCCGCCTCTCCTTCCGGCGGGCCAGGCGGCTGAAAAAGATCCGCGTCTCGATCCAGGTTCGCGTCCATGTCTTCCTCCGGGCGATGTCCGGCGGCAAGCATGCGCCCGCCGGTGGCTCGCCAGATGAGCCAGGCCCGCTGTCGATAGCGTCCCTTGCATTGCCGGCCGCCTGGGCTAAAACGGCATAAGCACCCGGCCGTCCCGACCAGGCCGGTGTCACGCACTGCCGGGGACACACCGGCGCCCACCACAAGGAGGTGATCCATGCCCGCCAAGACCTTCAACGGACGCACGTTCGACGCCCGGCCCGACCGCATCGACCTGCGCGACCGGACCTACCAGCCCAAGCTCGTCTGCCTGCCGCCGCGCTATCCGGGGCTGGAAAGCATCGACAAGTACCTGCCGGACTACGCCAAGCACCTGGTCCTGGACCAGGGCGAGGAAGGCGCGTGCACCGGTTTCGGCCTGGCGGCGGCGATCAACTTCCTGCTCTGGGAGACGAACGGCTACCAGGCCAAGGGGCTCAGGACGGTCAGCCCGCGCATGCTCTACCACATGGCGCGCATGTACGACGAATGGGCCGGCGAGGACTACGAAGGCTCCAGCTGCCGGGGCGCCATGAAGGGCTGGCACCGCCACGGCGTGTGCGTCGAGACGCTCTGGCCGTATCGCAACAAGAAAGGCGAGATCGCCTTCGTGCCGCCCGCCAAGGGCTGGGACGCGGACGCCGCGGTCCGCCCGCTGGGCGCCTACTATCGCATCGACAAGAAGAGCATCAGCGACCTGCAGTCCGCCATCCACGAGGTCAAGGCCATCTACTGCTCGGCCAACGTGCACAAGGGCTGGTTCCTGAAGAAGACCCGCGAGCCGGTCATCATCCCCTACGACCGCAAGTCGGTGGGCGGCCACGCCTTCGCCGTCGTCGGCTACACCGAGGACGGCTTCATCGTGCAGAACTCCTGGGGACCAGGCTGGGGCTACCACGGCTTCGCCATCCTGAGTTACGAGGACTGGTCCGCCAACGCTACCGACGCCTGGGTGGCGGTGCTCGGCGCGCCCATGCGCGTGGCCAGCGCGCCGTCCACCTTCAGCAGCCGCTCACTGCAGGAAGCGGCCGCCGAGCAGGCCGGCGCGTTCGGCAAGGTGCCCGGCAAGGGCTTCGACTACCGGAACGACAAGATCCGCCCCCTGGGCGAGGCTGAGGCCTATCAGCACACCCTGGTGCTGGGCAACAACGGTCTGCCCATCAACCGCATCGTCAGCGTCGAGAACGCCCTCAAGGCGGTGGAGCAGATCTGCCTGACCCGGCCGCAGCAGTGGCTCGCCCAGCAGCCCGGCGACCGGCCGCCCAAGCTGGCCGTCTACGTCCATGGCGGCCTGAACAAGGAGGAGGACTCCCTGACGCGCATCCGCATGATGGCGCCCTACTTCCGCGAGAACGGCGTCTATCCGCTGTTCATCACCTGGAAGACAGGCGCCCTGGAAAGCGTCGGCGGCATCCTGGAAGACGCCCTGCGCGAAATCTTCCGCGGCCAGCCGCAGATGCGCGACGAGGGCATCGTCGACAAGATCAGGGAGGCCATGGCCGACGCCCGCGACCGCTCCATCGAGGTGGCCTGCGAGAACCGCCTGGGCCTACTGGCCGGGCACCTGCTGGCGCTGAAGAAGAAGCTGCCCGGCCTGCAGATCCACCTGGCCGGCCACTCCGCCGGGTCCATCGTGCTGGGCCACCTGTTCGGCCTGCTCGACAAGCGGCTCGCGGCCGACAGCCTTAGCCTGCTGGCGCCGGCCTGCACGGTGGATTTCGCCGTGCAGCACTACGGGGTGGCCCTCGCCGCCGGCAAGCTGCGGGCGGACACGGTGCACGTGGACATCATGGACGACGAGCGGGAACGCGCCGACACCGTTGGACCCTACGGCAAGTCCCTGCTCTACCTGGTCAGCCGCGCCCTGGAGAACCGCCACAAGACCCCCCTGCTGGGCATGGAGTGGGCCTGGAGCGGCAAGGGCATGCCCGAGGACCATTGGTCATCGGACCCGGTCTCCACCCAGGCACTCAAGGCCTGGGCGGGCCTGGCCAAGAGCATGCAAGTGGAGCTGCATGGCAGGAAGCGGTCCTACGTGTCCACCGGCGCTGGCCAGATCAAGCTGGCGCACGGCTCCTTCGACAACGACGTGGAGGTGGTCGCCGCCATGCTGGAACGGATGCGCGGCGCGTCCCTGGCCGTCAAGGTCGAGAACCTGGCCTACTGAAGGCTTGGCGCAAGCATCGCCAGCGGGGTTCTTGGATCTCGCCGGCAACCTCGATCCATGCATGATCGGGGGCTACTCGGCGGTATTGAGACGGGAGGAGCAACCGCTGGGATGGTCAACCCAGCCACATGCATGGGCCTTGACCAGGCATCTGGTGGGCAGCACAGGGTTCGAACCTGTGACCCCCGCCGTGTGAAGGCGGTGCTCTACCGCTGAGCTAGCTGCCCGAAAAGAGGCGCGCATTCTAACCAGGCCCACCCCGCGGGTCAAAGTCTTTTTTTTGGGCCGCGCCGCGTCGTTCCAGTAAAATCGCGCCTTTCCGTCACGCCTCCCCGAGCATGATCCGCACCCGCTTCGCCCCCTCCCCCACCGGCTACCTGCACATCGGCGGCGCCCGCACGGCGCTGTTCTCCTGGGCCTATGCGCGCAAGCACGGCGGGCAGTTCATCCTGCGCATCGAGGACACCGACCAGGAGCGCTCCACCCTGGAGTCCGAGCAGGCCATCCTGGACGGCCTAGCCTGGCTGGGCATCGACTGGGACGAGGGTCCCCACTACCAGATGAAGCGCCTGGATCGCTACCGGGAGGTGGTCGACCGGCTCGTCGCCGAGGGTCATGCCTACCCCTGCTATGCCAGCAAGGAGGAACTGGAGGCAATGCGCGAGGCGCAGCGCGCCCGCGGCGAGAAGCCGCGCTATGACGGGCGCTGGCGTCCGGAGCCGGGCAAGGCGCTGCCCGAGCCGCCCGCCGGCGTGCGGCCGGTGATCCGCTTCAGAACCCCGACGGACGGCACGGTCACCTTCAACGACCTGATCAAGGGCCCCATCATGGTGGCCAACGCCGAGCTGGACGACCTGGTGCTGATGCGCGGCGACGGCGTCCCCACCTACAACTTCGGCGTGGTAGTGGACGACTGGGACATGGGCATCACCCACGTCATCCGCGGCGACGACCACGTCAACAATACGCCCCGCCAGATCAACATCCTCAGGGCCCTGGGCGCGCCGGTGCCGGTTTACGCCCATGTGCCGATGATCCTCGGTCACGACGGCGAGCGCCTGTCCAAGCGCCACGGCGCGGTGTCGGTGCTGCAGTACCAGGAGGACGGCTACCTGCCCGAGACCCTGCTCAACTACCTGGCGCGGCTGGGCTGGGGCTACGGCGACGCGGAAAAATTTTCCCTGCGCGACTTCGTCCAGTGGTTCGAGGTGGCCGACGTGAGTCACTCGGCCGCGCGCTTCGACCAGGGCAAGCTGGCCTGGCTCAACCAGCAGTACCTCAAGGAGGCCGATGACGGCCGCCTGGCGGCGCTGGCGCGCCCCTTCCTCGAACGCCAGGGCGTCGACCCGGCGGGGGGTCCGGACCTGGCGGCGGTCATGGGCCTGCTCAAGGAGCGCGTCTCGACGGTGGAGGAACTGGCCGACGCGGCGCACATCTTCTATCGCCAGGCCCTGCCGAGCGTCGAGGAACTGGGCGAGAAGCTGGGAAGCCCGGCGCTGCCCGCGCTGGATGCGCTCAAGACCGACTTCGCCACGCTGTCCTGGGATCGGGCCAGCATCGCTCAGGCCCTCAAGGACGCGGCCAAGCGGGAGGGCCTCAAGCTGGGCCAGGTGGGCATCCCGCTGCGCCTGCTGCTGTTCGGCACCGCCCAGACGCCTTCCATCGACGTCACCCTGGAACTGCTCGGCCGCGAGGAGACGCGGCGCCGCCTCGCGGCCGCGTGGCCGCACGCCCTGGCGGTGAAGGGGCCTGCCTGAAGCAAGGCGCGCCGGGAGTAGAATGGCGCCTGCCCGTTGAACCCTTTATTCAAGCCAAGAATGACCAAGAAGAACTCGACCACGGTCGTCCAGCGGATGAAACTGATCGCCTCGCTGACCAGCCCGTTTGCCCGCAAGGTCCGCGTCGTGGCCGCGGAGAAGCACATCGATTATGACCTGGTGGTGGACGTGCCCTGGGACGAGCATACCCAGGTGCCCCGCCTCAACCCCCTGGGCAAGGTGCCGGTATGGGTGCTGGAGGACGGCAAGGCGCTGTACGACTCCAGGGTCATCGTCGAGTATCTGGACAGCGTCAGCCCGGTGGGACACGTGCTGCCCCGCGACGCGCGCCCCCGCATCGTGGTGAAGCGCTGGGAGGCTCTGGCCGACGGCATCTGCGACGCGGCGGCCCTGGTCTTCGTCGAGCGCAAGCGCCCGCCCGAACAGCAGAGCCCGGACTGGATGGCGCGACAGATGAAGAAGGTGCACGCGGCGCTGGAGGTGATGAGCGAGGATCTGGGCAAGCAGGAGTGGTGCACCGGCGAGTTCTTCAACCTGTCCGACATCGCCGTCGGCTGCGCCCTGGGCTATCTGGACTTCCGCTTCCCCGAGATCGAGTGGCGCCGCGCCCACCCCAACCTGTCGGCGCTGCACGATCGCCTCATGCAGCGTCCTGCCTTCAGGGACAGTCTGCCGGTCGCCTGAACCGGCTCAGAGCAGGCCGTCCTTGGACAGGCCCTTGCGACGCAGGATGCGGCGCAGCGTGTGCAGGGCCTCCAGCTGGATCTGGCGCACGCGCTCCCGCGTCACGCCCAGATGCTCGGCCAGTTCCTCCAGGGTCGCCACCTCCTGGCTGTTGAGCCCGAAGCGCCGCTCGATCACCCAGCGGTGCTTGTCGGAGAGCTCGTCGAGCCATTCGTGGACATAGTGTTCCACCTCGGCGTTCTGCAGCATCTGCTCGGGCTGCTCGGAATTCTCGTCGGCGATCGCCTCGCCGATGGATAGCGAGGGGTCGATCTCCAGCGGCGCGTCCAGGGAGGCCACCCGGTCGTTGAGCTGCAGCACCCGGCGCACGTCCTCCACCGGGCGGCCGGTGAGGTGGGCGATCTCCTCCGGCCCGGCGTCGATGATGCCGTGGGTCTCCAGGTGGCGTTGGGCGCGCAGATAGACGTTCAGCTCCTTGATGATGTGGACCGGCAGGCGGATGGTGCGCGACTGGTTCATGATCGCCCGCTCGATGTTCTGTCGTATCCACCACGTCGCGTAGGTGGAGAAACGGAATCCACGCGCGGGCTCGAATTTCTCCAGGGCGTGCATCAGGCCGAGGTTGCCCTCCTCGATCAGGTCCAGCAGGGACAGTCCGCGGTTGATGTAGTGCTTGGCGATGTTCACCACCAGGCGCAGGTTGTGCTCGATCATCTGCTGGCGAGCGTCGAAATCGCCCTCGCGCATGCGGCCGGCCAGTTCGCGTTCCTCCTGGGGCGTGAGCAGGCTCTCCCGGCCGATCTCGTTAAGGTACAACTGGGTGACGTCATGAAACTCGTCGAAGCCCGGCTCCAACTCGACAGGCGCCTGGGCTTGCGGCTCCTCGTCCTCGTCCAGGGGCGGCTCCATGTCGGGATCGAGATCGTTCTCTTCCAATCTCCTGGCTCCTCACTCAACTCGGCAGGTAGTCGTGGGGGTCAACCGGTCTGCCAAATTTCCGTATCTCGAAGTGCAGCTTGGCGCGATCCGCGTCCGTGTCGCCCACCAACCCGATCCTCTGGCCCCGGGATACCGGATCCCCCTCGCGGACCAGGATCCGCGCCTGATGGGCGTAGGCGGACAGCAGCGACTTGCTGTGGCGAATGATGACGAGTTTACCGTACCCGCGCAAACCATTTCCGGCATAGACCACGCGCCCGTCCGCGCTGGCCTGGATCGGGGTGCCGTGGGGAGCGGCGATGTCGATGCCCTTGCGCCCCTCGGCCTCGTTGAAGCCGGCGATGAGCCTGCCCCGCACCGGCCATGCCCATGACGCTGGATCGGCCTGCGGGGGTTCCATGGCGGACGGCGCGGCGGGCTCCGCCGCGTTCGGGGGACGCAGTCTCAGGAGCGCGCCGGCATGGATCAGGTCCGGATTCCGGATGTCATTCCAGCGTGCCAGCTCGCGGTAGTCCAGGCCATGCTCGTAGGCGATGCCGTAAAGGGTGTCGCTGGCACGCACCCGATACTCGCCGTCGCTCGTCGGGAATGGCGCCTGCTTGGGCTGGCCGCGCTCGACGATGGGGGCCTTATGGGTCGTGGATGTGCAGCCGGCGAGCAGCGTCAGCCCGCAGATCGCCAGGGTGGCGCGCGTCCCCCTCAGCTGACCCCCTTCAGCAAGGGCACGAATTTCACCACCTCCAGTTCCTGCTCCACCACCCCTTCCTCGCGCACCTCCACCATCACCAGGCGCTGGTCCTCGCCGCTGCCCACCGGGGCGATCAGCCGTCCGCCGGGCCGGATCTGGGCCTTGAGCTCGTCGGGGATGAAGGGCATGGCCGCCGCCACGACGATGGCGTCGTAGGGGGCGGCGCGCGGATAGCCATGGCTGCCGTCGGCGATCTTCATCAGCACGTTGTTGATCCGGCAGGCGCTCAGGGACTCCCTGGCATGCCTGACCAGGGCGGCGATGCGCTCCAGGCTCAGTACCTGCCTGGCCAGCAGCGACAGCACGGCGGCCTGGTAGCCGCAGCCGCCACCGATCTCCAGCACCTTGTCCAGCGGTCTGCCCTGGCAGGCGAGCTCGCAGGAGCGGGCCACCGTGTACGGGCTGGAAATGGTCTGGCCCTGGCCGATGGGCAGCGGCGTGTCCTCGTAGGCGCGGCTCTGCAGCGCCTCCTCGACGAACACGTGGCGCGGGATGGCGTTCATGGCGGCCAGAACGCGGGCATCGTTGATGCCCTGCTCCTTGAGGCGCTCGACCATGCGCGCGCGGGTGCGCTGCGAGGTCATGCCGATGCCGCTGGCCAGGGTGCTCATTGACTCAGCCAATCCTCCAGGACGCCCATCTGGGGATAGCGCGTCAGGTCGATCTGCAGCGGGGTGATGGAGATCCGTTGGTGGGCGACGGCGTGAAAATCGGTGCCCGGACCGGCGTCCTGGGCCGCCCCCGCCGCGCCCACCCAGTACATCACCTGGTTGCGCGGATTGACCGTCCGGACCACGTCCTGAGCCTTGTGGCGGCGCCCCAGGCGGGTGACCTCGACGCCCTGGATCGCCTCCGGCGCGACATCCGGCACGTTGACGTTGAGCAGGACCGGCTCCTGGAAGGGGCTGGCGACGCAACGCTCCACCAGCCCGGCGACGAAGTCCGCGGCGGTCTGGAAGTGCTCCTTCTGGATATTGGCCAGCGACACCGCCAGCGCGGGGATGCCGAGCAGGAAGCCTTCGGTGGCCGCCGCCACGGTGCCGGAGTAGACGGTGTCGTCGCCCATGTTGGCGCCGTGATTGATGCCGGAGATGATCATCTCCGGCAGTTCCGGCAGCAGCCCGGTCACGGCAAGGTGCACGCAGTCGGTCGGCGTCCCGTTGACATGGAAGAAGCCGTTGGGGGTCTGCCTGACCGTCAGGGGCCTGTCCAGGGTCAGGGAATTGCTGGCGCCGCTCCGGTCCCGTTCCGGGGCCACCACGGTCACCTGATGCGATCGGGCCGCCAGGGTCGCCGCGAGCGCGGCCAGACCGGGCGCGAAATAGCCGTCATCGTTGCTGAGCAAGATCCGCATAGGGGTTCGGGTCTGGATGGAAAGCCTGAGACCGGCTCGACACCGGGTGAGGCGATTCTAGCAGCCCGCCGCGCTGCCAAGAAGCACCGCCGGCATGGTCGTCTCTCCCCGCCGCCGGGCAGGCCTTACTTCTTCCTGCCGGCCTTGTTCACCGCGGCATTGAGGGCCGCGCCGGGCTTGAAGCGCACCACCTGCTTGGCCGGGATCTTCAGCTCCTTGCCGGTCTGCGGATTGCGGCCGGTGCGGGCTTGGCGTTGCTGGACGCTGAAGGTGCCGAAGCCGACGAACTGCACCGACTCGCCCCGGGACAGGGCCTCGACGATAGCCTCCATGGCCACGTCTATGATGATGCTGGTGGCGACCTTGGACGCATTCGCCTGGGTGGCAACGGCGCTGATGAGCTCGGACTTGTTCATGGCGGTCTCCTCGGAAAGACGGGTCGTGGCGTCTGCCGGCCACGCATCGGTGCCGGCATCCTGCCGGCTCGGAGTGGATTGAGCCACGACTGGCCGCTCAGGCAAAGGGAATTCGCTTCAGTGGACAGGCCGAGCCGATGCCCGACTCCGGCGGCAAGGCCGGACGCGGAAAAAAAGAAAGGGGCCAGACAACCTGTCTGGCCCCTCGTTGTGTTGGTCGGGGCGAGAAGATTCGAACTTCCGACCCCCTGCACCCCATGCAGGTGCGCTACCAGGCTGCGCTACGCCCCGAACAGCCGTACATTATAGGGAGTCGGGGGCGAACGGTAAACAACGAAATCACCGCGCGGGCAGCGACGGATAGTCCAGGCGCTCCATCAGGTAGCACAGGCAGTCCTGTCGGATCACCGTCTCGTCTCGGGTCAGCATGGCCGGCATGAGTTGTCGGCGCAGCCTGATCCGCCCATCGTCGCAGTCGAACAGCTGCTGGCTGATATCCCTCCCCTCCTCGTCCGTGGCCTTCAGGCAGCCACCCGCCCCGGGCCGGGTCCGGCCAAGGACGCTGCCGGCATCCAGTTCGCGGAAGTTCAGGTGGTCGAGATGCACGGGGAAGACGATGTCGCCGGCCCCGCCCTCGAAGGCCATGCTCAGCGACGCCGGCACCTGGACGGTGGCCACGGTGTGGTAGAGGTCGATGTCCTGGGGCGCGACCGGGTGGGCGGGAAAGTCCGCCAGGTTGAGGCAGGCCTCCACCAGGCTGGCGGCGTGCGTCTCGCCGTATGCGGTGCCCGGCTTGCCGCATTCCAGGGTGACCGCCGGACAGATCGGCGCGAAGGCAGCCGACTGCACCCCCAGGGGACGTGTGAAATAGACCACCGTGCGGGAGAACAGGGTGGCCAGGTGCAGGAAGTGGGGCTCCAGGCGATTGACGCAGGCGTAGTGCGGATTCAGGCCGGTGTTGTTGTGCAGGTCCACGCTGGCGAACACGCGACGCGCGCGCATCTCCTCCACCACCCGCGCCATCATGACCGCCTCGGGCAGGTGCGCGTCGGGCGTGCCCGGCCAGACCCGGTTGTAGTCCACCTGACCATCCAGCCGGCGCAGGCCTTGACGGGCCGCCTGCATGTTGCCGATGAACAGCGACAGGGCACGCGGCAGGGGGTGGTCCAGATGCCGGCGCAACACCTGGCGGGCGGCCTGCCAGCCGGTGTCCTCGTTGCCGTGCAGGAGGACCGAGACGAACAGGGGTTCCGGGCGACGACCGGGCAGGTGGATGAGGCTCGGCCCGGCAAGGACCTCCTGCAGCCGGTCGGCCTCCAGCGCCAGCAGGCCTTGGGGCAGATGATCCAGGATGGTCAGCATGGTCATGGGCTCCATTCGTGCACCGGCGCGCCGGAACGCTGGTTTTCCAGATAGTCCGCCATGAGCGCACGCAGGTCGCCGCGGAGGCGATCCAGCCGGCCGGTCAGCCACGCGGCGCCGGTCTGCCCCGAGGTCAGTCGGGCGTCCAGCACGCCGACATAGCGATCGTTTTCCGCGACGCTCAGCCCCAGAGCGCCGAGCCCCTCGCCGGCGAGGGGCAGCAGTTCGGCCAGCAGGCGCCTGGCGGGCCAGTCTTGTCCGTCCAGCCAGGTGATGCGCGCGTCGAGCCCGTGCCGGGCGGCCTGGTAGAAGTTCCGCCGTGCCACCTCGAAGGGCAGCACGGCTTCCGGCGCCTGCGGCCGGTGCGCCAGGGCATGGGCCAGCCCGAAACAGAAGGCGGCGTTGGCCAGCATGTCCAGCAGGCTGGGACCGCTGGGCAACACCCGCTGTTCGATGCGCACATGGGCCTGGCCCTGCGCGTCGAATCCGACCAGTGGCCGCACCCAGCGCCAGATGGCGCCGTTGTGCAGGCGCACGTGAGGGAAGCGCTCCGCGGGCTCGTCCAGGGGCATGGGCAGCAGCACCGGATAGAGGTCGAGGTTCTCCTGGAACAGCTCCAGCAGGTTGCCCGCCACATAGCCGCGTCCGAAACTGACCCGGCGCACGCTCGTGTCACACAGGCCGGCGCGGCCGCCCAGGTCTACGGATTGCTCGAACAGCGGGATGCGGGTCTCCTGCCACAGGCGATGGCCGAACAGCAGCGGGGAATTGGCGCCCAGCGCCAGCAGGGGCGCGCATGAGATCAGGGCGGCGTTGTAATGGCGGGCGCTGTCCGCCAGGGGTACCTGCAGATGGACCTGGAACGAGGTGGTGGCGGCCTCCAGCATGACATCCGAGCGATCCAGGTCGAGGGGTTCGCGGCCGTCGATCCGGATGCGCAGGGGATGGCCGGCGCGCTGTCGGATGACCTGCTCGTTGAGGGCCACGAAACGGTTGACGCGTGACATGGTGGCCAGGCTGAGGTCACGCGAACGCAGCGTGGGGGGGATGCCGATGATGGCCAGGACGGCGTCCATGCCATGGGCGACGTCCTGGGCCGCCTTCCAGGTAGTGGCGAGTTCCGCCTCCATGGCCTGCAGTGCCCCCGGGCGGAACACCTGGGGCGAGCCATTGACCTCGATGTTGTAGCGGGAAAGTTCCGGCACCACCAGGGGGTTGCCCAGGCGCCGCAGGAAGGCCTCGTTGATGGGCGCCGGGGTGCCGGCATGATCCAGCAGCCACGCCTCCAGCTCGAAGCCCGCCACGTGGCGCCCATCCGCGAAGCCGCCCGAGCGGGCGAAGGCGAACAGGCGCTCGGTCTCCAGCCGCAGGCTGCGGGTGAAGGCGTCGAAATCCGATTGCGTGAAATCCCTGCGAGCGATTTCCTGGCCCATAGAGCTGCCCCATCGCCAGACCGAGCTGCCGATTAGGCTAGCACAAGCGCGGGGGCTCAGCCGCCCAACAGGTCGAGGATCGCCTTGAGTTCCCGCTTCACGTCCGGGAGACCGAGCTCCTCGGCATTCCTGTCCCCTCCGGCGGCAGGTTCGGCGGTTGTCTCCTCGGCCTCGCTGAGCAGACGGTTGCGCGCGCCGCTGATGGTGAAGCCCTGCTCGTAGAGCAGCTCGCGGATACGGCGGATCAGCATCACCTCGTGATGCTGGTAGTAGCGCCGGTTGCCGCGGCGCTTGACCGGCTTGAGCTGGGTGAACTCCTGCTCCCAGTAGCGCAGCACGTGCGGCTTCACGCCGCACAGCTCGCTTACCTCGCCGATGGTGAAGTAGCGCTTCGGCGGGATCGGCGGCAGCTGGCTATTCGGAACGTGTTCCGACATGGGCCTCCTCCACCATGGCCTTCAGCTTCTGGCTGGCATGGAAGGTCACCACGCGCCGTGCCGTGATGGGCATCTCCTCGCCCGTCTTGGGATTGCGGCCGGGACGCTGAGGCTTGTCGCGCAGCTGGAAGTTGCCGAAGCCGGACAGCTTGACGCTGTCGCCCTGCTCCAGGGCGGTCCTCACCTCCTCGAAGAAGACCTCCACCATCTCCTTCGCCTCGCGCTTGTTCAGGCCGACCTTCTCGAACAGCAAGGTGGCGAGCTCTGCCTTGGTAAGCGTCATCGTTGTTGTCCCCTAGCCGCGCAGCACGGCGTTGTAGCGTTCAGACAGGAATGCAAGCACGCGGGAGACCGCTGCCTCGATCTCCGATTCTGTAAGTGTTTTCTCAGTATGTTGTAACAACATCCTGAAAGCAAGGCTTTTTTTATCGGGCTCCATGCCCTGGCCCTGATACACGTCGAACAGCTCGAACTCCGTCATGTGCTCGGGCAGGACTGAGCGCACGGCATCGATCAGCTCGCCGACCACCTGGCTGGCATCCACCACCACGGCGATATCCCGGCGCACGGCGGGGAAGCGGGATACTCCCTGGTAGCCGGGCAGCAGCCGGTCGGTCAGGGCATCCAGGGCCAATTCGAACAGGATGGGGTTGCGACTGAAGCCATGCTTCTGGCTCAGTCTCGGGTGGAGGCTGCCCAGCCAGCCAACCCGCCGGCGGTTGACGCGGATGCCGGCGCACTGGCCGGGATGCAGGGCGGGGTGCTGCTCCGCCCGGAATTCCGCGCGCAGGGGCCAGAGCAGGGCCTCCACGTCGCCCTTGACGTCGTGGAAGTCCGCCGCGCGCGTGGCCGTGCCCCACTGTTCTGGCCAAGCGGCGCCGTAGGCCAGTCCGGCCAGCCGCACTGGCTGCCGATCGGCCTCGACGCCCTCGAAACAACGGCCCAGCTCGAACAGCCGCAGCCGCTCCTGGCCGTGGTTGAGGTTGTGGCGCAGGGTCAGCACCAGACCGGGCATCAGGCTGCCGCGCATGACCCCCAGCTGGCTGGCGATCGGGTTGCGCAGGCTGATCGGGGGCGCGCCGCCGGAGAAGTCATCCTGCAGCTCCGCGGAGATGAAGCTGTAGGTGACGACTTCCTGGTATCCCATTGATGCGATGGTATTTTTCAGCCTGTCATCGGGACGGGTGCGCTCCTCGTCGGCGAGCATCACCGCCCCCGCCCGCGGCGCCGCAGCAGGGATGCTCTCATAGCCGCGCAGCCGGGCCACCTCCTCGATCAGGTCCACCTCCAGGTTCAGGTCGAAGCGCCAGGTCGGCGGGGTGACGCGCCAGGCCTCACTGGCGGCCTCGACGCGCAGTCCCAGCCGCGTCAGCAGGCCAGCCATCTCCGCGTCGCCGATCGCCACGCCGAGCACGCGCCGGGCGCGCTCGGGGCGAAAGCCAATGGGGGCGCGGGGCGCCACGCCCGGGCCCGCCTCGATCACCACGCCGGCCTCGCCGCCACAGATGTCCAGGATCAGGCGCGTGGCACGGTCCATGGCGACGCGCGGCAGTTCCGGGTCGACGCCGCGCTCGAAGCGGTGAGACGAATCGGTGGACAGGCCGAAACGGCGCGCCCGACCGGCGATGGCGGCGGGTGTGAAATGCGCCGCCTCGAGGAAGATGTCGCGCGTGCCCTCCGACACCGCGCTGGCGGCGCCGCCCATGATGCCGGCCAGGGCCAGCGGGCCGTCGTCGTCGGCGATCACCAGGCAGTCGTCGGCCAGGTCGATGGCCTGCTCGTTGAGCAGGGCGAGCCGCTCGCCCGGTCGCGCCGTGCGTGCCCGTAACGGCCCCCGAAGCCGGGCCAGGTCGAAGGCGTGCATCGGCTCGCCCAGTTCCAGCAGGACATAATTGGTCACGTCCACCACCGGGTGGATGCAGCGCAGACCGGCGCGCGTCAGGCGCTCCGCCATCCAGTCCGGCGTCCTGGCGCCCGGATCGATGCCGCGGATGACCCGGCCGCAGTAGCGCAGGCAGGCCTCGGGCGCCTCGACGACGATTTCGTGGCGGTCGCCAATCGCGGCGGCCACCTCGGCCAGCTCTATCGGCTGCAGGGGTGCCTGGGTCAGCGCCGCCACCTCCCGGGCGATGCCCCGCATGGACAGGCAGTCGCCCCGGTTGGGGGTGAGCTTGAGGGTAATCAGCCGGTCGTCGAGGTGCAGGTAGTCGCGCAGGTCCATGCCCACCGGGGCGTCCGATGGCAGTTCCAGGATGCCCTCGGCGTCGCCGTTGATGCCCAGTTCCCTGGCCGAGCAGAGCATGCCGGACGAGACCACGCCGCGCACCTTGGCCTGGCGGATCTCGATCCCCGGCAGCATCGCTCCGACCAGGGCGCAGGCGGTCTTCAGGCCGGCGCGGGCGTTGGGCGCGCCGCAGACAACCTGCAGTGGGTCGCTCTCGTCCGCCCGCACGCGGCAGACCTGCAGACGGTCGGCATCGGGATGCCTCTCGGCGGACAGGATCTCGGCCACCACCACCTGGCTGAAGACGGGGGCGACCGGTTCCATGGCCTCCACCTCGAGGCCGGCCATGGTGACCAGGTGGCCCAGTTCGGCCGCGGCGAGGCCAGGATCGACGAGGCTGCGCAGCCAGCGTTCGGAGAATTGCATGTCCGTGTCTCCTCAGGCGAATTGGCGCAGGAAGCGCAGGTCGTTCTCGAAGAACAGGCGCAGGTCGTCGACGCCGTAGCGCAGCATGGCCAGGCGCTCCACGCCCAGGCCGAAGGCGAAGCCTTGCCAGCGCTCGGCGTCGATGCCCACATGGCCGAACACGTTGGGATGCACCATGCCGCAACCGAGCACCTCCAGCCAGCCGGTGTGGGAGCAGACCCGGCAGCCGGCGCCGTTGCAGATCACGCAGCCGATGTCCATCTCCGCGGAGGGCTCGGTGAACGGGAAAAAGGAGGCGCGGAAGCGCACCGGCAGGTTGTCCCGTTCGAAGAAACGCGCCATGAAGTCGGCCAGCACCCCCTTGAGGTCGGCGAAGCTGACCGCCTCGTCCACCCACAGCCCTTCCACCTGGTGGAACATGGGCGTGTGCGTGACGTCCGAGTCGCAGCGGTAGACCCGCCCCGGCGCGATGATCTTGATCGGCGGCGGGTGCTTGAGCATGTAATGCACCTGCACCGGCGAGGTGTGGGTGCGCAGCAGGTGGCCGTCCTCCAGGTAGAAGGTGTCGTGCATGGCGCGCGCCGGATGGTCCTCGGGAATGTTGAGCGCCGTGAAGTTGTGGAAGTCGGTCTCGATCTCCGGTCCGTCCGCCACGGCGAAGCCGATGGAGGCGAACAACCGCTCGATGCGCTCCAGGGTGCGGGTTACCGGATGCAGGCCGCCCATGCCGGCGCCGCGCCCGGGCAGGGTCACGTCCAGGGACTCCTGGCGCAGCTGGCGGTCGAGGGCCTCGGCCTGGATCGTCTCGCGCCGGGCGCGCAGCAGCGCCTCGACCTCATCCTTGATCTGGTTGACGCGGGCGCCCGCCTCCTTGCGCTGCTTGGCGGGCAGGGCGCCCAGTCCCTTCATCTGCTCCGTGATCAGGCCGCTCTTGCCCAGGTAGCGGGCCTTGGCCTGATCCAGGGCGGGCAGGGTCGCGGCGGCGTCGAAGTCACGCCGGGCTTCGGGGATGATCTCTTCCAGCTTCATGTTCGGCTCGCTATGCGGGTACTGGGATGCGGACCACGGGGGTCGACACGCCGAGGGCGCCAATGAAAAAGGGAGGCCCGGTCAGGCCTCCCTCTCGGCCGGCCCGCGCGGGGCCAACCGGGCTTCGGGGCGGATCAGGCCCCCAGGCCGGCCTTGGCCTGCTCGGCGACCTTGGCGAAGGCGGCCTGGTCGAACACGGCCATGTCGGCCAGGACCTTGCGGTCGATCTCGATGGACGCCTTCTTCAGGCCGTTCATCAGCTGGCTGTAGTTCATGTCCATGCCCAGGTCGCGCACCGCGGCGTTGATGCGGGCGATCCACAGGGCGCGGAACTGGCGCTTGCGCTGCCGGCGGTCGCGGTAGGCGTACTGGCCGGCCTTCATGACCGCCTCGTTGGCGACGCGGAAGACGTTGTTGCGGCGGCCGCGGAAGCCCTTGGCGGCCTCGATCACCTTCTTGTGGCTGGCGCGGGCGGTGGTCCCTCGTTTGACGCGTGGCATGCTCGATCCTCCTCAGGCGTAGGGCATCATGGCGCGGATGTGGCCCATGTTGGTGGCATCGACCTCGGTCATGCCACGCAGGCCGCGCTTGCGCTTGGTGCTCTTCTTGGTGAGGATGTGGCGCAGGTAGGCATGGGTGCGCTTCACCCCGCCGCTGCCGCGCACGCGGAAGCGCTTGGCCGCTCCGCTCTTGGTCTTCATCTTGGGCATGTGCATGCTCCTTTCATTCGATGCCGCCAGGTGGCCCCCGACGGGAGCGCTTCATGACCTCGCGGCACTTGTCCGGCGCGGTATCGGAGGACCGCGCCCGCCTCGATAAAACCGTCTGCTACTTCTTCTTCCTCGGTCCCAGCACCATCACCATCTGACGGCCTTCCAGCTTGGGGAACTGCTCGACCAGACCATGTTCGGCCAGGTCTTCCTCGATGCGCTTCAGGAGCTGCACGCCGAACTCCTGGTGGGCCATTTCGCGGCCGCGGAAGCGCAGGGTCACCTTGGTCTTGTCGCCATCGGCCAGGAAGCGGATCAGGTTGCGCAGCTTGACCTGATAGTCCGCCTCGTCGGTGCGCGGCCTGAACTTGACCTCCTTGACCTGGATCTGCTTCTGCTTGAGCCGGGCCTCGTGCTGCTTCTTCTGCTCATGGTACTTGTACTTGCCGTAGTCCATGATGCGGCAGACCGGCGGACTGGCCTGGGGGGCGATTTCCACCAGGTCCAGTTCGGCCTCCTCCGCCTTGGCCAGCGCTTCCCTCAAGCTGACGATGCCCAGTTGCTCACCGTCCACCCCGATCAGGCGAATCTGCGACGCGTCGATCTCGCCGTTGATCCGCAGTTCCTTGTCCAGTGCGATGCTGAAACCCTTTCAAAATAGCGAAGAGCCGACGCTCAGTCGGCTCCCCGGATCATCTCTCCGCGCATGCGGGCGATCAGGTCATCCAGGCCCATCTGGCCCAGATCCTCGCCGCCGCGGATCCTTACCGCCACCACGCCCTGCGCGCGTTCCTTCTCGCCAACGACCAGCTGATAGGGAACCCGCTGCATGGAGTGCTCGCGGATTTTATAGGTAATCTTCTCGTTCCTCAAGTCCGAAACGACCCGTACGC
The DNA here is from genome assembly GCA_025458005.1 of Thiobacillaceae bacterium. Lineage (GTDB taxonomy): Bacteria > Pseudomonadota > Gammaproteobacteria > Burkholderiales > Thiobacillaceae > JALOTG01. Next base: position 22,474 of record JALOTG010000046.1, read on the forward strand.
CTTGTTTTGCAAGGGCTTGAGTCACCTCGGCGGCATACTCGGCCTGGGCGTCGGTGATGCTCATCACCACCGCCTGCACCGGCGCCAGCCAGAGCGGGAAGTTGCCGGCATGGTGCTCGATCAGGATGCCGATGAAGCGCTCCATGGAGCCGAGGATCGCGCGGTGCAGCATGACCGGCGGTTTGCGCGTGTTGTCCTCGGCGACGTATTCGGCGCCGAGGCGCACCGGCAGGTTGAAGTCGAGCTGGATGGTGCCCACCTGCCACAGCCGCCCCAGGGAGTCCTTCAGAGTGAACTCGATCTTGGGGCCGTAGAAGGCGCCCTCCCCCGGCTGCAGGTCGTAGGCCAGGCCGTTCTGCTCCAGCGCCGCGGCCAGTCCGGCCTCGGCCTTGTCCCAGCTCTCGTCACTTCCTCCTGGATCTGCTCCTCGGTGCAGAAGATGTGCGCGTCATCCTGGGTGAAGGCGCGCACCCGCATCAGGCCGTGCAGGGCGCCGGAGGGCTCGTTGCGGTGGCAGGAACCGAACTCGGCCAGGCGCAGCGGCAGGTCGCGGTAGGAGCGCAGGCCGTGGTTGAAGATCTGCACGTGACCCGGGCAGTTCATCGGCTTGACCGCGTAGTCGCGGTTCTCCGAGGCGGTGGTGAACATCTGCTCCCGGTAGTTGTCCCAATGGCCGGATTTCTCCCACAGCGTGCGGTCCATCACGGTCGGCGTCTTCACTTCCTGATAGCCGTACTCGCGGAACTTGCGCCGCATGTACTGCTCGATCTCCTGCCAAAGCACCCAGCCGTGCGGGTGCCAGAACACCATGCCGGGCGCCTCGTCCTGCAGGTGAAAGAGGTCCAGCTGCTTGGCCAGCCTGCGGTGGTCGCGCTTCTCGGCCTCCTCCAGGCGGTGCAGGTATTCCTCCAGATCCTCCTTCTTCGTCCAGGCGGTGCCGTAGATGCGCTGCAGCATCTCGTTGCGATGGTCGCCGCGCCAGTAGGCGCCGGCCACCTTCATCAGCCTGAAGGCCTTGAGCTTGCCGGTGCTCGGCACGTGCGGGCCGCGGCACAGGTCGACGAAGTCGCCTTCGCGGTAGAGGGAGACATCCTGGTCGGCGGGGATGGAGGCGATGATCTCCGCCTTGTAGTGCTCGCCGATCGACTTGAAGAAGTCGACCGCCTGGTCGCGTGGCCAGACCTCGCGGCTCACGGGGATGTCGCGCTTGGCCAGCTCCGCCATGCGCTTCTCGATGGCCGCCAGGTCCTCCGGGGTGAAGGGACGCTTGTATGAGAAATCGTAGTAGAAGCCGTCCTCGATCACCGGGCCGATGGTCACCTGCGCGTCGGGGAACAGTTCCTTCACCGCGTAGGCGAGCAGGTGGGCGGTGGAGTGGCGGATCAGGTCGAGGCCCTCGGCGTCGCGGTCGGTGACGATGGCCAGCTGGGCGTCGTGCTCGATGACGTGGCTGGTGTCGACCAGCCGGCCGTCCACCTTGCCGGCCAGGGCCGCGCGGGCGAGTCCGGCGCCGATGCCTGCGGCCACCTCGGCCACGGTGACCGGCTTGTCGAAGGCCCGCACGGAACCGTCGGGCAATGTGATCTGGGGCATGTCGCGCTCCGGATGTCGATCAATCAGACGCCATCGAGGATGGCAAAAAAA
>JALOTG010000047.1 GCA_025458005.1 Thiobacillaceae bacterium
GTCGACGAACACGGCCAGGTTGTGCGGCAGGCGGTCCAGGCGCACCAGGCTCATGAGCAGGTAGAGGATGTCCTGGGTGCGTCCCACGGCGAAGGCGGGAATGATGACGTTGCCCCCCTTGCGGGTGAGGGTGTCGCTCACGGCGTCGGCCAGTTCCTCCGTCGTCTCCCGCATGCCCTTGTGCAGGCGGTTGCCGTAGGTGGATTCCACCAGCAGGTAGTCGGCCTCGTCGATGGGCGTGGGGTCGTTCACCACCGGACGGCCGGGCATGCCCAGGTCGCCGGAGAAGACCAGCTTGCGGGTGCGGCCGCCCTCCTCCACCCAGACCTCCACGCTGGCCGAGCCGAGGATGTGGCCGGCGTCGCGGAAGATCACGCGAACCCGCGGATGGGGGCGAACTTCCTGGTCGTAGCCGACCGGGCGCAGGCATTTCAGGGACTCGCGCGCCTGGGCCACGGTATAGAGCGGCGCCACCTCGCCGTGCCTGACGCCGGCTGCCCGCCTCCGCTTGCGCTTGTCATAGTTGGCCCACTCCGCCTCCTTCTCCTGGATGTGGCCGGAGTCCGGCAGCATCACGGCCAGCAGGTCGGCGGTGGCCGCGGTGCAATGCGCCCTGCCCCGGAAACCCAGGGTGACCAGGCGCGGCAGCAGGCCGGAATGGTCGATGTGGGCATGGGTGAGCAGGGCGAAATCGAGCCTTTCCGGATCGAAGGCGGGAAAGCGTCGGTTCCTGGCCTCCGCCTCCCTGCCGCCCTGGAACAGGCCGCACTCGACGATGAAGCGCAGCCCCTCGGCCTGCACCAGGAAGCAGGAGCCGGTGACCTCGCGGGCGGACCCCAGGAAGGTGATCTTCATGCCTTCAGGATAGGCCACCGGACGGGTCCTGCAGCGGGGTGCCCCAGCCCGGCGCATCGGCCATAATCACGCGGTGTCATCGGAGGAACGACCATGCGCGCTGCAGTCCTACTGACCCTGGCCCTCGCCCTTCAGGCCGCCCAGGCCCTGGCCCTCGCGTTGCCCGAGGCGGACAAACCGGGCCCGCCAGCACAGGTCATGGCGCCCACCTCCGCGGCAACCACGCCCGATCGTCTGCCGGTGCCGCCCGGATCGCGCGGCCAGATGCTCTACGAAAACCATTGCATGGGCTGCCACGAGAGCGTGCTGTTCATCCGCGAACGGCGCGACGTGAAGACGCTGCCCGACCTGCGCAAGGAAGTGTCGCGCTGGGCCGCGGAGGCCAAGGCGCCGTGGCGGGACATGGAGATCGACGAGGTGACGAGCTACCTCAACCGAACCTATTACCGCCTGCCTGAACAATAGCCCCGCCGCATGTCCGAACGTCCGCCCCGCGACGCCATAGTCATCGAAGGCGCGCGGCAGAACAACCTGAAGAACCTCAGCCTGCGGCTGCCGCTGAACGAGTTCATCGTCATCACCGGCGTGTCCGGCTCGGGCAAGTCCTCGCTCGCCTTCGACACCCTCTACGCCGAGGGGCAGCGGCGCTACGTGGAGACCTTCTCGCCCTACGCGCGCCAGTTCCTGGATCGCCAGGATCGTCCCCAGGTGGACCGCATCGAGGGCATCCCGCCGGCCATCGCCATCGACCAGGTCAACCCGGTGCGCACTTCGCGCTCCACCGTGGGCACCATGACCGAGCTGACCGACCACCTCAAGCTGCTCTACGCGCGGGCCGCCCGCCTGCATTGCCGGGGCTGCGGCCAGCCCGTCGAGCGGGACACGCCGCACGGCATCTGCGCGACGGTCCTGGAACGGTGCGCGGGCCAGGCGCCGCGCGCGGTGGTCACCTTTCCCGTTGCGGTGCCGGCCAATTTCAGCGAGGCGGAGGTGATGGGGCTGCTGGCTCAGCAGGGCTATGACCGCATCCACGACCGGAGGGACGGTATCCTGGACGTCATCCAGGACCGGCTGCGCCTGACGGCGGACAACCGGGGTCGCTTGACCGAGGCCCTGGAAGCGGCGATGAAGGTCGGCCACGGGCGAGCGGACGTGCACATGCTCGATGCGGGCGGGCAGCCAGCGACCACCTGGCGCTTCTCCGCCGACCTGCACTGCGCCGAGTGCGACATCCACTACCGCGACGCGAGCCCCAACCTGTTCTCCTTCAACTCGCCGATGGGGGCCTGCGAGACCTGCCGCGGCTTCGGGCGGGTGATCGGCATCGACCCCGGCCTGGTGGTGCCGGACGACGGCAAGACCCTGGCGGCGGGGGCGGTCAGGCCCTGGCAGACGGAGAGCTACGCCGAATGCCAGGAAGACCTCATGCAGTACGCCCGCCAGCGCAAGATCCCGGTGGACGTGCCCTGGCGGGACATGCGCGCGGAGCACCGGCGCTGGGTGCTGGACGGCGAGCCGGACTGGATCGACTGGGACACCTCCTGGCCCGGCACCTGGTACGGCGTGCGGCGCTTCTTCGACTGGCTGGAGACGAAGAGCTACAAGATGCACATCCGCGTGCTGCTGTCCAAGTACCGCCGCTACGCGGAGTGTCCCGCCTGCGGCGGGGCGCGGCTGAAGCCCGAGGCCCTGCTCTGGCGTCTGGGCGACGAGGGGCTGGACATCCACCGGCTCGCCTGCCTGCCCATCCACCGCTGCCGCGCTTTCATCCACGCCCTCGATCTGCCCGCTCACCTGGCCCAGGCCGCCGACCTGCTGCTCAAGGAGATCCGCGCCCGCCTGGACTACCTGGTGGAGGTGGGCCTCGGCTACCTGACCCTGGACCGCCAGTCGCGCACCCTCTCGGGCGGCGAGGTGCAGCGCATCAACCTGACCACGGCCCTGGGCACCTCGCTCACCAGCACCCTGTTCGTGCTCGACGAGCCCTCGATCGGCCTGCACCCGCGCGACATGGACCGCGTCGTGGCGGTGCTGCGGCGCCTGAAGGCGGCGGGCAACTCCCTGGTGGTGGTGGAGCACGACCCCCAGGTGATGCTGGCCGCCGACCGCATCCTGGACATGGGCCCCGGACCCGGCGAGCGCGGCGGCCAGGTGGTGTTCAATGGCGCGCCGGCGGACCTGCTCGGGGACGAGCGCTCGCTGACCGCCCTGTACCTGTCCGGCGAGCGCCGGGTGAGCCGGGAGGCGCCCCACCCGCCGGACCCGGACACGCCGCGGCTGGTCCTCGCCGGCGCCCACGCTCACAACCTCAAGGGCATCGACGTGGCGATCCCGCTGCGCCGGCTGGTCTGCGTCACGGGGGTATCCGGCTCGGGCAAGTCCACCCTGATCCAGGACGTGCTGCACCCCGCCCTGCTCAAGCGGCTGGGCCAGCCCACCGAGGCTCCCGGCGAGCATGATGACCTGACCGGCTGGGAGCGCCTCGACGCGGTGGTGATGGTGGACCAGGCGGCCATCGGCAAATCGGCGCGGGCCAACCCGGCAACCTACGTGGGCGCCTACGATGCCATCCGCAAGCGCTTCGCCGCCGAGCCCTCGAGCCGCGAGCGCGGCTATACCGCCGGCACCTTCAGCTTCAACGCCGGCACCGGCCGTTGCCCGACCTGCCAGGGGGCCGGCTTCGAGCACGTCGAGATGCAGTTCCTGTCCGATGTCTACCTGCGCTGCGGCGACTGCGACGGCAAGCGCTTCCGGGCCGAGGTGCTGGAGGTGCAGTGGCAGGGGGCGGACGGGGTCGCGCGCGACATCCACCAGGTGCTGGAGCTGACGGTGAGCGAGGCGGCGGCCTGCTTCGCCGCCCACAAGGACGTCACCCGCGCCCTGGAGCCCCTGCAGGCGGTAGGCCTCGGCTATCTGAGGCTGGGCCAGCCGGTGCCGACCCTGTCCGGCGGCGAGGCGCAACGGCTCAAGCTCGCCCGGCACCTGGCCGAGACTCAGGCCGGCGAGGCCGGACGCACCCTGTTCCTGTTCGACGAACCGACCACCGGCCTGCACTTCGAGGACATCGCCCGTCTGCTCAAGGCCTTCCGGCGGCTCATCGCGGCGGGGCACTCGCTGCTGGTGATCGAGCACAACCTGGACGTGATCGCGGCGGCGGACTGGCTCATCGACCTCGGTCCCGAGGGCGGCGACGCCGGCGGCGAACTGGTCTGCCAGGGTACCCAGGCGGAAGTGATGGCCTGCGCGGAAAGCCATACCGGACGGGCGCTGCGGGACTACCTCCAGCCACGGACCGTGGCGCGCGGCGCGATGCAACGGCAGGCGGGATACGCTCCGCCCGCGCCCGCCGCCGTGGCCGAGCCCGACGCCATCCGCATCCTGCACGCCCGCGAGCACAACCTGCGCGACGTCAGCCTGGCCATCCCGCGCGGCAGGTTCACCGTCATCACCGGCCTGTCGGGCTCGGGCAAGTCCACCGTCGCCTTCGACATCCTGTTCCGCGAGGGGCAGCGCCGCTACCTGGAGTCGCTCAACGCCTACGCGCGCAGCCTGGTGCAGCCCGCCGCCCGCCCGGACGTGGACGCGGTGCTGGGCATCCCGCCCACGGTGGCCATCGAGCAGCGCGTCAGCCGGGGCGGCTGGAAGAGCACCGTGGGCACGCTGACCGAGATCCACCACTACCTGCGCCTGCTGTTCGTCAAGCTGGGCACGCAGCACTGCCCCGACTGCGGCGTCCCGATCGCCCCGCATAGCCGGGAGGCCATCCTCGCCCGGCTGCTGGCGGACCACGCGGGCCGGCGGGTCGCCCTGTTCGCCCCGCTGATCACCGCCCGCAAGGGGCTGTACAAGGAGCTGGCCCTATGGGCGGCCCAGAAGGGCTATACCCTGCTCCGGGTGGACGGCGTGATGACGACGACCGATCCCTGGCCGGAACTGTCGCGCTACCGCGAGCACACCATCGACCTGCCCCTGGGCGAACTGCTGGTGGGTCCGGGGCACGAGGCGCCGCTGCGGGAGCGCCTGGAGCAGGCCCTCTCCATGGGTCGAGGCGTCATCAAGGCGGCGCCACGCGACGGGCCGGAGATCGCCCTGTCCACCAAGCGCGCCTGTCCGGGCTGCGGGCGCGGCTTCGCCGAGCCGGACCCGCGCCTGTTCTCCTACAACTCCCGGCACGGCTGGTGCCCGAGCTGCTACGGCACCGGCCTTGCCCTGCCCGGCTTCGACGCGGAGCAGAGCGGCGAGGAGGAGGCCTGGACCGAGTCGGCGAAAACGGGCGACCTGGCCCATGCTCCCCCCTGCCCCGGCTGCCACGGCGGCCGCCTCAACGCCGAGGCCCTCTCGGTCAGCTTCCGCGACCGCTCCCTGGCCGACTACGCCGGCCTGACGGTGGCCGAGGCGGCCCGGCTGTTCGACGGCCTGACGCTGGCCGGGCGGGAAGCCGAGATCGCCCGCGACGTGCTGCCGGAGATCCGCCAACGGCTCGCCTTCCTGGCCGAGGTCGGCCTGGGCTATCTGACCCTGGACCGCGCCGCCCCCACCCTGTCCGGCGGCGAGTCGCAACGCATCCGGCTGGCCGCCCAGCTCGGCTCCAACCTGCGCGGCGTCTGCTACATCCTGGACGAACCCACCATTGGCCTGCACCCGCGCGACAACGGCCGCCTGCTGAACACCCTGCGCGGGCTGGAGGGCAAGGGCAACACCATCGTCGTGGTCGAACACGACGAGGAGACCATCCGCCGCGCCGAGCACGTCATCGACCTGGGCCCCGGCGCCGGCCGGCAGGGCGGCCGGGTGGTGGCCGAGGGCGACCTGGAGGCGATCATGGCCAGCCCCGAGTCGGTCACCGGACGCCTGCTGCGCACGCCCCTGGTGCATCCCTCCCGCCCGCGCCGGCCGGTGGACCGGGACACGCCCCGGCTGGGCATCGTCGGCGCCCGGCTCAACAACCTGCGCGGCCTGGACGTGGCCCTGCCCCTCGGCCGTCTGGTCTGCGTCACCGGCGTGTCCGGCTCCGGCAAGTCCACCCTGGTGCGCGACGTCCTGCGCGAAGGACTGCGCCGTCTTCTGTCGGGCGACCGGGATCTGGCCGGCTGCCGGGACATCACCGGCTGGCAGTCGATCCGCCGCGTGCTGGAGGTGGACCAGACGCCGATCGGCAAGACGCCGCGCTCCTGCCCGGCCACCTACGTCGGCCTCTGGGACGCCATTCGCAAGCTGTACGCGGGGACGACGGAGGCGCGCATGCGCGGCTACACGGCGGCGCGCTTCTCGTTCAACACCGGGGCCGGCCGCTGCCCGGCCTGCGAGGGCCAGGGCGTGCGGACCCTGGAGATGAGCTTCCTGCCCGACGTGAAGCTCGCCTGCGAGGCCTGCGGCGGGGCGCGCTTCAACCCGGAGACCCTGCTGGTGACCTGGAAGGAGCGCAGCATCGGCGAGGTGCTGGCCATGAGCGTGGACGAGGCGGCGGACTTCTTCGCCGCCCACCGCGAGATCCATCACGCCCTGCAGTTGCTGCGCGAGGTGGGCCTGGGCTACCTGACCCTGGGCCAGGCCAGCCCCACCCTGTCCGGCGGCGAGGCGCAGCGCATCAAGCTGGTCGCCGAACTGGCCAGGGCGCCGACCGACCCGGGCGACAGCGGGCCGCGTCGGCGCGGCGGCGGTCGGACGGAGCACACCCTGTACGTGCTCGACGAGCCCACCGTGGGCCTGCACATGGCCGACGTGGCGCGCCTGAACGGGGTGCTGCACCGCCTGGTCGACGCCGGCCACGGCGTGCTGGTCATCGAGCACAACCTGGATGTCATCGCCGAGGCGGACTGGGTCATCGACCTGGGGCCGGAGGGCGGCGACGGCGGCGGCCGGATCGTGGCGAGCGGCACGCCCGAGGCGGTCGCCGGCGTCCAGTCCTCCCACACCGGCCGGGCCCTGGCGACCTTCCTCGGCGAGCGGGCGCCGCCGTGACCGGCATCGGCTGGCAACTGCCCTACCGGCTGCTGCGGGACGCCTACGGCCCGCAACACTGGTGGCCGGGCGAGACGCCGTTCGAGGTGATGGTGGGCGCGGTGCTGACCCAGAACACCGCCTGGACCAACGTGGAGCGGGCCATCGCCAACCTGAAGGCTGGCGGCGCCCTCTCCGCGCCCGCTCTGCTGGCCCTGCCCGACGCGGCGCTGGCCGAGCTGATCCGCCCGGCCGGCTACTTCAACGTCAAGGCTCGGCGACTGAAGGCCCTGTGCGCCTTCCTCGAAGACCGAGGCGTGGCCGACGATCCCGTCCGCCTGCGCGATCTCGGCTCCCTGCCCCAACTGCGCGAGCAACTGCTGGCCGTGCACGGCGTCGGCGAGGAGACCGCCGACTCCATCCTGCTCTATGCCCTGGGCTTGCCGGTGTTCGTGGTGGACGCCTATACCCGGCGCGTCTTCACGCGCCTGGGTCTCCTGGGCGGGAAAGAGGGCTACGCCGCCATCCAGCGCGCCTTCATGGATCGCCTGCCGGCGCAGGCCCGCCTCTACAACGAGTACCACGCCCTCATCGTGCGCCTGGGCAAGGACGTCTGCCGGCCCCGGCCGCGCTGCGGCGAATGTCCCCTGGCCCGGCGCTGCCCCTGGCCCCGTTCATGAAGACCCCCTGCCCCTGCGGCCTGCCGCGCGACTACGACGACTGCTGCGGCCGCCTGCACCGCGGCGCGCCCGCCCCGGACGCCGAGGCGCTGATGCGCTCCCGCTACGCGGCCTATGTGCTCGGCCTGGAGGGCTACCTGCTGGACACCTGGCACGCCACGACGCGGCCGGCGAGCCTGGACCTGGACGCCGAGCCGCGCCCGAAATGGCTGGGGCTGAAGGTGCTCCGGCACGCGCCTGGGGACGCCGACCACGCCACGGTGGCCTTCGTCGCCCGCTACAAGCTGGGTGGGCGCGCCCACCGCCTGGAGGAGACCAGCCGGTTCGTGCGCGAGGCCGGCCGCTGGTTCTACCTGGACGGCGACCTCCGCGAGGGCTGAGGCGCACCGGGCGCCGGCCTGCCCGGCCGCTACGACGCGCCGGCCTTGTAGGGCAGGTGCCGCGCCATCTCCGCCTGGTAGTCGCGCACCGCCTCCCCCTCGCGGGCCAGGAAGTCGGCCAGGACTTGGCGCATGCGCCGGTCCGCGACCCAGAACGCCGACCAGGTGGACACCGGCTCGAAGCCCCGCGCCAGCTTGTGCTCCCCCTGGGCGCCCGGCTCGAAGCGGCCCAGCCCCTCGGCGATGGCGTAGGCCATGGGGGCGTAGTAGCAGAGCTCGAAGTGCAGGCCGGGGCAGTCGATGTCGGTGCCCCAGTGGCGGCCGAACAGGGTGGCGGCGTTGCGGTAGCAGATGGCCGAGGCGACCGGCGCCTCGCCCCGCCAGGCGACGAACACCACCAGGCGCCGGCCGAGGGCGGCGCCCGCCTGGCGGAAGAAGTCGGCGGAGAAGGCGGGATGGTTGCCGTGGCGCAGGAAGGTGTCGCGGTAATGCCGGTGCACCGCCGCCCACAGTTCGGCGTCGATCTCCCCGCCGTGCCTGGCCTCGACGCGCAGGCCGGCCTCGCTCACCGCGCGCCGCTCGCGCTTCAGCTTCTTGCGCTTGTCGGCGCCGAGGCTGTCGAGGAAATCCGCGAAGTCCCGGTAGCCCCGGTTGATCCAGTGGAACTGCACGCCGCGCCGGAGGAGCAGCCCGGCGGCCGCCAGCCGGTCCCGGTCCGCCTCGGTGACGAACAGGCATTGCCAGGACGACGCCCCCACCGCCCGCGCCGTCTCCAGGGCGGCGTCGATGAGGGCGGGCGCGGCCGTCGCCGCCTCCCCCGCGCGGGCCAGCAGGCGCGGGCCGGGCGAGGGCGTGTAGGGCACGCCGGTCACCAGCTTGGGGTAATAGGCCAGTCCGGCCTGGCGCCAGGCCGCGGCCCAGTGGAAGTCGTGGGAGAAGTCGCCGAAGGAATGGTGGCGCAGATAGAGGGGCAGCAGCCCCGCCAGCCGCCCGCCCGCCCCGCGCAGGGCCAGGTGCATGGGCCGCCAGCCCAGGTCCGGGCCCGCCGCGCCGGTCGCCTCGGCGGCGCCGAGAAAGTCGCGGCCGACGAAGGGGTCGTCGCCGGTGTCCAGCGCCCGCCAGTCCGCCTCCGGCAGCTCGCGGGCCCCGCCCAGCAGCGCCGCGTCCATGCTCAGGGGGGCGGGCGGCGCCAGACCAGGCAACGGTTGTTGGCCGGCATCGACCGGTCCTCCGCCAGGACCAGGCCGATGCCAGCCGCCAGGGCGTCCACCGCCTCGAAGTCGCGGATGCCCTGGTGGGCGCCGCGCTGCTTGAGCCAGGCGTCGAACTGGGCGTTGCTGTCGCTGGTGTAGCGTCCGCCGTAGTTGAACGGGCCGTAGATCGCCAGCCGGGCGTCCTCGGCCAGGACGCCCGCCAGGCCGGCGAACAGCCGCTCCACCTCCGGCCAGGCCATGATGTGCAGGGTGTTGGCGCTGAACACGGCGTCGAAGCGCTGCCCCGGCCAGGCCCCGTTCACGTCCAGCTCCAGGGGCGGCGGCGTGTTGGGCAGCGCCGCCTCGTCCAGCCACAGGCGGATGCCCGCCAGGTTCTCCTCACGGTCCGAGCACTGCCAGACCAGGTGCGGCAGGGCGGCGGCGAAGCTGACCGCGTGCTGGCCGGTGCCGCTGCCGATTTCGAGGACCCGGCGGCGGTCCGTGAAGTGCTCCCGCAGCAGCGCCAGGATCGGCTCCCGGTTGCGGTCGCAGGAGGGGGAGTGGGGCTTCTCGACGGGATCCATGGCGGGCTCGGCGCTCAGGCCGGCAGCAGGCCGGTCCACGGCTCGCCCCGGCGCGGCGCGGCCATCATCCCGGCCACCGCGTCGCGCCAGGCCTGGTAATGGGAGGTCTCCTTGTGGGCGGCGGCGTCCGCCGCGCTGGCATAGGCCTCATAGAGGAGGAAGCGGGTCGGATCGTCGGGCGATTGCAGGACGTCGAAGCGGCGGTTGCCGGACTCCCGCGTCGAGGCCTCGTGGTTGGCGCGGGTGGCGGCGATGAAGGCCGCGACGGCCTCCGGCTTGACGTGGACGTGGACGAGGGTGACGTGCATGGCGGGTTCCCCGGTCGGGTGGCGGACAGGGCGATTCTAGACCAGACGCCCGGCGCGAACCGATCCCACGGCCGCCACGACGCCGGGAATTTATCCGGGGCCGGGACGGTCCATGCCGATATCCCTTGTGAGCGTATCCGCCATGTTCCCCACGCGATTGCTGAAGACCTTCCTCCTCGCCCTCGGCCTGGGCACCCTACTGGGCGCCTGCGCCGAGGAATCCCCCGACACGCGGGCCGCCAAGGCCCTGGACGACCCGCATGCCCAGCTCGACTCGATCGTGCTGGGCATGGGCTGCTTCTGGGGCGCGGAGAAACGCATGGCCGCCCTGCCCGGGGTGGTGGAGGTGGAAAGCGGCTACGCCAACGGCGAGATCGCCGGCAGCTACGAGGCCGTGCTGGCCCAGGAGCGGGCCCTGCGCGCCGGCCGCAGCGCCAGGCGCAACCACGCCGAGGTGGTGAAGGTGACCTTCGACCCCGCCCGCACCAGCCTGGAGGCGGTGCTGATCGGTTTCTGGGAGAACCACGACCCGACCCAGGGCGACCGCCAGGGCAACGACATCGGCAGCAATTACCGCAGCGCCATCTATACCCACGGCGCGGCCCAGGAAGAGGTCGCCAAGAAGACCCGCGCGGCCTACCAGGCGGCGCTCACGCAGGCCGGCCACGGCCCCATCACCACCGAGATCGCGCCGCTGAAGGCCTATTACTCGGCCGAGGCCTACCACCAGGACTACCTGGTGAAGAACCCGGACGGCTATTGCGGCCTGGGCGGCACGGGGGTGAAGTACCCCGGCGCCGCGCGCGCGTTGGCCGCCGCCGCGCCCGCCGCGCCCCGGCTGGACGGCCAGGCCCTGGCCCGCGACCGGCAGCTGGTGGTGTTCGAGGCGGAGGACTGCGCCTTCTGCAAGCAGTTCAAGGCCGAGGTCCTGGACCGCTGGCAGTCCCCGGTGCCCATCGTCCGCACCCTGAATCCCAACCCGCCCGAGGGCTGGGGGCTGGAGAAGGCCCTGTTCGCCACCCCCACCATCGTGCTGTTCGAGGATGGCCGGGAGGTATCCCGCTACACCGGCTACAACGGCGACCAGGCCCGCTTCTGGAAGTGGCTGGGCTTCCGGCTGCTGACCCCGGAGCAGCGCAAGATCGCCTTCGAGCAGGGCACCGAGCGCCCCTTCACCGGCTCGCACCTGGACGAGAAGCGCCCCGGCTGGTTCGTCGACCCCATCACCGGCGCCCGCCTGTTCCGCAGCGACGCCAAGTTCGACAGCGGCACCGGCTGGCCCAGCTTCTTCAGCCCGGCGCAGGGCGCGCTGACCTATCACGAGGACGTCAACCACGGCATGCGCCGGGTGGAGGTGCGCAGCGCCAGCTCCGGCATCCACCTGGGCCACGTCTTCGACGACGGCCCGCCGCCCACCGGCAAGCGCTACTGCATCAACGGCAACGTGCTGAAGTTCGTGCCCGACGCGGAGCGCTGAGCCTCAGGGGTAGGCGCCGGCCAGGGCCTCGTCCACCAGTCCCATCAGCTGCTCGTAGCCGAAGCTGGGCATCGGCCTGCCGTTGACGAAGAACTCCGGCGTCCTGGTGACGTCGAGGGCGCGCGCGTCCTCCAGGTCCTGGGCGATCTGCGCGGCGATCCGGGGATCCCGCATGTCGAGGCGCAGCCGCTCCAGGTCCAGGCCGAGGCCTTCCAGATGCGCCCAGACCCGCTCCGGCTGCGCCACGTGATGCGCCACCCAGTCGTCCTGGGCCGCCAGCAGCGCCTCCAGCGCCTCCCGGTGGCGGCCCTGGCGCTCCGCGGCGTAGAGCAGCGCCACCACCTGGTCAGCGCCCTGATGGAAGGGGGTGTAGCGCAGCACCAGGCGGATGCGGTCGGGATGGGCGGCCATCAGTTCCTTGACCAGGGGGTAGAAGCGCCTGCAGGTCTCGCAGGCCGGGTCGAGGACCTCGACGATCTCCACCCGGGCCTGGGGGCTGCCCAGCCGGGGCGAGTGCTCGCGCGCCAGGGCGAACTGGAGTTCGCTCGCCCGCTGCTCGGCCTCTTCGGTCTTCTCGGCCTTGTAGACCAGGGTGCCGACGACGAAAGCGGCGAACAGGAGCAGGGCGGCGGAGATGAACAGCGTCTTCTTCATTTCGGTCCTCTCAGGTGCGTCAGCCCGAGCAGGCCGACGATGGCGGAAAAACTCAGCACGGACAGCAGCGGCAGGGTCACGAAGCCGAACCAGCTGACCTGTTCCACGGAGCAGGGCACGCCCTGGCTGCAGGGCGTGATCCGCTCGGGGATCACGCCGCTGGCCACGCCCCAGTGGAACACCGCCAGGGCCCAGCCGGCCAGGGCCAGCGGCAGGGCATAGCGGGTCACGCGCGGGTCGTAGGGAAACAGGCCGGCCGCCAGGATCAGCACCAGCGGGAACATGCAGATGCGCTGGTACCAGCACAGGACGCAGGGCGTGTAGCCCATCACCTCGCCAAGGAACAGGGCGGCCAGGGTGGAGACGGCGGCCACCAGCCAGCTCAGGAAGACGAGCATCCAGGCGCTGTCCCGGGAGAGCGGCGCGAGGCTCATGGCTGAGGGGATGTTATCGATCTCGTGGCCGGGAAGGCCATGCATCTCCAGCCCCGCGGGCTTCTGCATGAACCGTCTCCACCCGGCAGGTGGTGGGCATAAAGCGCGCAGGGCCGTGGCGATCCAGGACAGTCCTGGGTGTCTCGCCTGCCGTCACGCTTCCGGTTCATGGTCCCTTGCCGTTCCGGGCTGGCCGGAACGGGCACGCAGGATCGAACAGCCGCGTTCGGTCGCCAGGTATTCATGCCCCAGGTCCGGAAACTCGGCCCGCCACAGGGCGACGATCTGCCGCTCGTCCGGCCGGGCCGCGTCGTCCAGGAAGATCACGCAGCCCGGAGCCAGCCGTTCCCGCAGCAGCGGCAGGGCCGGGTAGCGGGCGAGGGGCTGCAGGAAGCCGGGCGGACCGTCCACCACCAGCATGTCGATCGGCCGCAGCGGCAGGTCGTTGAGGTCATACCACGCATGGCGCCGGCCCTGGAGCGTCCGCGTCACCAGGGGCGCGTCGAGGACCGTGGCCAGCCCGTCCAGGCCGTAGCGGGCGAGTTCGGCGCGCGTCTCCGCCGCGAAGGACGCGCCGCTCTCCAGGCTGTGGACCTGCCCCGCGCCGTTCAGGGCGCAGCAGCGGGCCAGCATCAGGGTGGACAGCCCGCTGCCGCATTCGACGATGGTCGCGGGCCGGGCCGCCAGGGCATGGTCGACGATCAGGGCGAGGAAATCCGCCGCGGCCGTCCAGTTGGCGGTCCAGGGCAGGCCCCGGCGCAGATCGAGCCGCTCCGCCAGGGTCTGGTAGGGGGCCGTTCCGGCGGCATGCTCCGGCTGTGCGGGCTGGGCGGTGGTCATGGCGAGGTTGGCGATCGGTGCAAGGCGCCGGCGGGGTCCCGCCGGCCGACCCGCGCATTCTACTTCGTGGCGCGCCGGCGCGCGCCCCGGACCGGCTCAGCCCCGGCTTGCCAGCCAGGCCCGCCAGCCGCCGAACTCGGTGATGTCCCGCGCGCCGGCGACGCCGATGCCCTCGCAGATGAAGCCGTTCACGACCACGCCGTCGGCCAGCTCCAGCTTGCCGATGCCCAGGGGGGCGGGGATCCCGGCGACGAAGGAGCCAAAGTGGCTGACCGGCATCTCCCAGACCTCGCAGTCGATCGCCGCCCCGCCGCTTTCCAACTTGATCAGCCCCGGCCGCTTGCCGTCGGGCAGGGCGTAGAGGCGATAGGCCGGCGCGGTGCGGGTGGCCGACACCAGGCGGGCACCGCGCTCGATGAGCTGGCCGTTGAGGGGCAGGCCGGAGAGGTGGGCGCCGACCACCGCGACCCGGACCATGCCGGCATCGGGCGCCTCGGCAGCCGGATACACGCCGCTGGCGCCTAGCGGCAGGCGTTGGTGCCGCAGCCAGCGCGCGCCCAGGTCGAGCAGGGCACGGTCGCCGCCGGCCGGGGCGCAGACGGTGACCCCCCAGGGCAGGCCGTCGGCGCGGAAGCCGGCGGGCATGGCCACGGCCGCCAGGTCGAGCAGGTTCATGAAGTTGGTGTAGCGGCCCAGCTG
The DNA here is from genome assembly GCA_025458005.1 of Thiobacillaceae bacterium. Classification (GTDB taxonomy): domain Bacteria; phylum Pseudomonadota; class Gammaproteobacteria; order Burkholderiales; family Thiobacillaceae; genus JALOTG01. Next base: position 14,045 of record JALOTG010000047.1, read on the forward strand.
GCTGTTGAGGCGGACCGGGTCGGCTTCCATCTCGGCGATGCGGTGGATGGTGCCGGCGGTGGGGGTGAGCAGCACGTCGATGTCGCCGAACATGTCGTCCACCTGCCCCTGCAGGGCACGCAGGCGATAGCGGCCGCGGAAGGCGTCGACCGCGCTGGCCGCCTTGCCGTCGAGGATGATGCCGCGCGTTACCGGCAGCACGGACTCGGGGTGGGCCTCGATGAACTCGCCGACCGCCGCGTAGCGCTCCGCCACCCAGGGGCCCTCGTAGAGCAGCCGCGCGGTTTCCAGGAAGGGCTCCAGGTCGATCTCCACCGCCTCGCCGCCGATCTGCGCCAGGCCGTCCACCGTCGCCGCGAACAGGGCGGCGGCCTCGGCGTCGCCGAAGAATTCCAGCTGCCCGGCGCGGGGGACGCCGAAGCGGAACCTGGCGCCGAGGCGGGCATCGTTGCAGCCCGGTCGCGAGAAGGGGTCGGCCGGATCGAAGCCCTCGGCCACTGCGAGCACGGCCTCGGCGTCGTCGGTGGTGAGGGCGAAGATCGACACCTGGTCCAGGGAACGGCAGGCCGGCACCACGCCGGTCGTCGACAGCAGTCCGCAGGTCGGCTTCAGGCCGACGAGGTTATTGAAGGACGCGGGCACGCGGCCCGAGCCCGCGGTGTCGGTGCCGAGCGAGAAGCTCGCCAGCCCCAGCGCCACCGCGACCGCTGAGCCGGAGCTCGATCCGCCCGAGATGTAGTCTGGATCGAAGGCGTTGCGGCAGGCGCCGTAGGGCGAGCGAGTGCCATTGAGGCCGGTGGCGAACTGGTCGAGGTTGGTCTTGCCGACGGGGATCGCCCCGGCGTCGATCAGGCGCTGCACGACGGTGGCGCTGCGCGCGGGCGTGTAGGCGTATTCGGGACACGCGGCGGTGGTCGGCACGCCGACCAGGTCGATGTTGTCCTTGATGGCGAAGGGAATGCCATACAGCGGCAGGTCGTCGGGGTTCCGCCCCATCAGCGCCTCCGCGTAGCCGCGCAGCGCGTCGTCGGACAGCCGTTCGATCCAGACGCGGTGGGTGTCCGGCGCGGCCAGGCGCGCGGCGAGCGCCGCCACGGTGTCGCGCGGCGTCCAGGTGCCGCTGCGATACAAACCCCGCAGATGCGGGATGCTCAGGTCGACAGGCAAGGGTTTCATCAGTCGCTCCTAGTCGGCGATCAGCACCAGCAGGTCCTGGCCGGCACTGACCTGGCCGCCTTCGCGGCAGAACACGGCATGGATGCGGCCGTCGCACGGCGCCAGCACGGCGAACTCCATCTTCATCGACTCGACGATCACCAGCGGGTCGCCCTGCTTCACGACCGCGCCCGCCGCCACCTCGACCTTCCACACGTTGCCGGCGACGTGGCTGGCGACGGCGCGGCCGTGCTCGGGCAGGTCGAGCTCGCTGTCGGGCGCGGCTTCGGCCACCGTCAGGTCGCTGGCGTACTCGGCCTGG
>JALOTG010000002.1 GCA_025458005.1 Thiobacillaceae bacterium
GGCGACGCCGGCCTGCGCCGCTTCCTCGACTTCATGCGCCAGGGCGGTTGCTACACCCCGGTGCTCTCGGCCAACGTCGAACCCGAGGTGGGCTCGCCCCTGGCGCCCCTGCATCGCGGCGACTACCTGCAACCCTACCTGGTGAAGTGGATCGGCGGCGCGCCGGTGGGCATCATCGGCATCGTCGTGCGCGGCAAGACCCAGGATTCCTCGCGGCCGTTGCCGACCACCCGCTTCCTCGACGAGGTCGAGACGGCACAGCGCTATGTCGACGAGCTCAAGGCCCGGGGGGTGCGCCACATCGTCCTGCTCACCCACCACGGCTACCAGGCCGACCTGGCGCTGGCGGCCAAGGTGAGCGACGTCGACGTCATCATCGGCGGCGACTCGCACACCCTGCTCGGCGACTTCGCCGCCTACGGCCTGGCCGCCGCCGGCCCCTACCCGACGCGCGTCAGGAACAAGGACGGCGACCCGGTTTGCGTCGGCCAGGCCTGGGAATACAACAAGGTCGTCGGTCGCATGAACGTCCGTTTCGACGCCCGGGGCCGGGTCGCCGACTGCGGCGGGCAGGCTACCCTGCAGATCGGCGACCGCTTCAGCCGCGCCGATGCCGCCGGCAACTTCGTGCCGGTGGACGACGCCACGCGCCAGGACATCCTCGCCGCGCTGGCCGCGCGCCCCGGCGTCAAGGTGGTGACGCCCGAGCCGATGGCCCAGGCCGAGGTCGAGCGCTACGCCGGCCGCATGGAAGAGCTGACCCGGCGCGTCATAGGCAGTACCGCCGACCCGCTCTGCCTGGTGCGCATCCCCGGCGAGGAGGCCGGCCGGGGCAGCGGCATTGCCGGCTGCGAGGGTGCCAACCAGCTGGCGCGCGGCAGCGACATCGCCCAGGTGGTGGCCGAGGCCTTCCTGGCCGGCAGCAAGCGCGCCGACTTCGCCCTGCAGAACGCCGGCGGGGTGCGCATCTCGCTGCCCGCCGGGCCGATCAGCTACGAGAACGCCAACAAGGTCCTGCCCTTCGCCAACGTCCTGATCGAGATGCCGGTCACCGGCGCCCAGCTCGTCGCCACCCTGGAGGACGCCGTCGCCAACCACCTGGACCAGGGCGGTTCCACCGGCAGCCATCCCTACATGGCCGGCGCGCGCTGGGACCTCGACCTCTCCAGGCCGCGCGGCCAGCGCTTCGCCAACGTCCAGGTGCGCGACCGCGCGACCGGCGCCTGGGCCGCCATCGACCCCGCGCGCATTTACACCCTGGTCACCAACGACTTCCTGGCCAGCGGCAAGGAAGGCCATGCCACGCTCGGTGCGATCCACGCCAGCGGCAATTTCGTGAACACCTACCTGCTCTACTCGCAGACCTTCGTCGACTACGTCCAGGCGAAAGGCGCCGTGGCGCGACCGGCGGCCGAGGACTACAGCCACCAGCGCGTGATGACGCGCGAAGGCAAGGCGCTGTGAATCCCCTGCTGCCCGAGGGCGCCCAACCCGGGAGCCGAGGTTCCGGGATGCCGCGAGACCACTCGTCATGAACCGTATCCACCCGAGAGGATGCGCATCCAGGCGGTCATGGGTTGGAAACCCATGCGCCCGGCCTGCGACTGGATCGCCCGTCGGCTGCGCCGCCACGCAATGACGTCACCGCGCGCACCCGACCGATAGACATTCGGCCCGCAAGCGGCCTCCTACCGGCTTTCCAGCTTCATGCGCGCGGGTCGCGCGCTGCGCGCTGGCCCATCCGACCTGGGCAAACCGCGCCTGTCCGCGCAGGGGTGCTGCCGGCCCCCGGGCAGGCCCCGCCATGAGTCCGGGCAACGGCCTGGCTCAACCCTGCTTCTTGCCCTCCAGCATGGCCTTGAGCTCCGCGAAGGGGTTGAAGGTGGCGGACGGGGGGACTGTTCCGGGGTCCGCGCGGCCCGCCATGTCCTTCAGCTTGGAGTGCTCGTGCTCGTGGCAGTAGGTGCAGAGGAGTTCCCAGTTGCTGCCGTCCGGCGGGTTGTCGTCGTGGTTGCCGTTCTTGTGGTGGACTTCCAGCAACTGGAGGTTGGCGTGCGTGAAGGTGCGGGCGCAGCGGACGCACACCCACGGATAGAGCTTCAGGGCCCGCTCCCGATAGCCCGCCGCGCGCTTCTCGGCGTTGCGTCGCGCCTCCAGAACCACCTTGTCGAGCCGGTCGTTTGCTTGTGCCATCGCGTCCTCGTTCGTGCCAGGTGCCTGGGTGGGGTCATCAGCATACGGCGAAGGGGGGGTAGCGTGGGCGATCGCTCATGAGGTAGCGGGTACCGCCTGCCTTTTCGCCTATCGCTTGTCGTGCCAACCCTGCAGCCCACCGGCGGCCTTTCCAGTCAACGCGCGCTTGAACAGGCCCTTTCATTCCCGTCCCGGCCTTCCCCCTCGAGGGGGGAAGGAGCGCGCGGGCGGGGTCAGTAGCGGTAGTGCTCGGCCTTGTAGGGCCCTTCCACCGGCACGCCGATGTAGGCGGCCTGCGCCGGGGTGAGCACGGTGAGCTGGGCGTTGAGCTTCCTGAGCTGCAGACGCGCCACCTTCTCGTCCAGGTGCTTCGGAAGCGTGTAGACGCCGACCGGGTACTTGTCGCTCTGCTGGAACAGCTCGATCTGGGCGATGGTCTGGTTGGCGAAGGAGCTGGACATCACGTAGCTGGGGTGGCCGGTGGCGCAACCCAGGTTCACCAGGCGGCCCTTGGCCAGCAGGATGATCCTCTTTCCGTCGGGGAAGATGACGTGGTCGACCTGCGGCTTGATCTCCTCCCACTGGTACTTCTCGATGCTGGCGACGTCGATCTCGTTGTCGAAGTGGCCGATGTTGCAGACGATGGCCTGGTCCTTCATCTTGGCCATGTGCTCGTGGGTGATGACGTGATAGTTGCCGGTGGCGGTGACGAAGATGTCGGCCTTGTCGGCGGCGTAGTCCATGGTCACCACGCGGTAGCCTTCCATGGCCGCCTGCAGGGCGCAGATGGGGTCGATCTCGGTCACCCAGACCTGGGCGGACAGGGCGCGCAGCGCCTGGGCGCTGCCCTTGCCGACGTCGCCATAGCCGGCGACCACGGCGATCTTGCCGGCGACCATCACGTCGGTGGCGCGTTTGATGCCGTCGACCAAGGACTCGCGGCAGCCGTACAGGTTGTCGAACTTCGACTTGGTCACCGAGTCGTTGACGTTGATGCCGGGGAACTTCAGCTCGCCGCGCTCGTGCATCTGGTAGAGGCGGTGCACGCCGGTGGTGGTCTCCTCGGTGACGCCCTTGATGTGTGCGATGCGGGTGGAGTACCAGGTGGGGTCCTGGGCGAGCTTGGCCTTGATGGCGGCGAACAGGATAGTCTCCTCCTCGCTGGTGGGCTTGGCCAGGACGCTGATGTCCTTTTCCGCCTTGGTGCCGAGATGCAGCAGCAGGGTGGCGTCGCCGCCGTCGTCGAGGATCATGTTCGAGAAGACTTTTTCACCCTCGCCGCCGTCCGGCCACTCGAAGATCCGGTGGGTGTAGTCCCAGTACTCGGTCAGGCTCTCGCCCTTCACCGCGTAGACCGGGATGCCGTCGGCGGCGATGGCGGCGGCGGCGTGGTCCTGGGTGGAGAAGATGTTGCAGGAGGCCCAGCGCACTTCGGCGCCCAGCGCGGTCAGGGTCTCGATCAGGACCGCGGTCTGGATGGTCATGTGCAGCGAGCCGGTGATGCGGGCGCCCTTGAGCGGCTGGCTCTTGGCGTATTCCTCGCGGATCGCCATCAGCCCGGGCATCTCCGTCTCGGCGATGCGGATTTCCTTGCGGCCCCAATCGGCCAGCTTGAGGTCGGCGACCTGGTAGTCGGTGAAATTGGCGGGTGCGTTCATTTCGCTCTCCATAAAAAAATGAACGGGCGCCGTTACCTCGATGCCCCCGTCCCGAGCCTGGCCCGCCTTGTGGCAGGTCGCAGCGCCCCTCGGGACGGCGGTCTTCTTGCGACCTCCCCCCGTCGAGGGGGAGGGGATGCGCATCAGCCCTGGCGGCGATCGTAGCCCGAGGCGGCGCGCAGCGCGTCCGCCTTGTCCGTGGCCTCCCAGGTGAATTCCGGCTCGTCGCGGCCGAAGTGGCCGTAGGCGGCGGTCTTGGCGTAGATCGGCCGGAGCAGGTCGAGGGTCTGGATGATGCCCTTGGGCCTTAGGTCGAAGTGCTGCCGCACCAGTTCCTCGATCTGGTGCTCGGGAATCCTGGCGGTGCCGTAGGTCTCCACCATCAGCGAGACCGGCTTGGCCACGCCGATGGCGTAGGCCACCTGCACCTGGCAGCGGCTGGCCAGCCCGGCGGCGACGATGTTCTTGGCCACGTAGCGGGCGGCGTAGGCCGCCGAGCGGTCCACCTTGGACGGATCCTTGCCGGAGAAGGCGCCGCCGCCGTGGGGGGCCGCGCCGCCGTAGGTGTCGACGATGATCTTGCGGCCGGTGAGGCCGGTGTCGCCGTGCGGGCCGCCGATGACGAAGCGGCCGGTGGGGTTGACCAGGTACTTGATGTCGCCGTTCAGCATCTCGCGGGGGATCACCGGCTTGATGACCTCCTCGATCACCGCCTCGGTGAGCTGGCCGTGCGAGATCTCTGGATGGTGCTGGGTGGACAGCACCACGGTGTCCACATGCACCGGCCGACCGTCCACGTAGCGCACGGTGACCTGGCTCTTCGCGTCCGGCCTCAGCCAGGGCAGCCGCCCGTCCTTGCGCAGTTCGGCCTGGCGCTCCACCAGGCGGTGCGCCAGGAAGATGGGCAGGGGCATGAACTGGGGCGTCTCGTCGCAGGCGTAGCCGAACATCAGGCCCTGGTCGCCAGCGCCCTGGTCGAGGAACAGGCCCTCGCCCTCGTTGACGCCCTGGGCGATGTCCGGCGACTGCTTGTGGATGGCCGACATCACCGCGCAGTTCTCGGCGTCGAAGCCCATGGCCGGGTCGTTGTAGCCGATGCGCTTGATGGTCTCGCGGGCGATGCTGCCGTAGTCCACCACGGCGTGGGTGGTGATCTCGCCGGCCAGCACGCACAGGTTGGTGGTCACCAGGGTTTCGCAGGCCACGCGGGCGTGCGGGTCCTGGCTGAAGATGGCGTCGAGGATGGCGTCCGAGACCTGGTCGGCGACCTTGTCGGGGTGGCCTTCCGAGACGGATTCCGAGGTGAAGAGAAACTCGTTCATGACTGCTCCTGAAATGACATGGGCCCGAATTCGCCGGCGTTACCGACTCCGGGCCCAGAGCAGGCGACGCTTTAGCAGTACTTATCGGCATCGGTGTTCGGTGCTTGAAGCCGATCCGCGAGCGATCCCTGGTCGGGTCGCTTCGTCCGCCCTGCAAGTTGTCCGTTAACTCGGCGGAGACGGCATGCTAGCCTTGCATCCGGCACCGGTCAAGAATCCGGCCGCCCACCCAGCCATGCCCAAACCGTACCGAATCACGGCCCCGATGTCCTCCCCACGCCCCGCCGCGCACATGCCACGCTCCGCGCGCGCCGCCCGATGCCCATGAGCCGCCTGGGCCTCCTGCTGCTGCGCCTGCTGCATGCCCTGCTGCCCTACCCGGCCCTCGGCTGGCTGGGCGACCAGCTCGGCCGCCTGCTCCATCGCCTGGCCGCCGCGCGCCGGCGGGTGGGGGAGATCAACCTGCGCCTGTGCTTCCCCGATCTGGACGAGGCGGCCCGCGCCCGGCTGCTCAAGGCGCACTTCAGGGCCCTGGGCCGCGCCGCCCTGCAGGAGTCGGTGTCCTGGTGGGGCAGCCGGGCGGAGGTGGAACGGATGACCCGCCTGGAGGGTTGCGAGCACCTGGAGGCCCACCGCGGCCGGCCGGTGATCCTGCTGGCGCCGCACTTCGTGGGACTCAACATCGGCGGCGTGCGCTTCGCGGCCTATTGCGAGGCGGGCGTTTCCCTCTACGCACCGATCAAGGATCCCCACCTGGACCGGCTGATGCTGCACGCCCGCACCCGCTTCGGCCGCCAGGAGCTCTACTCCCGCAAGGACGGCATCCGTCCCGTCCTGCGCGCCCTCAAGCAGGGCAAGCCGTTCTACTACCTGCCGGACATGGACTACGGCGCCCGCGACTCGGTGTTCGTGCCCTTCTTCGGCGTGCCGGCGGCCACCCTCACCGCCCTGTCGCGCCTGGCCCGAGCCAGCGGCGCGGTGGTGGTGCCCCTGGTCACGCGCCAGACGGCGGGCGGCTACGTGGCCCGCCACTACCCCGCCTGGGAGGATTTCCCCAGCGCCGACCCGGTCGCCGACGCGCGGCGCATGAACGCCTTCATCGAGGAGCGCGTGCGCGAAATGCCGGAGCAGTACTTCTGGCTGCACCAGCGCTTCAAGACCCGCCCGCCCGGCGAGGGCGCCAAAAGGAGCCTCTATGCGGGCGGTTGATTACGGGCCGCTGCGGCCCGAGGAGGCGGAGGCCCTGGCCGCCCTGGCCGGCCTGATCTGGCGCCATGACTACCCGGGCATGATCAGCGCGGAGCAGATCGAGTACATGCTGGCCCAGCGCTACCACCCGCCCCTGATCCGCCAGACGCTGGCGCGCGGCGACCGCTGGGACGCGGCCCACGCCGACGGTGCCCTGATCGGCTTCGCCCACGCCTACGCCATCAGCGGCGGCGGCATGAAGCTGGACAAGCTTTACGTGCACCCGGATTGGCAGCGCCGGGGCATCGGCGCGCGCCTGCTGGCGCGCCTGGAGGCATACGCCCGCGCCCACGGCCGCCACGCCCTGCTGCTGCGGGTGAACCGCGGCAACGCGCGAGCCATCGCCGCCTACCGCAAGTACGGCTTCGCGGTGGAGCGCGAGGTGGAGGAGGAGATCGGCGGGGGGTTCGTGATGGACGACTACATGATGATCAAGCAACTGGCGGGGACATGAGCGCTTGTCCGCTGCGCGCCACGAACCCCTGCGCACGCCTCGCGGCCGCTCGCACCTGCCCGTCTGCGACGGACTGGCACTGCTCCCTGCTCGCGTTCGCGCTTCGTGATGGACGACTGCATGATGATCAAGCGACTCGCACCCTGATGCCGGGACAGCCCGGCCAACGGGAAAACCCTCGATGGGTACATGACAAAGAAGGAGGTGTGCATGACATTCCAGAACCCCTCGCCCGAGGAAATCCGCGCCCTGTTGGGACGCGTCAAGACCATCGCCGTGGTCGGCCTCTCGCCCCGGCCGGACCGGCCCAGCTACACCGTGGCGCGGGCCCTGCAGCGCTTCGGCTACCGGGTCATCCCGGTGCGCCCGGCGGTCAGGGAAGTGCTCGGCGAGCCGGCCTACGCGCGCCTGGCCGACATCCCCTTCCCGGTCGACCTGGTGGATGTGTTCCGCGCCGCCGAGCACATCCCGGCCCTGGTGGACGAGTGCCTGGCCCTGGGGCTACCCGCCCTCTGGATTCAGGAGGGCATCGTCCACGAGGCGGCCGCGGAACGGGCGCGCGTCGCCGGCATGACGGTGGTGATGGACCGCTGCATCCACAAGGACTACGTGGCGCTGATGGTCTGAGCCCGCGCGCGCCGGGCGGTCTTGGTTCGCCGCCGGGGCTGGCTTACACTTGGCCGCATTCCTCCTCGACCAGCACTCGCGACCGGCCTTCCATGCGCCTCCAGTTCACCAAGATGCACGGCCTGGGCAACGACTTCGTGGTGTTCGACGGCATCCACCAGCAGGTCGCCCTCACCCCCGCCCAGCTGCGCCACCTTGCCGACCGGCATTTCGGCGTCGGCTGCGACCAGATCCTGCTGGTGGAGGCGCCGACCCGCCCCGACGTGGACTTCCGCTACCGCATCTTCAACGCCGACGGCGGCGAGGTCAGCCAGTGCGGCAACGGCGCCCGCTGCTTCGTGCGCTTCGTGCACGAGCGGGGCCTGACGACCAAGCGCGCGATCCGCGTGGAGACCGCCTCGGGGGTGATCGTGCCGTGCCTGGAGGCGGACGGCCAGGTGACCGTGGACATGGGGCCGCCGCGCTTCGCGCCGGCGGACATCCCGTTCGACGCCCCGGAACGCCGGCTGACCTACGACCTGGAGGTGGGCGGGCGGCGCCTGGAGATCTCCGCCCTGTCCATGGGCAACCCGCACGCCGTCTGGATCGTGGACGACGTCCATCGCGCCCCGGTGGCCGAGCTGGGGCCCCTCATCGAATACCACCCGCGTTTCCCGGAGCGCGTCAACGCCGGCTTCCTGCAGCTGCTCAGCCGGCGCGAGGCCCTGCTGCGCGTCCACGAACGGGGCAGCGGCGAGACCCTGTCCTGCGGGACGGGGGCCTGCGCCGCGGCGGTGGCCGGCATGACCCGCGGCCTGCTGGATGCCGCCGTGACCGTGCACACCCGCGGCGGCGAACTGATCATCCGCTGGTCCGGGGCGGACAACCCGGTGTACATGACCGGCCCGGCGGCAACCGTTTACCAAGGTGAAATCGAGCTATGAGCCACGTCAATCAAGAGCAGGTCGCCCAGTTCCTCCGCGAGCATCCCGACTTCTTCAACGCCCACGCCGATCTCCTCACCAGCCTCAGCGTGCCCAACCCCTACAGCGGCCAGGCCGTCTCCCTGGGCGAGCGGCAGGTGCTGCAGCTGCGCGACCGCTCGCGCGGCCTGGAGGCCAAGCTGCGCGAGCTGATCCAGTTCGCCGAGGAGAACGACGCCATCGGCGAGAAGCTGCACAAGCTGGCCCTCGGCCTGATGCGCGCGCGCAGCCTGGACGCCGCCCTGGCCGCCCTCTACCTGAGCCTGCGCGAGGATTTCGCCGTGCCCCATACGGCCCTGCGCCTGTGGACCGAGGACGCCCCGCCGGCCCTGGCGGAATTCACCCCGGTGAGCGAGAACACGCGCCGGCTGGCGATGGAGCTGGGCCATCCGCTGTGCGGCGCGGAGGCGCCCGACGAGGTGCGCGCTTGGTTCGGCGAGACCGGGCCGCAGCTGCGCTCCTTCGCCCTGGCCCCGTTGCGCGAGGCGAATTCCGGGGGACTGGTGGTGCTGGCCTCCCAGGACGCGCAGCGCTTCTACCCGGAGATGGGCACCCTCTACCTGACCTGGCTGGCCGAGCTGTCCGGGGGGGCGTTGAGCCGCTTCCTGCCCTGAACCGCCTGCCGCCGTGAGCCTCGCGCAGGACATCGACGCCTTCCTCGCCCACCTCAGGGGCCGGCACTACAGCCCGCGCAGCGTCGACCTGTACGCCGGCGACCTTGCCCGGCTGGCGCGCTGCGCCGCCGAGCGGGCGCCGGAGGCGCTGCACCCCCAGGACCTGCGCCGCTGCCTGGCCGGCCTGCACGCCCAGGGCTACGCCGCCAGCAGCCTGGCGCGCATGCTGTCGGCCTGGCGCAGCTTCTATGCCTGGCTGGGCCGGCAGGGGCGCGTGCCGGCCAATCCCTGCGCCGGCCTGCGCCCGCCCAAGGGTGCCCGACGCCTGCCCCACACCCTGTCGCCCGACGAGATGCAGCGCATGCTGGGGGCGAGCGATGCCGGGGCGCCCGACGCACCCCTCGCGCGGCGCGACCGGGCCATGTTCGAGCTGATGTATTCCTCCGGCCTGCGCCTGGCCGAGCTGGTCGGCCTGGACCTGGGCGACCTGTCGCGCGACACGGGCGAGGTGACGGTGACCGGCAAGGGGCGCAAGACGCGCATCGTGCCGGTCGGCCGCCAGGCCCTGGCCGCCCTGGACGACTGGCTGGCGGTGCGTCACCAACTCGCCCGCGACGAGCGCGCCCTGTTCGTCGGCGCGCGCGGCGCGCGCATCGCCCCCCGCGTGGTGCAGGCGCAACTCGGGCGGCTGGCCCTGGCGCGCGGCATTGCCCAGCGGGTGCATCCCCACGCCCTGCGCCATTCCTTCGCCTCCCACCTGCTGCAGTCCTCCGGCGACCTGCGCGCGGTGCAGGAGATGCTTGGCCACGCCAGCCTGTCGACGACACAGGTCTATACCCACCTGGACTACCAGCACCTCGCCCAGGTCTACGACCAGGCCCATCCGCGCGCCCGGAAGAAGTAGGCGGGTGCCGGCGGCCGACCGCGCCGCGGCATGGGCCGCTCTGCCATTGCGCCTCCAGTCCCTGCGTCAGTCGCCGTTAATGTGGTATGCCTTCGGGCCATATGCACCATGCCGGTGCATGGCGACCTACCCCTACGCCGCCCGGCGCGGTCCCGGAACGGCGGTGGCACCAAAGCGTGGCAGGGATGTCAAAGAAATCGATACGCGCCGGGGTCGTCGATGGCACGCGCGTTGCTAGTAGCAGATACGGCCCGGTCGGCCATCGCAAGGAGAGAGGTGATCATGAGCCTGTTCAACCAGTACATCGCCCGTTATCGCCGCGAGGAAGAGGAATACTCCCTCGAGGAATTCCTCAACATCTGCAAGACCGACCGCATGGCCTACGCCACGGCGGCGGAGCGCATGCTGGCCGCCATCGGCGAGCCGACTCTCGTCGACACCCGCCAGGATGCGCGCCTGTCGCGCATCTTCTCCAACAAGGTGATCAAGCTCTACCCCGCCTTCAAGGACTTCTACGGCATGGAGGAGACCATCGAGCAGATCGTCTCCTACTTCCGCCACGCCGCCCAGGGCCTGGAGGAGAAGAAGCAGATCCTCTACCTGCTGGGTCCCGTCGGTGGCGGCAAATCCTCGCTCGCCGAGAAACTGAAGCACCTCATGGAGCACGCCCCCTTCTACGCCATCAAGGGCTCGCCGGTGAACGATTCGCCCCTGGCCCTGTTCTCCGCCGACGAGGACGGCGACATCCTGGAGCAGGAGTACGGCATCCCGCGCCGCTATCTGAACAAGGTGCTGTCGCCCTGGGCGGTGAAGCGCCTGCATGAATACAACGGCGACATCACCAAGTTCCGCGTCATCAAGCGCTGGCCCTCGGTGCTGGGCCAGGTGGGCATCTCCAAGACCGAGCCGGGCGACGAGAACAACCAGGACATCTCCTCCCTGGTCGGCAAGGTGGACATCCGCAAGCTGGAGAAATACTCCCAGGACGACCCGGACGCCTACAGCTACTCGGGCGGCCTCTGCCTGGCCAACCAGGGCCTGATGGAGTTCGTGGAGATGTTCAAGGCGCCGATCAAGGTGCTGCATCCGCTCCTCACCGCCACCCAGGAAGGCAACTACAAGGGCACCGAGGGCTTCGGCGCCATCCCCTTCGACGGCGTCGTGCTGGCGCACAGCAACGAGAGCGAGTGGACCGCCTTCCGCAACAACAAGAACAACGAGGCCTTCCTCGACCGCATCTACATCGTCAAGGTGCCCTACTGCCTGCGCGTGTCCGACGAGGTGAAGATCTACGACAAGCTGCTCGCCAACAGTTCGCTCTCGGAGGCGCCCTGCGCGCCGGGCACCCTGGAGATGCTGGCCCAGTTCTCGGTGCTGACCCGCGTCAAGGAGCCGGAGAACTCCAGCATCTACTCCAAGATGCGCATCTACGACGGCGAGAACCTCAAGGACACCGACCCCAAGGCGAAAAGCTATCAGGAGTATCGGGATTTCGCCGGGGTCGACGAGGGCATGTCCGGCATCTCCACCCGCTTCGCCTTCAAGATCCTGTCCAGGGTGTTCAACTTCGACCACAGCGAGATCGCCGCCAACCCGGTGCACCTGCTCTACGTGCTGGAGCAGCAGATCGAGCAGGAGCAGTTCCCGCCCGAGGTGGAGAGCCGCTACGTCGCCTACCTGAAGGAGTACCTGGCGCCGCGCTACGCGGAGTTCATCGAGAAGGAGCTGCAGACCGCCTACCTGGAGTCCTACTCGGAATACGGCCAGAACATCTTCGACCGCTACGTGACCTACGCCGACATGTGGATCCAGGACCAGGAGTTCCGCGACCCCGACACCGGCGAGATCCTCGACCGCGCGCAGCTCAACGCCGAGCTGGAGAAGATCGAGAAGCCGGCCGGCATTGCCAACCCGAAGGACTTCCGCCACGAGGTGGTCAACTTCGTGCTGCGCGCCCGGGCGCAAAACCACGGCAGGAACCCGGCCTGGACCAGCTACGAGAAGCTGCGCGCGGTGATCGAGAAGCGCATGTTCTCCAGCACCGAGGACCTGCTGCCGGTGATCTCGTTCAACGCCAAGGCCTCCAGCGACGAGCAGAAGAAGCACCACGAGTTCGTCCAGCGCATGGTGGCCAAGGGCTACACCGACAAGCAGGTGCGCCTGCTGGCCGAGTGGTACCTGCGCGCGAGGAAGGCGTCGTGAGCGTCCAGCCAGCGTGCGCCGCGCTCCGAGGCACATGAGGCCATGAGCCAGTTCGTCGACCGCCGCCTCTCGGGCAAGAACCGCAGCGCCGTCAACCGGCAGCGCTTCCTGCGCCGCTTCAAGGGCCAGATCCGCAAGGCGGTGACGGAGGCGGTGTCGGGCCGCAAGGTGGCCGACCTGGAACGCGGCGAGAAGATCTCCATCCCGTCCAAGGACCTCAGCGAGCCGGTGTTCCACCACGGACCGGGCGGCAGGCGCTCGATCGTCCATCCGGGCAACCGCGAGTTCGTCACCGGCGACCGGGTGGACCGCCCGGACGGCGGCTCCGGCCAGGGCGGCGGGGGCGGCTCGCCGGACGGCGAGGGCATGGACGAGTTCGTCTTCGAGCTGTCCAGGGAAGAGTTCATGAACTACTTCTTCGAGGACCTGGCCCTGCCGGACCTGGTGAAGAAGCAGCTCACCGCCGTGCCCGAGGTGAAACGGGTGCGCGCCGGCTTCGTCAGCCAGGGCAACCCGTCCAACCTGCACGTGGTGCGCTCCATGAAGCAGGCCATCGGCCGGCGCCTGGCCATGGCGGCCGGCCCGCGCGAGGCCCTGCGCGAGGCCGAGGAGGCCCTGGCCGAACTGGAGGCAAAGGGCGAAGGCGCGAGCCCCGAGGCCGACGAACTGCGCGAGGAGATCACCGCCCTCAGGGCACGGGTGGCCGCCGTCCCCTTCCTGGACACCTGGGACCTGCGCTACGCCAACCGCGCCGACAAGCCGCAGCCCTCCAGCCAGGCGGTGATGTTCTGCCTGATGGACGTGTCGGGCTCCATGGACGAGGCGCGCAAGGACATCGCCAAGCGCTTCTTCATGCTGCTCTACCTGTTCCTGACGCGCAGCTACGAGAAGATCGACCTGGTGTTCATCCGCCACCACACGGTGGCCAAGGAGGTGGACGAGGAGGACTTCTTCGCCTCGCGCGAGACCGGCGGCACGGTGGTCTCCAGCGCCCTGGAGCTGATGCGCGACATCATCCGCGAGCGCTACCCGAGCGCGGCCTGGAACATCTACGCCGCCCAGGCCTCCGACGGCGACAACTGGGAGGACGACTCGCCGCGCTGCCGGGAGCTGCTGCTCCAGGACCTGCTGCCCGCCGTGCAGTACTACGCCTACGTGGAGATCCAGGCCGAGCATCCGCAGAGCCTGTGGCACGAGTACGCGTACGTGAAGTCTGTCAGCCGCCAGTTCGCCATGCAGCGCATCCTCGGCTTGGAGGACATCTATCCCGTGTTCCGCGAACTGTTCAGGAAGAAGGCGGCATGATGGAAGAGACGACCGACAGGCAGGCGGTCAAGGTGCGCCAATACCTCTCCGAGGGCTCCGAGTGGACCTTCGAACTGCTGCGCCTGTACGACCGCGAGATCGGCCGGGTGGCCGCCCACTACGGCCTGGACACCTATCCCAACCAGATCGAGGTGATCACCTCGGAGCAGATGATCGACGCCTACTCCTCGGTGGGCATGCCGGTGGGCTACCACCACTGGAGCTTCGGCAAGCAGTTCATGTCCACCCAGAAGAACTACAAGCGGGGCCACATGGGCCTCGCCTACGAGATCGTCATCAACTCCAGCCCCTGCATCGCCTACCTCATGGAAGAGAACACCATGACCATGCAGGCGCTGGTGATCGCCCATGCCTCCTACGGCCACAACTCCTTCTTCAAGGGCAACTACCTGTTCCGCACCTGGACCGACGCCGAGGGCATCCTCGACTACCTGGTGTTCGCGCGCAACTTCGTCGCCGAGTGCGAGGAGCGCCACGGCGAGGAGGCGGTGGAGGAGATCCTGGACTCCTGCCACGCCCTGATGAACCATGGCGTCGACCGCTACAAGCGCCCGGCCCGGCTGTCCATGGCCAAGGAGCAGGCTCGCCAGCGCGAGCGCGAGGACTACCTGCAGTCCCAGGTCAACGACCTGTGGCGCACCGTACCGGTGAAGGAGGCGGCGGAGCAGGCCAGGAAGGAGCGGCGCTTCCCGCCCGAGCCCCAGGAGAACCTGCTCTACTTCATCGAGAAGAACGCCCCGCGCCTGGAGCCGTGGCAGCGCGAGCTGGTGAGGATCGTGCGCAAGATCGCCCAGTACTTCTACCCGCAGCGCCAGACCCAGGTGATGAACGAGGGCTGGGCGACCTTCTGGCACTACACCCTGCTCAACCACCTGTACGAGGAGGGGCGGCTCACCGACGGCTTCATGATGGAGTTCCTGCAGTCGCACACCAACGTCGTCTACCAGCCGCCCTACTACAGCCGCATGTACGGCGGCATCAACCCCTATGCCCTGGGCTTCGCCATGTTCCGCGACCTGCGCCGCATCTGCGAGCAGCCGACCGAGGAGGACCGCCGCTGGTTCCCGGAGATTGCCGGCACGGACTGGGTGAAGAGCCTTGACTTCGCCATGCGCAACTTCAAGGACGAGAGCTTCATCGCCCAGTACCTGTCGCCGCGGCTGATCCGCGAGATGAAGCTGTTCAACGTGGTGGACGACGACCAGGAGGAGCAACTGGAGATCGCCGCCATCCACGACGACGCCGGCTACCGGGCCATCCGCCAGCAGCTGGCCGACCAGTACAACCTCGGCAACCGGGAGCCCAACATCCAGGTGTGGAACGTGGACGTCTACGGCGACCGCTCGCTCACGTTGCGCCACGCCATGCACAATCGCCGTCCCCTGGGCGAATCGACGCCGGAGATGCTGCGCCACATCGCCCGCCTGTGGGGCTACGACGTGCGCATCGAATCAGTGGACGAGACCGGCCGGGCGGAGCTGGCGGGGGAGTGCGAGGTGTAGCCCAGCGCCAGCCCGGCCAGCCACCCTCGCCGGGGACGTCCCGGAGACTGCGGCGGCCAGGGCGCTATAACTGGGCGATGGCGTTCTGATTCTTTCCCTGTTTCGAGGGCGGTTGAGCGGTTGAGGTCGGGGTTGCGCGGCGTTCAGGCACCCAGGTCACGCGAAGTGCCCGCGCGGAGCGGGCGCCGACCGGCGGCGAATCCGACCAGACCGAGACCGGCCAGGAGCAGTGCCCAGGTCCGCGGCTCGGGCACCGGGGCCAGGTACAGGTTGTTGCCGCCCTGGGCGACGCGATAGCCGGCCAACCCGGCATCGAAATCGAAGCTGGCGGTCTCCAGGCCGGTGATGCCGCCCGAGGCGATCAGGAAGCTCAGGCCGCCGCCATCCAGCGGCCGGCTGGCGTCCAGCAGGACGAAGCGAAAATGGGCGCCGGCCAACTCGACCTGCCCGCCCACCTGGATGAAATCACCGCCCTGCGGCCCGCCGAGTTCCACCAGGATCTCGCCGCGGGCCAGGAAATCGCCATCCACCGTCAGCCGGCCCGGCGAGTTGCCGGCACTGAAGCTTGCCCCGTCGGCCACCGTCAGGTTGCCGCCCACCCGGCCCTTGGCTTCGAACCAGGCGCCCGACAGCACCTCCACGTCGCCGGCGAAGCTGCCATCGACCACCATGCCGCCCCCTTCCACACGGGTGGGTCCGATGTAGCCGTGCTCGCCGGCGAGGAACAGCACGCCCTCGCCCAGCTTGGTGACGCCGCCCGGCCCGTCGATGCGGCCGTTCAGGATGATGTCGTGGCCGTTGCTGTCGAAGCGGGCGCCTGCCTCGCCGAGCGCCACATGACGGTTGAGGGTGAGCCGGTCGAGGGCCTGCAGGGTGCCGCCGGCGATCAATAGCCCCGACTGGGGTCCGCCCAGGTTCTCGTCCCGGGCAACGCGCAGGGTGTTGCCGAAGGCGGTGCCGCCTGTGTGGGTGTTGGCGCCGGCGAGGGTCAGGGCGCCGGGTCCGTAGCTCAACAGGCTGCCGCCGCCGCTGACCCGGCCGGCATAGGTGCCGTCCGCCACCTGGTAGAAGGCCAGACCGGCGTGGGTCTCGATGTCGCCGGGCAGGCTGGCGGTGTTGCCGATCAGCACGCCCTGTTCCACCACGGTGCCGCCGGTGTGCGTGTTGCGGCCGCGCAGCCAGAGGACGCCATCGCCGGACTTGACGACCCGCCCGCTGCCCTCGATGTCGCCGGACCAGGCGGCGATGCCGTCCAGGCCGCCGCCCTGATCGAAGACCAGGGTGGCCTGGTTGACGACCCGTTGGCCCAGGGCCTGGGGCGCCCCCCTCAGGGTGCCGGCGAGGACGAGGGTGGGACCGTCGTAGTCGTTGCTCCCGTACAGGGCCTGCTCGCCAGTGCCCACCTTGGTGATGCCGCCGGCGCCGGAGAGGGTGCCGAAAAAGCTGGAGCTGTCGCCATCCGCGCCGAGGACCATGCCCGCGCTGCCCAGCAGGACCCTGCCCGAGCCCTCCAGGCGCCGGATCGTGCGGGCGGCATCCGTCTCCGCGAGGTCCAGCACGCCGTCCACCGTCACGCGCTGGGCGGCGTCCAGGCTGCCGGCGCCGGACAGCTTGATGCCGCCCGCGGCCACCGTGACCTCCCCGCCGAAGCCGTTTGCCGCCCGCAGGGCCAGGGTGCCCTCGCCCGTCTTGGTGAGATGGCCGCCGCCGGCGATATGCCCGAGCCAGACCACATCGTGGCCGTCGCTGTCCAGGTTGCCGACGCCGTCCACGCGCAGGGCCTGGGTGGCATGCATCGGCGCCAGCATGCGCAGCGTGCCGGCATCCAGCCGCACCTGACCCGAGCCCATGCTGGCGGCCTGGCCCACGCCCAGGGTGGTGTTCACCACGTTCAGGCCGCCGGAGAAGCTGTTGGCGCCGGTGAGGGCATAGGCCTCGCCGCGCACCGTGACGGCGCCCGCGCCGTCGAGGGCGCCGGCGAAGGAGGTATCCACCCAGTCGTATTCGTTGTCGATGTCCAGGGTCAGTCCGCGCTCGCCCAGCAACACCCGGCCTTCCCCTTCCAGGCGGCGCAACACCGGTTCGACCCCTACCCCGGTCAGGTCCAGCGTGCCCTGCGCCGCCACGAGCAGACGACCCTCGCCGGGTAGCCCGCCCGCCTCCGCCAGGGCGAGGGTGCCCTCGGCCACCGTGGTGCCGCCCGTGTGCCGTTGCGCCGCCGTGAGGGTCAGGACCCCCGCGCCGGTCTTGCGCAGGGCGCCGCCGCCGCTGATCTGGTGGCGATAGACGCCGTCAGCCTGCTGGTGGAACTCGACCAGCCCCCGGTTGACGATGGCGGTGTCGAGGCTGGCGGCGTCGCCCTTCAGGATCCCGGCGCGCACCTCCGGCACGGCGTTCCAGACGTTGGCGCCGGTCAGCCAGAGGGTGCCTTCGCCTTCCTTGTGGAGTTTCTGGTGGGACGTCACCACGCCGGTGATCTTCAGCATGTGCCAGTCGGTGTCGATGTAGCCGGGTCCCCCGTCGTAAGGGCGCGAAGGGGCGGAGACTCCGCTGGGATTGCCATCCCCGTCCATGAGAATCGGCGCGGCGAACTGTTCGGATGGCCGATAGTCGGGGCCGTAGGCCGGGTTGCCGATGACGAAGTCGCGCCCGCTGGCGAAGCTGCCCGTCAGCATCAGGCGGGTGTGGGCCAGCAGGGCCGGCTCGCCCAGCGGGGACAGGTCGGCATCGCTGCCCACCCAGTATTCCTCCGGCGGGGCGGCGAAGTAATCCCAGTCCACCAGGGGGGGCGTGGTAATGATCACGCCACTCCAGTTGCCGCCACCACCGATGACGACCCCGCCGGAACCGCAAAACCAGCACGGTCCCGGCGGCGTGATGAGGGGCAGTTCCCGCAGCAGGGGCTTGAGTCCCGCCAGGGCGGCGGCCAGCTTGTCCGGGGTGGCCGGGCCGGCGTAGGCGCCGGTCACCGCCGGGCTGGTCGGGTCGAAGCCGTCCAGGGCCTGGGCTGGCACGGACGGCAGGCAGGCCGCCAGCGCGGCGGCGAGGGCGGTGGCCCGGAATCTGAGGGGCATTTCGCGCATGTGTCTCTCCCGGTTCGTTGTTCAGATTTTTGTGTATGTGGGCTCCCCGGCCTGGCGGCGCGCCAAGACCTGTCCGATTGCCCAATGCACAACCAAGCAAGCGTCATGCCTGTGCGCAACTGATTGAATCGAAAAGGGGCTCATGCCCCATCGCGGCCGCGAGTGTAAAAAATACCGACAGCCCATCCTGGGGGACGCTGGGAGATGTCTTGCCGGAAGATCCTGGCTGGCCAAGGGGTCGGCCTTGGGCTCGCTCAGCCCGGGCGTGCAGCGTGAAATATCCCTGCTAGAGCTTATAGCCGGTGTGCAAGGCCACCACGCCGAGGGTGAGGTTGAAGTAGTCCACTTTCGAGAATCCCGCCTGCTCCAGCATCCCTTTCAGGGTCTCCTGGTCGGGGTGCATGCGGATGGACTCGGCCAGGTAGCGGTAGCTCTCGGCGTCCTTGGCCACCAGCTGCCCGAGGCGCGGCAGGATCCGGAAGGAATAGGCGTCGTAGAGGGGCGCCAGGGGCCTGGCCACCTTGGAGAACTCCAGCACCAGCAGCTTGCCGCCGGGCCGCAGCACGCGGTGCATCTCCGCGAGCGCCGCGTCCTTGTGGGTCATGTTGCGCAGGCCGAAGGCGACGGTGACCCGGTCGAAGTAGTCGGCCGGGAAGGGGATGTGCTCGGCGTCGCACTGGGCGCAGGGCAGCAGGCGCCCCTCGTCGAGCATGCGGTCGCGCCCGACCGCCAGCATGGAGCCGTTGATGTCGGTGAGCCAGACCTCGCCGGTCGGTCCCACGCCGTCGGCCAGCAGCCGGGCGATGTCGCCGGTGCCGCCGGCGATGTCCAGGCACCTCATGCCGGGCCGCAGGGCGGCCTGGCCGGCGAGGAAGTGCTTCCATACGCGGTGCAGCCCCATGGACATGAGGTCGTTCATGACGTCGTAGCGCTCGGCCACGGAGTGGAACACCTCGGCCACGCGGCCGGCCTTTTCCGCCTCGGCGACGGTCTGGTAGCCGAAGTGGGTGGTCTTGTCGGAGGCGGGGTCGGTCATGGTCTGCTCGGCGGCGGCGGCGTCACTTGCCGGGCACGTAGCCCTGCGGCGCGCCGACGCCTTCGCCGAAGAAGTACTTCTCGGCCTGCTCCATCAGGTACTTGCGGTGCTGGGCGTCGGCCAGGTTGAGGCGGTTCTCGTTGATGATCATGGTCTGCAGCCGGATCCAGCCCTGCCAGGCCTCCTTGGAGACACCCTCGAAGATCCGCTTGCCCAGATCGCCGGGATAGGGCGGAAAGTCCATGCCTTCGGCCTCGCGGCCCAGTTTGATGCATTGCACCATGCGCGCCATGGTCGGTACTCCTGAAAGATGGGTCGATGGGGTTGATGGTAGCCCAAGGGGGCCCTGGCGTCATCCGCCGGCGGCGGGGTCGGAGGGTTCCCCGCCAAGCCGCTTCTCCAGCCGCCGGGCGAACACCGTCATTTCCTTGGCGGCCTGGAGGTCCCCCCTGGCCTCGGCCGCGGCGATGCCCTGCCGGTAGACCTCAAGCGACTCGGCGAGTTCGCCGGTCTCGGCCAGAGCCTTGCCGAGCAGCTTCCAGGCGGCCGAGTAGTTGGGATCCTGGCGCACCGCCTCCCTGAGCTGGACCACCGCCTCGACGTGGCGCCCCAGCTTGGCGTATTCGTTGCCCAGGGAATAGCGCAGCAGGGCGTTGTCGCGCCCCTGGGCGAGCATCTTCTCGAAGGTTTCCAGCGCACTCATCCCGTCTCCATTTCACTTTCGCCAGAATGCAGGGGTCAGCAGCACGAACAGGGTGAACAGTTCCAAGCGGCCGAGCAGCATGGCGAAGATGCACACCCAGATCTGGAAGTCGTTCAGCACCGCGTAGGTGGTGGCGGGGCCGACCTGGTTCAAGCCCGGCCCGGTATTGTTGATGCTGGCGACCACCGCGGTGAAGGCGGTGATGACGTCGAGGCCGCTGGCGAGCATGACCAGGCTCAGGCTGCAGACGCTGGAGACGTACAGGAAGAAGAAGGCCAGCACCGCGAAAACGATATTGTTCGGCACCACCTCGTGCCCGACCTTGAGAGGCACTATCGCGTGGGGATGCAGCAGGCGAACCATCTCGCGCAGACCCTGGCGGAACAGCACGATGGCACGGATCATCTTGATGCCGCCCCCCGTGGAACCGGAACTGGAGGCGAAGCTGGACAGGAACAGCATCCAAAGCGGGGCGAAGATCGGCCACAGGTTGAAATCGGTGTTGGCGAAGCCGGTGCTGGTGGCGATCGAGACCGTGTTGAAGGCGGCGAAGCGCAGGGCGGTTGGGTAGTCAGGATAGGTGCCCATCAGGAACAGGTAGAGGGCGACGCCCAGGCAGCTATAGAGGGTGACCAGCCAGAAGCCCTTCGCCTCGACGTCGCGGAAATAGGCCTTGAGGCTGCGGCCGCGGAAGGCGACGAAGTGGGTGGCGAAGTTCACCCCGGCCACCAGCATAAAGACGATGGCGATGGCCTCGATGAGGGGCGAGTTGAAGTAGCCGAAGCTCGCGTCATGCGAGGAAAAACCGCCCAAGCCCATGGTCGTGAAGGTGTGCATGACGGCGTCCGCCCAGTTCATGCCGGCCAGCCAGAAGCTGAGGCCGCAGGCCGTGGCGATGATCACGTAGACCCCCCACAGACCCTTGGCCGTCTCGGAGATGCGCGCGGTGAGCTTGACGTCCTTCATCGGCCCAGGCGTCTCCGCCTTGTACAGCTGCATGCCGCCGACGCCCAGCAACGGCAGCACCGCCACGGCCAGCACGATCAGCCCCATGCCGCCCAGGAAGACCAGTTCGCCGCGCCACAGGTTGATCGACACCGGCAGGTCGTCCAGCCCGGAGAGCACCGTGGAACCCGTGGTGGTGAGCCCGGAGACGGTCTCGAAATAGGCGTCGGTGAACGACAGGTCGGGTAGGTAGAACATCAGCGGCAGCGTGGCAAACAACGCCAGGGTGGTCCAGATCAGCACGGCCAGCAGGAAGCCGTCGCGCGGCACCAACTCCCGCTTGGCGTGACGGGTAGCGAGCCAGAGCAGCAGACCGGCCGCGAAGGTGATCAGGATAGCCTCGTCATAGGCGGATTCGGCCCCGTCCCGGGTCAGGTGGGAAACCACCAGGGGGAACAGCATGGTCAGCGCGAACAGCATCAGCACCTTGCCCAGCACCGACAGGACGGGGAAGAGTCTGTGCATGAACGCTCGCGATCAGAAGAAGCCGAAGCCCACCTGCAGCAGCCGCTCCACCTTGGGCACCATGCGCTTGTTGGGGACGAACAGGATGACGTGGTCCTCGGCCTCGATCACCGTGTCGTGGTGGGCGATGATCACCTCCTCGCCGCGCAGGATGGCGCCGATGGTGACGTCCTCCGGCAGCCCGATCTCCTCGATGCGGCGCCCGACCAGCTTGGAGGAGCGGCGGTCGCCGTGCGCCACCACCTCCATCGCCTCGGCGGCGCCGCGCCGCAGGCTGTGCACCACGGTGATGTCGCCGCGCCGGATATGGGTGAGCAGGGGTCCGAGGGTCGCCTGGGCGGGCGACAGGGCGATGTCGATCTCGCCGCCCTGCAGCAGGTCCACGTAGGCGCCGCGGTTGATCAGGGCGATGACCTTCTTGGCGCCCATGCGCTTGGCCAGCAGCGAGGACATGATGTTGTCCTCGTCGTCGTTGGTCAGGGCGCAGAACACGTCCATGCCGGCGATGCTCTCCTGTTCCAGTAGCTCCTCGTCGGTGGCGTCGCCGACCAGCACCAGGGTGTGCCGCAGGCGCTCGGCCAGTTGCTCGGCGCGCTTCTTGTTGTGGTCCACCAGCTTGACCTCGTAGTCCTCTTCCAGGGCCTCGGCCAGGCGGCTGCCGATGTTGCCGCCGCCGGCGATCATCACCCGGCGCACGGACTGGTCGGCGCGGTGGATCTCCTTCAGCACGGCGCGGATGTTCTCGGTGGCGGCCAGGAAGAACACCTCGTCGCCCTCCTGCACCACGGTGTTGCCGGTCGGCACGATGGAACGATCCTGGCGATAGATGGCCGCCACCCGCGCGTCGACCTTCTCCAGCTGGGGGCGTTCGCGCAGCACCAGATGCAGATGCTCGCGCAGGTAGCGCAGCTCGTGGCCGACCAGGAAGCCGCCGTGCGCCCGCACCGCCACCAGGCGGATGCGGCCGTCGGCGAAGTCCATCACCTGCAGGGCCTCGGGATAGTCGATGAGGCGGCGCAGATAGGCGGTGATCTCCTGCTCCGGGCTGATGGTGTAGTCCACCGCCAGGTGCTCGGGCCCGAACAGCTCGGGGTGCCGCATGTAGTCAGCGGAGCGGATGCGGGCGATCTTGGTGGGGATGTTGAACAGGGTGGCGGCCAGCTTGCAGGCCACCATGTTGGTCTCGTCGGACAGGGTGACGGCCACCAGCATGTCGGCGTCCTGGGCGCCGGCCGCCCGCAGCACCGAGGGCTGCGAGCCATGCCCGAGGACGGTGCGCAGGTCGAAGCGGTCCTGCAGGGTGGCGAGCTTGGCCGCGTCGACATCCACCACGGTGATGTCGTTGGCCTCAGAGACCAGGCTGGCGGCCAGGTTGGAGCCGACCTGGCCGGCGCCGAGGATGATGATCTTCATGTGTCGAGGGCCGAGCGGGCAGGGGCGCGGTGGAGGGAGCGGGGCGGGGCAGGCGGCCCGCGTCGCGTCGCGCGGCGAAGGCCCTGCGCCGACCTGTCAGTCATTCGTGCGATGGGGCAATTCTATGCCCAGGGACTTCAGCTTGCGATAGAAGGCGGTGCGTTCCATGCCGGCCCGGGTGGCGGCCTTGCTCACCGCCCAGCCGCACGCCTCGAGCAGGGCGACCAGGTAGGTGCGCTCGAATTCGTCGCGCGCGTCCTTGAGCGGCATGTCGATGCGCAGGCCCATGGCCACCGGGGTGTCGTGCTCGGACACGCCGAGCATGGCGTTGACGTCCGCCGCCTCGATCACCTCGCCGTCCGCCGCCACGGCCAGACTGCTCACCACGTTGCGCAATTCGTCCAGGTTGCCCGGCCACGCATGCGCGCCCAGGACCCGCAGCGCCTCGGCGGAAAAGCGCCGCGGCGTGCCGCCGTGCTGCTCCGCGACCTGGGCCAGCACCCGGTTCGCCAGGATGGGGATGTCCTCGGCGTGCTCGCGCAAGGGGGGCACGCGCACCGCCACCCGGGCCAGGGCGTTGTAGAGGTCGCGCGAGTAGCCGCCCTGGGCGGCCTTCTCCGCCAGGTTCACCGAACTGGCGCAGACCACCCGGGCGGCATACTCCGACCGCCTGGCCAGGATCATCTGCAGGCCGCGCTGCTGGAAGGGCGTGAGGTTGCCCACCTCGGGGATGAACAGCAGGCCGCCCTTGGCCTCGGCGAGCAGTTCCAGCGGCCTGTCCGCCAGCCGGTTGAGGTCAGCGGCCACCACCCAGGGGGTCTTGGGCTGGCGCAGGAACTGGGCGCACTCCTCGGCGCCGGCGCCGGGCTCGGCGGACAGCAGGATGGGGCCCTCGCTGGCCGCGGCATGCCTGAGCTTGTTGAGCATCAACTGCACCGCCTCGCCCTCGCCAAGTGCCGCCAGATTCGCGGGCAGTTCGGCGGGCTTGGGCGCCTGGCGCAGGGCGCGCTCGACGGTCTCCAGCAACCGCTTGTAGGGGACCGGCTTCTCCAGGAAATCGAAGGCGCCCAGTCGAGTGGCCTCGACGGCGGTATGCACCGTGCCGTGGCCGGACATCATCACCACCGGCATGCCGGCCTGGCCGGTGCTGACCCATTCCTTGAGCAGGCTGATGCCGTCCAGGTCGGGCATCCAGATGTCCAGCAGCACGAGATCGGGCTGACGTTCGAGCATGGCCTGGCGGGCGGTCTCGCCGTTCTCGGCGAGACGCACCTCGTAGCCTTCCTCTTCCAGTATCTCCTGGACCAGGGTACGGATACCCGGTTCGTCATCCACCACCAGGATTTCACTCATGGTTCGACTCCAGTACGGGCAGGGTCACGCACACCTGGGCGCCGCCGCCCTCCAAATTACGCACCTCGATCACGCCATGGTGCTCTTCAACGATCTTTCTCACCACCGCCAGACCCAGGCCGGTACCCTTGGCCTTGGTGGTGGCGTAGGGCTCGAACAACCGGCTGAACAGCTGCTCCGGGAAGCCCGGCCCGTTGTCGGTCACGCATAACTCGACGCCGTCTTCCGCCAGGCGGGTGGCGACGCGCAGGAGGGGATTCTCCACCTCCGCGAGGGCCTCGTCAGCGTTCTTGAGCAGATTGTGCAGCACCTGGCGCAGCAGGGCCGCGTCGCCCGCCACCGGCGGCAGGCCCTCGCTCAGCGCCAGGCTGAGATGGGTATGGCTTTCGTACAGCACGGCCACCTCGTTGATCAGGTCGTTCAGGTCCAGTCGCTCGATGCGCGGCGCGGGTAGTTTCGCATACTGGGAGAAGGCATCCACCAATCCCTTGAGGGCCGCCACCTGGTTGATGATGGTGTCGGTGGAGCGCACCAGGGTGGCGCGCGAGGCGTTGTCCAGCCGATCGGCGAGCTTCACCTGCAGGCGCTCGGCGGACAGCTGGATGGGGGTGAGTGGATTCTTGATCTCGTGAGCCAGGCGGCGGGCCACCTCGCCCCAGGCCGCGTCGCGCTGGGCCTGCACCAGACGGGTGATGTCGTCGATGACCAGGGCGTAATCGGGCGTGGCGTGGGCGGTGAGCGGCGCCCCGCGCATGATCAGGGCGCGCACGCCCTCGCCGCGGACATATTCCCATTGCCCCTGCCAGCTGCTGGTGGCGGCGCGCTGGAAGTGTTCCCGGATGACCATCGCCAGGTGATGCAACGGACTGCCAGGGTCCCCCCAGCGGTCCAGGGGCCGCCCCTCCAGGCTGGCGCGTTCCACGCCCAGGATGGCGGCGGCGGCGGGATTGACGATGCGCGCCACCAGCTGCTCGTCCAGGGTCACCACGCCGGTGGTCAGTCGGGCCAGCACCCCCTCCAGGTAGGCCTTGGCCTCCTGCAGCCGGTCCTGGTGCTCCTGGGCGGCCGTGTGCGCCTCGGCCAACTGCTGGGTCATGCGGTTGAAGGACTGGGTGAGCATGCCCAGCTCGTCGCGGCTGGACACGGTGTGCACCTGGCTGAAATCGCCGCGCGCCACCGCCCGGGTGCCGCGGGCCAGGGCGCGCAGCGGCGCGGCCAGCCGCTGGGAGAGCAGGAAGCCCAGCGAGATGGCGGTGAACAGGGCGATCGCCAGGGCCAGCGTCAACGACAGGCCGTACAGTCGCTTCAGCCCCAGGCGGGAGACCGCCAGTTCCTGGTATTCGGCGCGCGCCTGCTCCACCTGCAGGGCGGCCAGGGCCATGTTGGCGGGCACCGGCTGGGTCACCTGCAGCACGCGCAGGGGATCGGAGAAGGAGACCACGTTGACCGGCGCCGCCACCCGCACGCTCAGGCCGTGGCTGGCGGGGCTCGCCTCCACCCGCGACCAGGGCTGCTGCAGGCGCACCTGCCAGAGGGCCCCCTGGTCCAGGGAGGGGGGCATGAAGCCACCCTTGTCCGCCGAGGCGAAGCCGAGCAGGCGGCCGTCCATGCCGAACAGGGCCAGCTCCTGGACCCCGGCCGTCTCGCGCAGTTCGTTCAGGTCGTCCAGCTGCTCCGCGGCGGGCAGGTCCGAGAGGCGCTGGGAGAGCCCCTCCGCCTTCTTGACGAGGTCCCGCTCCAGGTACTCCAGGGCCGACTGGCCCAGGGACAGGCCCCCCTCCAGGGCCTTTTCCAGCCGCACGTCGAACCAGGACTCGATGGACTTGATGATGAACTGCACCGACACGGCGTAGACCACCAGCCCCGGCACCAGGGCCATCAGCACGAACAGGCGGGTCAGGCGCGCGGTGAGCTTGGCGCCGAACAACCCGGCGCGGATGCGCCGGCGCAGGACGTAGACCTGGTAGACGATGAGCAGCGCCAGGGCCACCACGGCCACCGCGTTCATGCCCAGCAGGAGGGGGAAATTCTCCGCGAACAGGGCGGTGTCCGCGGCGGCCACCGAGAGCAGGGCGATCAGCGATCCGCCCACGATCACGCCGCCGACGATCAGATAGATCATCGGCGCGGTCGCCCGATCCGACCGATGGCCAAGGTCACGGCTGGAAGGTCCATTCCCGCCAGCCGCTGTCCAGCTGCCAGCGCTGCGAGGCCACGGCGTTCACCTGCAGCGGCTTGGGCAACTGGGAGGTGTCCAGGTACATGCGCACGGCCAGGTCGTAGCTGTGCCTGCGCCGGACCTGGGACTGGTGCAGGACGGCCCAGTCGCTGAAGTCGCCGGCGAAGTCCAGGGCGTCGTCGAGACTGGTATGGGTGGCGCTGACCCCGCCGACCGTCACGTAGTACTGGCGCAGCAGGGCGTTGTAGGACACCCGGATGACGCGGGACAGCTCGGCGATGTCCTCGGCGAACCAGTAGCTGCGTGGCCGCGTGGCTTCGAATTCCTGCACGAAGGTGAGCTGCACGCCGCGCCTGAGGGCGTCCTCCAGGGTACGCGAGAGGTGGATCCGGAATCCGCCCGACAGCTGCCAGATCTCGCCGCGCTGCTCGATCTCCACCGCCAGCAGCTGGATGCCCTCCGCGCCGGCCGTCCGCGGCAGGCCGAGGGCGACGGCGCAGGCCACGGCGGCGCGGAGAAAATCACGTCTTGACCAGGCGGGCATAGAAGAATCCGTCGTGAAGTTCGTTCGGCAGCAATTGGCCGGCTCGACCGCCGGGCAGGTCCAGGGGCTCTTCCACGGCTTCCGGGTGGCGCGCGAGGAAGGTGGTTATCCGGTCCCGATTCTCTTCCCGGAACAGGCTGCAGGTGGCGTAGAGCAATTTACCACCCACGCCGAGCAATGGCCAAAGGGCCTCCAGCAATTCGGCCTGCCGCGCGGCCAGGGCTGTTGCATCCCCGGAACGCTTGAGCCACTTGCCGCCGGGATGGCGGCGCACCACGCCGGAGGCGCTGCAGGGGGCGTCGAGCAGGATGCGGTCGTAGGGCAGGCCGTCCCACCAGTCCCGTGGCCGCGCGGCATCGCCGGCCAGGATCGGCGCCACGAGGCCCAGTCGGGCAAGGTTGTCCTTCACCCGCCCGAGGCGCCCGGCGTCCGCGTCCAGGGCGGTGAGCCGCAGGCCCCACGCCTCCAGCAGATGCCCCGTCTTGCCGCCCGGCGCGGCGCAGGCGTCCAGGACGCGCATGCCCTCCGCGCATTCCAGGAGGGGCGCCGCGTACTGGGCGCCGAGGTCCTGCACCGAGACCAGCCCCTCGGCAAAGCCGGGCAGGTCCGCGACGCTGACCGGGCGGGCGAGGGTGAGCGCCCACTCACCGGTCTGTTCCGCTTCCATCCCGGCCTGGCCGAGGCGGTCGCGATACCCGGCGAGGCTCGCGCGGCGCCGGTTGACGCGCAGGGTCATGGGGGGATGGCCGTTGCAGGCCTCGAGGATGACCTGCCAATGCTCGGGATATTGGTCGCGCAGCCGGTCGATCCACCAGCCCGGGTGGTTCCAGCGCGCCACCGGGTCTTTCCGGGCGGCCTCCAGCAGCGCCTCGCGCCGTCGCTGGAAGTTGCGCAGCACGGCGTTGACCAGGCCGCGGGCGCGGGCCGGGGCGGCGGCCACGGTCTCGTTGACCACGGCATAGGCCGGCGTCTCGCCCGCCAGCAGCTCTTGGAGGCCGACCAGCAGCAGGTATCTGAGGGGCGGATCACTCAGGGGGCGATCGAGCAGGGCGTCCAGCAACGCCCGCAGCAGGCCGTACTGGCGCAGGACGCCATAGCTCAGGTCCATCACGGCGGCGCGCGTTCGCCCGGCCAGCCGCAGCGATTCCAGGGCTCGGTCAAGGCTGCGGCGCTCCTCGATGACCGCGCCCACCACCCGGCCGGCCAGGCGGCGGATGTTGCCGTCGGCCGTGCCCGCCGGGGGTGCGTCTCGCTCCAGTTCAGACCCCGCGCCGGGCCAGTTCCAGGAGGCGGCGGACGCGCTCCTCGGTGGCCGGATGGGTGCGGAACAGGCCGGCCAGGTCGCCCCCCGACAGGGGGTTGATGATCATCATCTGGGCGGTCTCCGGGTGTCGCTCCGCAGGGTCCAGGGGCAGTCCGCGGGCATGGGCCTCGATCTTGCGCAGGGCGCTGGCGAGGGCCTCGGGGTCGCCGGAGATCTGCGCGCCGCCCCGGTCGGCGCCGTATTCCCGCGCCCGGGAGATGGCCATCTGGATGAGCATGGCCGCCAGGGGGGCGAGGATCAGGATGATGAGCCGCGCCACCGGGTGCGTCCCGCCCTCGCGGCTGCCGCCGCCGAACAGCATGCCGAACTGGGCAAGCGACGAAATCGCCCCGGCCACCGTGGCGGACAGGGTGGAGATGAGGGTGTCGCGGTGCTTCACGTGGGCCAGCTCGTGCGCCATCACCCCGCGCAGCTCCCGCGCGCTGAGCATCCTCAGGATGCCGGTGGTGGCGGCCACCGCGGCATGCTCGGGATCGCGGCCGGTGGCGAAGGCGTTGGGCTGGTCCTGGTCGATGAGGTAGACGCGCGGCATGGGCAGTCCGGCGCGCCGGGCGAGCTCCGCCACCAGGGCGTGGAACTCGCCGCCGGACCGGGCGTCGACCTCGCGGGCCTGGTACAGGCGCAGGACCATGCGATCGGAATTCCAGTAGGCGAACAGGTTCAGGGCGCCGCCGATCAGCAGGGCGACGAGCATGCCCCAGGCGCCGCCGATGGCCATGCCCACGGCGCCGAACAGGGCGACGATGGCGGCCATCAGGAGGGTGGTCTTGAGCCAGTTGCTCAGCACGCCGTGCTCATCTCCATGCAGCGAATCGGGGCATTAGATAACGCACCGGCCGCGAATTCAACGCGCTTCGCCCAGCCGCTGGCCGGGCCGCAGGTCCTGGCCGGCCAGGAAGGCGGCGGCCTCCAGGCGCCGGCCGCCGGCCCGCTGCAGCTCCAGCAGGACCAGGGCCGCGTCGCCGCAGGCCACCGTGATGCCCGCCGGACCGACCGCCAGCACGCTGCCCGGTTCGCCCCGGCCGGCGACGGGACGGGCGCGCCAGACCTTGAGCGGCTCCCCGGCCAGTTCGGTCCAGGCGCCGGGGAAGGGGTTGAAGGCCCGCGCCTGCCGGTCGATCTCCGCCGCCGACCGGCGCCAGTCGATGCGCGCGTCCGCCTTGCCGATCTTGGCCGCGTAGGTGGCGAGGCGCTCGTCCTGAGGCGCGGCCGCGACCTCGCCGGCCGCCAGCCGGGGCAGCCAGGCGACGATCTCGCGGGCACCCAGCTCGGCCAGCCGGTCGTGCAGGCTGCCGGCCGTCTCGTCGGCGGCGATGGCCAGCGGCGCGCGGGCGAGAATGGGACCGGTGTCGAGGCCCGCCTCCATGCGCATCAGGGTGATGCCGGTCTCGGCGTCGCCCGCCTCGATGGCCCGCTGGATCGGCGCGGCGCCCCGCCAGCGGGGCAGCAGGGAGGCGTGGATGTTGACGCAGCCCAGGCGCGCGATGTCCAGCACGGCCTGGGGCAGGATGATGCCGTAGGCCGCCACCACCATCACCTCCGGCGCGGCCTCGACGATGGGCCGGCGCGCCGCCTCGTCCTTCAGGCGCTCCGGCTGGCTGACCGGCAGGCCGTGCTTCAGGGCGACGGCCTTGACCGGGCTGGCCTGGAGCTTCATGCCGCGACCGGCCGGCCGGTCGGGCTGGGTGAGCACCAGGGCGATGTCATGACCCGCCGCGATCAGCGCCCGGAGGGCCAGGGCGGCGAATTCGGGGGTGCCGGCGAAGACGATGCGCATGGAGGGGTGAGGGGTGAGGGGTCAAAGGTGAGGGGGGTTCTCCTCAAGCCTGACGCCTCGCGATCTACATCGTTTCCCGCTGCTGCTTCTTCAGCTTGTTGCGGATGCGCTCCTGCTTGAGGCGCGACAGGTATTCGACGAACACCTTGCCGTCCAGGTGGTCGATCTCGTGCTGGACGCAGACCCCCAACAGGCCGTCGGCCTCCAGTTCGAACGGCTCGCCCTGGAGGTTCAGCGCCCGCACGCGGATGCGCTCGGCGCGCTGGACCTTGTCGTAGATGCCCGGCACCGACAGGCAGCCTTCCTCGCCGACCGCCTCGCCCTCCCTGGCGACGATCTCCGGGTTGATGAACACTCTGAGGTCGTCCCGCTTCTCGCTCACGTCCACCAAGATCATGCGGATGTGCCGGTCCACCTGGGTGGCGGCCAGGCCGATGCCCGGCGCGGCGTACATGGTCTCGGCCATGTCGGCGGCCAATTGACGGATGCCGTCGTCGACCCGCTCGACGGGCTTGGCCACGGTATGCAGACGCTTGTCCGGATAGTGCAGTATCTTCAGCAATGCCATGCGCGTGTCTTCCGATTTCGACGGCCAGCCACCAGTCCGCCGCGACGGCCCTCTCGCCAGGCGGAGGGGGAAGGGACAGGTGCAAAATCCCGCGAATTAAATTAAGTTCGGATCTGGCCGATTATAACGATTAGGTCATCCGACGCTCTCGACTATACCCACCAGGTGAGACCATGCGCATTCCCGCTTTGTTCATGACCCTGATGCTGGCCCTGGCCGCCCATGCCGGAGGCGTAACGCTCAAGGAAACCGCGCCCGACCGCCACACGGTGGTCAAGGGCGACACGCTCTGGGACATATCGGCCCGCTTCCTGAACGACCCCTGGAAGTGGCCGGAGGTCTGGCAGCTCAACCGCGAGGAGATCCGCAATCCGCACCTGATCTACCCCGGCGACATCATCCACCTGATCCGCGGCGATCAGCCGCGGCTGGTCCTGGAACAGGGCATGCGCACCGTCAGGCTCTCGCCCCAGGTGCGCGCCGAAGCCCTGGAGCTCGCCGACACGGGCATCCCCAGCATCCCCTACAAGGTCATCGCCCCGTTCATGAGCCGGGGCGGCATCACCGCGCCCGGCGGCCTGGGCGATGCCCCCGCCATCCTCGGCTCCAGCGATGACCGGGTGCTATTCGGTGTCCATGACCAGGTCTATGCGGGCGCGGGCGACCCCAGCGTCGACAAGTGGCAGATCGTCCGCGAGGGGGCAGCCCTGCGCGATCCGGTCAGCGGCGAGGTTCTCGGCCACGAGCTGGTCCATGTGGGCGAGGCCCGCACCGTCAAGCCCGGCGCGCCGCAGCTGGTCAGGATCACCCACGCCAGCCAGGAAGTCCTGGAGCAGGATCGCCTGACGCCCCTGTTCGAGGACACGGAACTGCATTTCGCCCCGCGCGCGCCGGACCAGGCGGTGGATGCCCGGGTGCTGGCCGTCCTGGGCGGTGTCGACGGGGCCGGGACCTACAGCACCGTCGTCCTCAACAAGGGACGCGCCGACGGCCTGGAGGCGGGGCATGTGCTGGGCCTGTTGAGGGCTGGCCGCTCGATCGCCGATCCGAAATGCATCCGGGCCAGGAAGCTGGCCTTCATGTCCGCCGGTCTGGACGGCAGCACCGACTGCCAGCCCAACCCGGAGGATGACGCCGCCCTGCCGGATCGCCGCATCGGCCTGCTGTTCGTCTACCGGGTCTTCGATCGCGCCGCCTATGCGCTGGTCATGGCCAGCGAGGAGCCGGTCTACATCATGGACGCGGCCAGGAATCCCTGATCCTTGAGCCCGAGCCCCGCCGAGACCCGCTGCTGGCTGGCCCTGGAGGCCATCCCGGGTCTGGGGCCAGAGGCCGCGCGTCGCCTGCTGGAAGCCTTCCCGGATCCCTGCGCCGTCCTGTCCGCGCCGCGCGGGCTGCTCGCCGCGGTGGTGGGTGAACGCCTGTCCACCGCCCTGGCCACCATCGTTGCCGAGGAGCAACAGACGGCCACCCTGGACTGGCTGGCGCAGCCCGGCAATCACTTCATCCCCATCACCGACCCCGCCTATCCCGCGCGCCTGAAGAGCCTGCCCGATGCCCCGCCGTGGCTGTATCTGAAGGGCGACACCGCGCTGCTCGATCGACCCATGCTGGCCATCGTCGGCAGCCGCAACGCCACGCCGCAGGGGCTGCGCGATGCGCGCGCCTTCGCCCAGACCCTGGCCGAGGCCGGCCTGGTCATCGTCAGCGGCCTGGCCCTGGGCGTCGACGCCGCCGCCCACGAGGGCGGCCTGGCCGGCGGCACCAGCCTGGCGGTGGTGGGCACGGGACTGGACCGAGTCTATCCGGCCCGGCACAAGGAACTGGCGCACCGCCTGGCGGCGCAGGGCGCCATCCTGTCCGAATTCCCCCTCGGCACCCCGCCCCGGCCCGGCCATTTCCCGCGCCGCAACCGCATCATCAGCGGCCTGGCGCTGGGCGTGCTGGTGGTGGAGGCGGCCGTGGACAGCGGCTCGCTGATCACCGCGCGGCTGGCGGCGGAGCAGGGCCGCGAGGTGTTCGCCCTGCCCGGCTCCATCCACTCGCCCCTGGCCAAGGGCTGCCACCGGCTCATCAAGGAGGGGGCGAAGCTGGTCGAATGCGCCGAGGACCTCCTCGAGGAACTGCGCTGGCAGTGGACGCCGCCCGCCCCGATCCCGGCCGAACAGCCGCGCGACGGGCTGCTCGAACTGATGGGCGCGCAGCCGGTCGCCCTGGACAGTCTGGCGCTGCGCTCCGGCTTGACGGTGGAAAACCTTTCGGCGATGCTACTTTCACTCGAATTGGACGGCCGGGTGGCAAGCCTGCCCGGCGGTCTCTACCAACGCCTCTATTGATTGGGGCCACCCCTTAAAGCATGTTCGACATCATCGAATACCTCTACGACAACTATCTGGTCGACGATCATTATCCCGACGCGCAGGCCCTGGCCCTCAAGCTCTCGGCGGCCGGCTTCGAGCAGGACGAGATCGAGCAGGCCCTGACCTGGCTGGACGGACTTACCCAGCTGGGTGCCGGCGAGCACGAGGACTTCGACCAGACCGGCCTGCGCGTGTACAGCGACCATGAAATCGCCCGTCTCTCGGCCGAGGGGCGCGGCTTCATCACCTATCTGGACAACGCCGGCCTGCTCTCCCCGCATGCGCGGGAATGGGTCGTCGAACGCGCCCTGGCCCTGGAGGAGCGGGAGGTGCCGGCGGAAAAGATCAAGTGGATCGCCCTGCTCGCCCTGTGGAAGCTGCGCGGCGCCCTGGAGGCCCTCTGGCTGGAGGACCTGGTGCGGGACGAGGGCGAAGACCCCGCCACGCTGCACTGATTCCCGACCATGCCCAGGCCCATCGCCATGTCGCCCAAGGGGGCGACGACCTCCTGTTCCCGCCCCCGCCGGGCAGCCCCGCCCATCGCGGGCGGACGGGCGTCCACCCGCTGACCGCGCCGTGGCCAAGCAGCTGATCATCGCCGAGAAGCCGTCGGTCGCCCAGGACATCGCCCGGGCGCTGGGCGGCTTCCACAAGGAGAAGGACCACTACGAGTCGGAGGGATACGTGCTGTCCTCCGCCATCGGCCACCTGCTGGAGCTGACCGTGCCGGAGGAGTACGAGGTCAAGCGCGGCAAGTGGTCCTTCGCCCATCTGCCGGTGATCCCGCCCCATTTCGCCCTGGCGCCCATCGAGAAGAGCGAGGACCGGCTCAGGCTGCTGACCAGGCTGATCCGGCGCAAGGACGTCGAGGGCCTCATCAACGCCTGCGACGCGGGGCGCGAGGGCGAGCTGATCTTCAACTACATCGTCCAGCACAGCGGCGCGAAGAAGCCGGTGCGCCGGCTGTGGTTGCAGTCGATGACCCAGACCGCCATCCGCGCCGGCTTCGCCGCCCTGCGCGACGCCGGCGAGGTCGAGGGGCTGCGCACCGCCGCCATCTGCCGCGCGGAAAGCGACTGGCTGGTGGGCATCAACGGCACCCGCGCGATGACCGCCTTCAACTCCAAGACCGGCGGCTTCCACCTGACCACCGTCGGGCGCGTGCAGACGCCCACCCTGACCATCGTGGTGGAGCGGGAGGAGCGCATCCGCAAGTTCGTGCCGCGCGACTACTGGGAGCTGGAGGGCCGCTTCCGGGGCGGCAAGGGCGAGTACGCCGGGCGCTGGTTCGACGAGGACTTCAGGAAGCGCGACGACGACGAACACGCCACCGCCTACCGGCTGTGGGACCCGGCGCGCGCCGAGGCGATCCGCGCCGCCTGCCTGGGCCAGCCGGCGACGGCCACGGAGGAGACCAAGCCGTCCAGCCAGCTCTCGCCCCTGCTCTACGACCTCACCAGCCTGCAGCGCGAGGCGAACGGACGCTTCGGCCTCTCCGCCAAGACCACCCTGAGCCTCGCCCAGGCGCTGTACGAGAAGCACAAGGTGCTCACCTACCCGCGCACCGACGCGCGCGCCCTGCCCGAGGACTACCTGGGCACGGTCCGGGAGGTGCTGGGCAACCTGCCCGAGGACTACGCGCCGTTCGCCGGAACCATCCTGGAAAGCGGATGGGTGACGCCCAACAAGCGCATCTTCAACAACGCCAAGATCTCCGACCACTTCGCCATCATCCCCACCGGCGCGGCGCCGAAGTCGCTCAACGAGCTGGAATGGAAGCTCTACGACCTGGTCACGCGGCGCTTCCTGGCGGTGTTCTACCCGGCCGCCGAGTACGCGGTCACCACCCGTGTCACGCGGGTCGCCGGCCACGCCTTCAAGACCGAGGGCAAGGTGCTGGTGAATCCCGGCTGGCTGGCGGTCTACGGCAAGGAGGCGCAGCCCGAGGACGAGGCGGGCGGACCGTCCCTGCCGCCCCTGGTCCCCGGCGAGACCCTGGCCACCCTGGCGGTGGACCTCAAGGCGGCCAAGACCCGTCCGCCGCCGCGTTTCAACGAGGCCACCCTGCTCTCCGCCATGGAAGGCGCCGGCAAGATGGTGGAGGACGAGGAGCTGCGCGCCGCCATGGCCGAGCGCGGCCTCGGCACGCCGGCCACCCGGGCGCAGATCATCGAGAACCTGATCGCGGAGAACTACCTGCACCGCGAGGGTCGCGAGCTGGTCCCCACCGCCAAGGCCTTCTCCCTGATCACCCTGCTGCGCGGCCTGAAGGTGAAGGAACTGATCTCGCCCGAGTTGACCGGCGGCTGGGAGCACAAGCTGGCCCAGATGGAACACGGCAGGCTCAGCCGCGACGAGTTCATGGCGCACATCGTGGCGCTGACCCGGGAGATCGTCGAGAAGGCCCGTTCCCACGAATCGGACACCGTGCCGGGCGACTTCGCCACCCTGGCGGTGCCCTGCCCGAAGTGCGGCGGCGTGGTGAAGGAGAACTACAAGAAGTTCGCCTGCCAGGCCTGCGACTGGAGCGCCTGGAAGATCGTCGCCGGCCGTCAGTTCGAGGTGGAGGAGATGGAGACCCTGCTGCGCGAGGGCCGGGTCGGGCCGCTGACCGGCTTTCGCAACAAGATGGGCCGGCCGTTCGAGGCCGAGATCCGCCTCAACGACGACCGGCAGCCGGAGTTCGACTTCGGCCAGCCGCGCGAGGGGGAGGCGGCCGAGGCGGTGGACTTCTCCGGCCAGGCGTCCCTGGGCGCCTGCCCCAAGTGCGGCGGTCCGGTCTACGAGCACGGCGCGGCCTACGTCTGCGAGCGCAGCGTCGGCCCCGACAGAGCCTGCG
Source organism: Thiobacillaceae bacterium (assembly GCA_025458005.1). GTDB lineage: Bacteria > Pseudomonadota > Gammaproteobacteria > Burkholderiales > Thiobacillaceae > JALOTG01. The sequence goes on from JALOTG010000002.1 coordinate 35,662, forward strand.
ACTTCCGCAGCGGCCAGGTCATCCTGCAGCAGCCGGTCGCGCGCGAACAGATGCACAAGCTGCTCGCCGAGGGCCGCACCGACCTGCTGACCGGCTTCGTCTCCGCGCGCACCCGGCGCAAGTTCTCCGCCTACCTGGTGCGCGACCAGGAGGGCAAGGTGGGCTTCGAGTTCGAGCCCCGCCCCGCCAAGGGCGCGAAACCCGCCGCGTCGCCCGGCCGCGAGCTGGGTCCCCACCCCGCGGACGGCAAGCCGGTGCTGCTGAAGGACGGCCGCTACGGTCCCTACGTCAGCCACGGCCAGGTCAACGCCACCCTGCCCAGGGATCTCGCCCCAGACGCCCTCACCCTGGACCAGGCGCTGGATCTCATCGCCGCCAAGGCCGCCGGCGGCGCCAAGCCCACCGCCAAGCCCCCGCGCAAGACCGCCAAGCCCACCGCCTGAACTCGGCCGGGGCTGCCACGGTCCATGCCCTGGCAGCGGCATGACGCGATGCCCCTGCCAATCGTACGGTTGGCGGCAAGCCCTTGTCCGCGCTAGAATTTCCGCCCTTTTACCCTGACCCCGCGTCTGGCGCTCAAGAACACAAATGGATGATCGACAAGGCCGTCTAGGCGGCACGCTGTACAGCCCCGACTTCGAACAGGACAGCTGCGGTTTCGGTCTCATCGCCCAGCTGGACGACCGGGCCTCGCACTGGCTGGTGGCGACCGCCATCTCCTCGCTGGCCTGCATGACCCACCGCGGCGCCATCGCCGCCGACGGCAAGTCGGGCGACGGCTGCGGCCTGCTGTTCAAGAAGCCGGACGCCTTCCTGCGCGCCGTGGCCGCGGATCAGGGCTACCAGCTCAACGAGCGCTATGCCGCCGGCCTCGCCTTCCTGAACCGCGACCCGGCCAAGGCGCGGCGCGCCCGCGACCTGCTGGTGAGCGAGCTCCAGGCCCAGGGCCTGGAGCCGCTCGGCTTCCGGCCGGTGCCCACCGACGAGTCCGCCCTGGGCGAGTACGCCAAGGCCAGCCTGCCGGCGATCGAGCAGCTGTTCGTCAACTGCCCGGACGCGGTGGACGCCGAGATCTTCGAGCGCAAGCTCTACATCGCCCGCCGCCGGGTGGAGAAGGCGGTGCACGACGACGACCCGACCTTCTACATGCCCACCCTGTCCGGCCGGGTGATCTCCTACAAGGGCCTGGTGATGCCGGCCTACCTGCCGGTGTTCTACCCGGACCTCAACGACGAGCGCTTCGCCTCCTCGCTGGCGGTGTTCCACCAGCGCTTCTCCACCAACACCTGGCCGGAGTGGCGCCTGGCCCAGCCGTTCCGCTACCTGGCGCACAACGGCGAGATCAACACCCTGGCCGGCAACCGCAACTGGAGCCGGGCGCGCGAGCGCAAGTTCGAGTCGGCCCTGATCCCGGACATGGAGGACGTGCGCCCCATGGTCAGCTACCGGGGCTCCGACTCCATGAGCTTCGACAACATGCTCGAAGGCCTGGTGATGGGCGGCGCGGGCCTGTTCCGCAGCCTGCGCATGATGGTGCCGCCGGCCTGGCAGAACGTCAGCCACATGGACCCGGACCTGAAGGCCTTCTACGAGTACAACTCCATGCACATGGAGCCCTGGGACGGCCCGGCCGGCATCGTGCTCACCGACGGCCGCTACGGTGTCTGCCTGCTCGACCGCAACGGCCTCAGGCCGGCCCGCTACGTGATCACCAAGGACCGCTACGTGACCATCGCCTCCGAGGTGGGGGTATGGGACTACGGCCCGGAGAACGTGCTGGCCAAGGGGCGCGTGCGCCCCGGCCAGATGGTGGCGGCCGACCTGGAGACCGGCCGGTTCCTGCTGCCGGAGGACATCGACGCCCTGCTCAAGGGCAACCAGCCCTATCGCCAGTGGCTGAAGGAGCACGGCCGCAGGGTGGAGACCCGTCCCGAGGAGGACGCCGATTGCCCGCGGATGGACGCGGCCAGCGTCGCGACCTACCAGAAGCTCCACAACGTCAGCTTCGAGGAACTGGACCAGGTGGTGCGCGTGCTGGCCGAGGACGGCCAGGAGGCGGTCGGCTCGATGGGCGACGACACGCCCATGGCGGTACTGTCCGAGCAGGTGCGCTCGCCCTTCGACTACCTGCGCCAGCAGTTCGCCCAGGTGACCAACCCGCCCATCGACCCGATCCGCGAGGCCATCGTCATGTCCCTGCACACCGTGCTGGGGCGCGAGCGCAACCTGTTCGAGGAGAGCCCGGAGCACGCCCACCGCCTGGGCATCCACTCGCCGGTGCTGTCCCATGACGCCTTCGTCGCGGTGACCACGCAGGCCGACGCCGCCTACGCGCCGGTCACCTTCGACCTGTTCTACGATCCGGCCGCCACCCCGCTCAAGGCCGCGCTGGAGCGGCTGGCCGCCGACGCGGTGGCCGCGGTGCGCGCGGGCAAGGTGCTGGTGGTGCTCACCGACCGCGGCATCGACCGCGAGCGGCTGCCCATCCACGCCCTGTTCGCCGTGGGCGCCGTGCACCACGCCCTGATCGACGCGGGGCTGCGTTGCGACGCGAACATCGTGGTGGAGACCGGCGCCGCCCGCGACCCGCACCAGATCGCCGCCCTGATCGGCTATGGCGCGACCGCCGTGTACCCCTATCTCGCCTACCAGTCGATCCTGGAGATGGTGCGCTCCGGCGAGGTCAAGCTGCCCGCCCACAAGGCCCTGGCCAACTACCGAAAGGGCATCGACAAGGGGCTCTTGAAGGTGATGTCCAAGATGGGCATCTCCGCCATCGCCAGCTACCGCGGCGCGCAGCTGTTCGAGATCGTCGGCATGCACGAGGAGGTGGTGGCGATGTGCCTCAAGGGCACCGTCTCGCGCGTCTCCGGCGCCGACTTCAGCGACTTCGAGGCGGACCAGAAGCGACTGGCGCGCGCCGCCTTCAACCCGCTGCGCCCGGTGCCGGCCGGCGGCCTCTTGAAGTTCATCTACGGCGGCGAGTTCCACGCCTACAACCCGGATGTGGTGCAGGGCCTGCAGAAGGCCGTGCAGAGCGGCTCCTACGAGGCCTACAAGGCCTACGCCGACGACGTGAACCGCCGCCCGGTGGCCATGTTCCGCGACCTGATGAAGCTGAAGGTACTGCCCGAGCCGCTGCCGATCGAGGAGATCGAGCCGGTCGAGACCATCCTCAAGCGCTTCGACTCGGCCGGCATGTCTCTCGGCGCCCTGTCCCCCGAGGCCCACGAAGCATTGGCCGAGGGCATGAACCGCATCGGCGGGCGTTCCAACTCCGGCGAGGGCGGCGAGGACCCGGTGCGCTATGGCACCGTGAAGATGTCCAAGATCAAGCAGGTGGCGTCCGGGCGCTTCGGCGTCACCCCCCACTATCTGGTCAACGCCGAGGTGCTGCAGATCAAGATCGCCCAGGGCGCCAAGCCCGGCGAGGGCGGCCAGCTGCCCGGCCACAAGGTGTCCGAGCTGATCGCCCGGCTGCGCTGCACCAAGCCCGGCATCTCGCTGATCTCGCCGCCGCCGCACCACGACATCTATTCCATCGAGGACCTGGCCCAGCTGATCTTCGACTTGAAGCAGGTGAACCCGAGCGCCCTGGTGTCCGTGAAGCTGGTCGCCGAGCCCGGCGTCGGCACCATCGCCGCCGGGGTGGCCAAGGCCTATGCGGACCTGATCACCATCTCCGGCTACGACGGCGGCACCGGCGCCAGCCCGCTGACCAGCGTCAAGTACGCCGGCACGCCCTGGGAGCTGGGCCTCACCGAGGCGCAGCAGGTGCTGCGCGCCAACGGCCTCCGCGGCCGCGTGCGGGTGCAGACCGACGGCGGCCTGAAGACCGGCCTGGACGTGGTCAAGGCGGCCATCCTCGGGGCGGAGTCGTTCGGCTTCGGCACCGCGCCGATGATCGCCCTGGGCTGCAAGTACCTGCGCATCTGCCACCTGAACAACTGCGCCACCGGGGTGGCCACCCAGGACGCCAAGCTGCGCAAGGACCACTTCATCGGCCTGCCGGAGATGGTGGTGAACTTCTTCACCTTCGTTGCCATGGAGACGCGCGAGTGGATGGCCAGGCTGGGCGTGCGCCGCTTCGAGGACCTGATCGGCCGCACCGACCTGCTCGACCTGCTGCCGGGCGAGGCAGCGCAACTGAGTGACAAGCAGAGGCGCCTCAAGCTGGGCGCCCTGCTCTCCCAGGGCAGCATCCCGGAGACCGAGCCGCGCTACTGCGTGCAGCCCTCCAACCCGTCCTTCGACCAGGGCGAGCTGGCCGAGCGGATGGTCGCGGACGCGCTCGACGGCATCCGCGCCAAGCGGCCGCAGCGGCTCGAATACCGCGTGCGCAACGTCAACCGCTCGATCGGCGCCCGCCTGTCGGGCGAGATCGCCAAGGCGCACGGCGCCGCCGGCCTGCCGGACGACTGCCTGCATATCAGGCTCCAAGGCTCCGCCGGCCAAAGCTTCGGCGTGTGGAACCACAAGGGCCTCACCCTGGAGCTGGAGGGAGACGCCAACGACTACGTCGGCAAGGGCATGGCCGGCGGCCGGCTGGTGATCTACCCGCCCGCGGGCTCGGCCTTCGAGGCGCACCGCTCCATCATCGTCGGCAACACCTGCCTGTACGGCGCCACCGGCGGCGAACTGTACGCCGCCGGCATGGGCGGCGAGCGCTTCGGCGTGCGCAACTCCGGCGCCCAGGCGGTCATCGAGGGCGTCGGCGAGCACTGCTGCGAGTACATGACCGGCGGCCACATCGTCGTGCTGGGCGCCACCGGGCTCAACTTCGGCGCCGGCATGACCGGCGGCTTCGCCCTGGTCTACGACGAGGACGGCCAGTTCGTGCACCGCCTCAACAACGAGCTGATCGACATGAACGCCATCAACGACGAGAAGACCGGCGAGTACCGCAGCTTCCTCAAGGCCAAGCTGGAGAAGCACCTGCTCCACACCGGCAGCGCCCGCGCCCGCTGGATGCTGGACAACTTCGACGACGTGGTGGACCGCTTCTGGCTCGTGAAGCCCAAGGCCCTGACCCTGGACAGCCTGTTGAAGGATTGATGCGATGTCCGATGTCTTTCAATTTCTGAACATTCCCCGCCGCGACGGCGCCAAGACCCCCGCCGAGGTACGCAAGGTCGAGTTTCGCGAGATCTATGCCCAGATGGGCGCCGACCAGGCCCGCGAGCAGGCCGGCCGCTGTCTCGCCTGCGGCAATCCCTACTGCGAGTGGAAGTGCCCGGTGCACAACTACATCCCCAACTGGCTCAAGCTCATCGAGGAAGGCCGCCTGTTCGAGGCGGCCGAGTTGAGTCACCAGACCAACAGCCTGCCCGAGGTATGCGGCCGGGTCTGCCCCCAGGACCGGCTGTGCGAGGGGGCCTGCACCCTGAATTCGGGCTTCGGCGCGGTGACCATCGGCCAGGTGGAGCGCTACATCTCCGAGACCGCCTTCGCCCAGGGCTGGCGGCCGGACATGTCCCAGGTGGTGCCCACCGGCAAGCGCGTGGCCGTGGTCGGGGCGGGCCCGGCGGGGCTGGCCTGCGCCGACGTGCTGGCGCGCAACGGGGTCAAGGCCGTGGTGTTCGACCGCTACGAGGAGATTGGCGGCCTGCTCACCTTCGGCATCCCCGAGTTCAAGATGGAAAAGGGCGTCATGTCGCGCCGCCGCGAGATCTTCCAGGGCATGGGCATCGAGTTCCGGCTCGGCTGCGAGATCGGCGGAACGAAACCGAACGACATCTCCTTCCGGCAGCTGATGGACGAGTACGACGCGGTGTTCCTCGGCATGGGCACCTATACCTACATGCGGGCCGGCATCCCCGGCGAGGACCTGCCGGGCGTCATGCCGGCCCTGCCCTTCCTGATCTCCAACGTCAAGCACTGCCTGGGCATGCCGCAGGACGAGTTCATCGACATGAAGGGTCTGAAGGTCGTGGTGCTGGGCGGCGGCGACACGGCCATGGACTGCAACCGCACCTCGATCCGCCAAGGCGCCGCCTCGGTGACCTGCGCCTACCGCCGCGACGAGGCCAACATGCCCGGCTCCAAGCGGGAGGTGGCCAACGCCAAGGAGGAGGGCGTGCAGTTCCTGTGGAACCGCCAGCCGGTGGAGATCGTCGGCAACGGCATGGTGGAAGGCATCAAGCTGGTCACCACCACCCTCGGCGAGCCCGACGCCCGCGGCCGCCGCACCCCGGTGGTCGTCGAGGGCTCGGAAGAGGTCATCCCCTGCGACCGCGTCCTGGTGGCCTTCGGCTTCCGCCCCAACCCGCAGCCCTGGTACGCCGACTTCGGCATCGCCACCGACCCGGCCGGCCGGGTCGTCGCCAAGGGCGGCCAGCATGCCTACCAGACCGCCAACCCGAAGATCTTCGCCGGCGGCGACATGGTGCGCGGCTCGGACCTGGTGGTCACCGCCGTCTGGGAAGGCCGCGAGGCGGCCAAGGGGATGCTGGAGTACCTGGGGGTCTGGTAAGCGACCCCGCCGCGCGCGGGGTTTTCCTCTTTCCGGATGCGGACTAGAAGCGCTCCCCCTCGCGCAGGAAGCGCCACTGGCCAAGCGGCAGGTCGCCCAGCCGTACTTGCCCGATGCGCACCCGCTTGAGCCCCACCACCTTCAGCCCGACCAGCTCGCACATGCGCCGGATCTGACGCTTCATGCCCTCGCGCAGCACGAAGCGCAGCTGATCCTCGTTCAGCCACTCCACCCGCGCCGGCCGCAGCTTGCGGCCGTCGAGGCTGAGGCCGTGGTTGAGCAGGGCCAGCCCGTCGGGCGCGATGCACCCCTCGACGCGCACCAGGTATTCCTTCTCGATCTCGGAGTCCTCGCCGATCAGCTGGCGGGCGACGCGGCCGTCCTGGGTGAGCACCAGCAGCCCCGTGGAGTCGATGTCCAGCCGTCCGGCCGGCGCGAGGCCCCTGAGGTTGGCGGG
>JALOTG010000202.1 GCA_025458005.1 Thiobacillaceae bacterium
GTCGCTGCCCCACTCGAATTCGACATAGACGATGGACAGCCCCACCCCGGACACCGAGCGCACGCGGGTGACGCCGGGCATGCCGTTCATCGCCGACTCGATGGGGAAGGTGACCAGTTGCTCCACCTCCTCCGGCGCCATGCCGCCGGCCTCGGTCATCAGGGTGACGGTGGGCTTGTTGAGGTCGGGGAACACGTCCACCGGCATCTGCCGCATGCCGATGGCGCCATAGATCATGAGCAGCAGGGCGGCTCCCAGCACGAGGACGCGCTGGCGCAGGCTGGCGTGCAGGATGGCGTCGAACATGGTTAACGCGAAAGTCGCGTCAGCGACTCACGAAGCTCCCCTCTCCCGCAAGCGGGAGAGGGGCTGGGGGGTGAGGCGGGGGGTTCGCGGAGCATGCTCTGCGCCCGCCGAACAGTCCCGGAATGTAGTCCGGGACGCGCGCTGCAAGTGAGGGAGACGGGCATGGCCATATAGCGTGGCGTCCTAGTTGGGCATGCCCGTCAGCGCACTTGGCCGAGCAGGCTGGCGCCGCCCACCACCACGCGCTCGCCCTCGGCGAGGCCGGCGGTCACCGCGACCCGATCCCCATCCAGGGGGCGGGATTCCACCCGGCGCTGGACGAAGCGCTCCGGCGCCAGCTTGACCCACACCGTGGTCTCCCCGCCGGCACCGCGTTGCAGGGCGGCGGCAGGCAGGGCGGCGCCGCGCACGCGGCCGGCGCCGGCGGCCACCACCTGCACCGGCATGCCCGCGGCCAGGCCGGCCGTGTCTCCGCGCACGCGGAACAGCAGGGGCAGGGCCTGCTCGCGCATCTGCCGGCCGGCGCCGACGAATTGCAGCGGCAGGGTGCCGCCCGGGTAGACCAGGCGGGCGTTGGCCAGGCCCGCCGCGTGGGCCGGGTCGTAGGCCAGGGCCTCCACCGCCAGTTGGCGCGGGTCGACGATCTCAAACAGGATTTCGCGTGCCTCCACCACCTGACCGGGCACCACGTGCGCCGCGCTGATCACCCCGGCGGCCGGCGCGACCAGGGCTTCGGCCGCTTCGAGGCCGTCGCCGATGGCGGCACGACGCTGGCGCAGGGCCGCCAGTTCGATGCGCGTCGCTTCCACGTCCTTGGCGGGAATCGCGCCTTCAAGCTGGCTGTAGCGATCCAGCCTGCGTTCCGCCAGGGCGATCTGCGCCTCCAGTTCCGCCAGCAGGGCCCGCTGGCCGCTGCGTTCCAGGCTGGCCGCGACCGGCCGCAGCCGCGCCAGCACCTGGCCGCGGGCGACCGCCTGGCCGAGCAGCGGGAAGGACTTGCCGGCGGTTTCGACGCGGCCCGCCTGGCTGGCCTGGACCCGGCCCGAGGCGGCGGGGTCGGCGATGACGCGGCCGTTGAACTCCCGGCTTTCCGCCAGATCGGCCAGGCTGGCGGGCAGCGTGCGCAGGCCCAGGCGATGCTGCACCGCCTTGGGCACGAAGAGGCCGCCGTCGGGCAGTCGCTTGGGCGCCCCGCCTTGCGTCGCCGGCACGGCGGCGGGCTCCGGGCCGTGCGAGTGGTCCTCGCCACCATGAGCGAAGGCGGCCACAGGCTGCATCAGCAGCAGCGCGGCGGCGCCCAGGCCGGCCAGGCGGAGGGTGTGGATCATGGTGTGCCCCGTCGCGTAGTTCATCGCCCCGCTCCCGCAGTGGCCCGCCTGCGTCGTGCCCGCGCCAGGGCGAGCCCGCCCAGCCCCAGGCCGGCGACCAGGACGGCGCCGCCAGCGATCCACCCGCTTTGCTCGGATCCATTCGCCTGCGCGGCGGGGGCTGGCGACGGCACCACCAGGCTGGCAGCGAGCAGGTCGGCCGCTTCTCCGGCCTGCACGCTGATGGTCAGGGAATGCGTGCCGGGGCGGACGAAGGACTCCCCCGGCACGGCGTAGACGCCCCCGCCCAGGTCTTCGGCCACAGCCCGGAAATTGCCGCTTTCCACCTCCAGTTGGGCGCCGCTGACCGGCTCGTTGCTGGCGTGGCGGTCCAGGTAGAGGAGCAGGCGCGGTCCCGCCTCCAGCACCGCCACCAGCTCGAATTCCTCGCTTTCTGCGGCGGCGCGGGGCTCGGCCTGGATTTCCACGGGCGGCAGGGCCGGGCCGTGGTCGTGGCCTTCGTGGCTCCAAACCGGCAGGGCCAGCCAGCCCAGCAGGAACAGGGACAGGGTTCTCATGGCGCGACTCCCAGGGCTTGCAGCAGGCGTGACACGGCGGCGTCGCGGGCGACGCGCAGGCGCTCGCCCTCGGCGGCGTCGGCGATGGCCAGGGCGCGCACCCGCAGCAGCGATGCGAGGTCGGTTTCGCCCAGGGTGAAGGCCTTTTCCGCCAGTTTCAGGTTCTCCGCGAACAGCGGCGCGCGTTCCCCGGCCAGGGCCAACTGGCGCTCGGCCAGGTCGAGCTCGCGGCGCGCCCGCTCGACGTCGAGTTCGAGGAGGGCGCGGGCGCGCGCCAGCTCGGCGTCGGCCTGGGCCAGCTCGGAACGCGCCGCGGCATCCTCGCGGCGCGCGCGGGCGTCACCGCTGAACGGGATGGTCAGCCTGAGACCGGCGGTATTCTCATAGGACGAGTCCCCGTCGTCGCGTTCGCGGATCAGGCTGAAGGCGAGTTCCGGCGCCTCCCGCCGGCTTTCCCGCGCCACCTGGAGGTGCGCGCGGGCCAGGCGGACGGTCGAGGTCCGTGCCGCCAGTTCCGGATGTTCCCGGGCGATGCTCTCGGCGTCGCGGCCCGCCGGCGGGAGCGCTTCCGCGTCCAGGCGCCCGGGCGCGGGCAGGCCGGTAAGCACCCGCCAGGCCTGCTCGGCGCGGGCCAGCGAGGCCTCGGCGGCGAGCACCTCGGCCTCCGCGCGCGTCAGTTCGCCCCGCGCCAGATTCGCGTCGACGCGCGCCAGTTCGCCGGCCCGATGGCGGCGGGCGACGTCGTCGGCCAGCGCGCGCAGTCCATCGGCGCCGCGTCGCGCCTGCTCCAAGCCAGCCCGGGCGCCGGCCAGGGTCCACCAGGCCTCGCGCAGTTCCCCGGCCAGGCGCAGGCGCACGGCCTGGCGGCGGCTGGCGAGCTCCGCCAGGGCGGCTTCGGCTTCCGCTCCGCGCGCCGACTTCTGGCCCGGCAGCCAAAGCGGCAGGGACAGCTCGACCTCCCACTCGCGCTTGCCCCGGTTGTTCCCCGCCAGCTCGTCGTTCACCGCCGCCAGGGACACGGCGGCCGGCGCCGGCGTCAGGGCGGCGGCCAGCTCGGCGCGGGCGCGCACCTCCTCCTCCCGGGCGGCGGTGGCGCTCGCCTCGGGATGCCGCGCCCAGGCCGCCTCCAGCGCCGCGGCCAGAGGACCGGCGTGGGCGGCGTGGGCGGCCAGGGCCGCGAACAGGAGGATGGGGATGCGGGTCATTGCCAGGCACCGGGCATGGAGTCGGCGCCATCCTGCGCGCCAACGCCCTACCGCAAGCTGACGGCCACATTACAAATTCGTAATGCGGCTGGCGGGTGAAGCCGGCGGCGGCGCGTGGCATGATCCCCACCGGAACAGGCTCAGAGTTGCGCGCCATGAAAATCCTGATCGTCGAGGACGAGCCCAAGACGGGCGATTACCTGAAGCAGGGCCTCACCGAGGCGGGCCTGCTGGCGGATCTGGCGCGCGACGGCGTGGACGGCCTGCATCTGGCCGAGGGCGGCGACTACGACCTGGTGATCCTGGACGTCATGCTGCCCGGCCTCGACGGCTGGGAGGTGTTGCGCCGGCTGCGCCGGGCCGGGCGGGACATGCCGGTGCTGTTCCTCACCGCGCGCGACCAGGTCGACGACCGGGTTCGCGGCCTCGAGCTGGGCGCCGACGATTACCTGGTCAAGCCTTTCGCCTTCGCCGAGTTGCTGGCGCGGGTGCGCACCCTGCTGCGGCGCGGCCGCACGGCGCCGGAGTCCGGCGTGTTGAGCGCGGCGGATCTGGAGATGGACCTGCTGCGCCGGCGGGTGACGCGCGGCGGCCGACGGGTGGACCTGACCGCCAAGGAGTTCGCCCTGCTGGAACTGCTGCTGCGCCGCCAGGGCGAGGTGCTGCCGCGTTCCCTGATCGCCTCGCAGGTGTGGGACATGAATTTCGATTCCGACACCAATGTCATCGACGTGGCGGTGCGCCGCCTGCGCGCCAAGATCGACGACGCGTTCGAAGCCAAGCTGATCCATACCGTGCGCGGCATGGGCTACGTGCTGGAGCGGCGGTGAGCTCGCTTTCCCTTACCGCCCGCGTCAGCCTGCTGTTCGCCGCCGGCGCGGTGGCGGTGCTGCTGGGCCTGGGCTGGGTGGTGGAGCGCTCGGTGGAGAATCATTTCCGCGAGATGGACCAGCACGAGGTGGAGGGCAAGCTCAGCCTGTTGCGCGCCCTCTTCGCCAAGGCCGGCGCAGACGATGCCCGCGCCGGCCTGGAGCGTCAGCTGCGCGACGCCCTGGTGGGGCATCACCATCTGTCGGTGGCGGTGCGGGGTCCGGATGGCGTCGAATGGTTCCGTTACGGCGAGGCGGATTTTCCCGCCGACATCCCGATGGCCGGTCCCAAGCCGGGCTGGACCGCCTGGTCGGCGGGGCGGGGCGAGTATCGCGGCCTGCTGGCGCGACTGCGCGACGGCGCAGGCGGCGAGCACGACGTGGCCATCGCCCTGGACATTTCGCATCACCGCGACTTCCTCGACGGCTTCCGCGCTACCCTGGCCCTGACCACCGCCCTGGCCGCCCTGATGACCGCCCTGCTGGGCTGGGCCGCCACCCGCGCCGGCCTGGCACCCCTGCGGCGGATGACGCGGCTGGCCGGCGGGCTGTCGGCCAGCAGCCTGGAGGCGCGCCTGCCGGAGGGCGGCCTGCCGGCCGAGATCGCCACCCTGACGCGCGCATTCAACGCCATGCTGGGGCGTCTGGAGGAGGCCTTCCGGCGTCTGTCGGAGTATTCCTCGGACATCGCCCACGAACTGCGCACGCCGCTGTCCAACCTGATGACGCAGACCGAAGTGGCCCTGACGCGGGCGCGTTCGGCGGAGGAATACCGCGAAGTGCTGGCCTCCAACCTGGAGGAATACGAACGTCTGGCGCGCATG
>JALOTG010000203.1 GCA_025458005.1 Thiobacillaceae bacterium
GGGGCTTGGCCGACTACGCACGCCCGCTCACTTGTACTCCACCAACTCGGCCAGGGGCAGGCGCAGCTTCTCGCCGGCCGGCTCGGCGCAGTAGCCCAGGGCCAGCACCAGGGCCACCGCGTAGTTCTCGGCCGGCGCGTTGACAATGCGTCGCACCTCCTCGGGCAGGAAGCCGCCGATGGCGCAGGAGTCGATGCCGACGCCGGCCGCCGCGGTCATCATGTTGGCGGCGGCGATGTGGCACTGGGTGATGCTCCAGGCGGCCACGTCGGTGTTGGCGTGGAAGCCCCGGTAATTGCGCAGCGCGCCCTCCAGCTGCGGACCCGGGTATTCCCGCGCCAGCAGGCGCCGCACGTAGTCGCTGTCCGGATGCAGGTCGGCGAGCTTGGCCAGGATGACGATGTCGCAGCTGGCGGTGCCCACCTGCGGCTGCTGGAAGCAGGCGGCCTGCAGGGCGAGCTTGTGGCGCGGCGAGCCGAGCACGACGAACTTCCACTGCTCCAGCCCGAAGGAGGACGGCGACAGGCGTCCCGCCTCGAGGATGAAGCTGAGGTCCTCGGCCGGGATGACGCGGCCGGACTCGAACAGGTGACAGGCGTGGCGACGGCGAAAGATATCGAGCAACTGGGCTTTCATGGGGGGCTCATGGCATAGAATCCGGTCATTCTACCCATAGCGAGCGAGGAGACGACCGGTGCCGTTCAGGGTGCCCAAGCAAGATACGGCTTCTTGGTACGACTTCAAGGTGCTGATGTTCGGGCCGCGCATGAGCGCGTCCGGCACCCGCGCGCGCATCAACTTCAAGGATGACGTGCTGGAGGTGAACGGGCCGGGGATCTGGATCACCGTCCTCGTCGACCAGGTCACCCTCAGGCCGGGCGGCTACGATGGCCGGCAGTGGATGCTTACCTGGGTGAGCGAGGAGGGGACGCTGTCCGCCCTGCTCACCGGCGAGTCCGACCTGCGCATGATGGCCAGCCTGGCGCCCGCGTCCATCGCCAGGCAGATCGAGGCGGGGCTGAAGACGGACCGGAGTCGCCACTGGCGCTTCCGCCTGCTGGCGGGCCTGATCGTGGCCGGGGTGCTGCTGCCTTGCCTCCTCGTCCTGCTGTTCTGGATCAATTCCGAGCGCTTTGCCGGCTGGGTCGCCGCCCATGTTGGCGTGCGCGAGGAGACGCGCCTGGGCGAACTGGCCTTTGCCCAGCTGCGCCCATCCCTGAGGCTGGTGGAGGGGGGGCCGGCGCTGGGCGCAGTGCGCGAGATCGGCGAGCGCCTCACGGTGGGCTCGCGTTACCGCTATCACTGGTACCTGGCCGACAGCCCGGAGGTGAACGCCTTCGCCCTGCCCGGCGGTTACGTGGTGGTCTACACCGGCCTGCTGCGCGCGGCGGACAGCGCCGGGGAGCTGGCCGGGGTGCTGGCCCATGAGGCGCAGCACGTGGAGCTGCGCCACTCCCTGAAGAACCTGATCCACGACCTGGGCTGGCGGGCGGTCCTGGCGGCGGCGCTGGGGGACTATTCCGGCGGCGTCTGGGCGGACATGGCCCATCGCCTGGGCACCCTCAAGTATGGCCGCGACCTGGAGCGGGAGGCGGATCGGCTGGGCATGGAGGCGCTGGTGCGCGCCGGCATCGACCCCCAGGGCATGGCAACCTTCTTCGCCAGGCTGGCGGCCCGGGAAGGCGCGTCCATCGCCCTGCTCTCCACCCACCCGGCCAGCGAGGAACGCATGCGGACGCTGCGCCAGGCCAGCACCCAGCACGGCCGCTATGCCTATCGGCCTCTGCCCTACGACTGGCGGGTCATCCGGGCCAGACTGCCGGCCATCGCGCCGCCCTGATGGCGCCTGACGCTCAGATCAGCAGGGGCAACGCGAACACCAGGATGATGTTGACCACGCCCAGGCCGAGGTTGGTGCCCACCAGCACGCGGATGCCGTTGAGCGCGGCGCCGCCCGTCTTCCAGTCCTGGTCCGCCACCGCCTGGCGCAGCCTGGGATAGGGCACGAAGTAGAGATAGACGAAAATCGCCGCCATCAGATAGCCGATGCCCAGCATGACATGGAAGTGCACCGGCAGGCCGGCCATGCCGCCCATCTGCATGATGATGCCGTGGCCGCTGGCGATCAGCGCGACGACCGAGGCCCAGACCCAGGGAAAGAAGCGCCCGAACACGCCGTTCCACAGCCTGAGTCGTTGCGGCGGCTCCAGCTGGGCGGCGGCCACCGGCCGCAGGCACAGGTAGGCGAAGAACATGCCGCCGACCCAGATGACGGCGGCGAGGACGTGCAGCAGGTAGAGCAGTTTCATGTCGGGTCTCCTGGTCGAGAGTGAGCTGACGCCTGCCGACGCGGCGGGGGGGATCAGGCGGCCTTCCAGTCCGATTCTTGCAGGAAGCGCGCGAACTCGTCCACCGGCAGGGCCGGGCTGATGTGGTAGCCCTGCGCCATGTGGCAGTGCATGCGGGCCAGGTCGTCGATCACCGCGGCGCGCTCGACGCCCTCCGCCACCACCTCCAGGCCGAGGTTGCGCGCCATGTCGATGGTCGACTTGACGATCACCCGGTCGTCCTTGTTGCGGTCCATGTCGGAAACGAAGGAGCGGTCGATCTTCAGCTCGCTGACCGGCAGCTTGCGCAGCCGGCTCAGGGAAGAGTGGCCGGTGCCGAAGTCGTCGATGGACAGGGACACGCCGTACTGGCGAATGTCCCGCAGCATCAGCACGAGGTTCTCGTAGTCGCTCATGAACACGCTCTCGGTCACCTCGATGAGCAGGCCGTCCTCGATCCGATGCCGCTTGAGCAGCAGGCGCAGTTCGTCCACGAAGCGTGACTCGTTGAGCACCATGATGGGGACGTTCACCGCCACCTTGAGCGGCCAGCCGGCCGCGCGCCACGCGGCGCACTGCGCCAGCGCGGTGTCCATCACCCAGTAGCTGAAGGGATAGATCAGCCCGGTCTGTTCCAGGGCGTTGATGAAGATCTCCGGCGAGATGTAGCCCTTTTCCGCGTGCGGCCAGCGCGCCAGCGCCTCGGCTCCCACCACGCCGCGCGTGACGAGCGACACCTTGGGCTGGTAGTGCAGCCGGAACTCGCCCCGATCCAGGGCCAGGCGCAGGTCGCTGACCAGGGCCAGGCGGCCGGAGCTGAACTGGTCCAGCCCCTCCTGGTAGACGCAGGTGCCCTGCCGGTCGTGCTTGGCCGCGTACATGGCCACGTCGGCCCGCTTGAGCAGGGTGGACACGTTCGCCCCGTGGCTCGGGTAGTGGGCGATGCCGATGCTGGCGGAAACGACCAGGCGTTCGCCGGCCAGCGGGAAGGGCTGGGAGAGCAGGTCGTGCAGTTGCCGGGCGACCGCGAGGGCGCGCTCGATGCCGCTGGTGTGCAGCAGGATGGCGAATTCGTCGCCGCCCATGCGACTCAGGGTGTCGCCGTGGCCGACCACGCCGCGCAGACGCTCGGTCACCAGCTTGAGCAGCGCGTCGCCGGCCTCGTGGCCGAGGCTGTCGTTGACGTCCTGGAAGCGGTCCAGGTCGATGAGCAGCACGGCGAAGTCGGAACCGCCGACGGCCGAGATGGCCAGTTCGCGCTCGACGCGGTCCATGAACAGGGAGCGGTTGGGCAGGCCGGTCAGGTGGTCGTTCAGCGACAGATACTCCAGCTCGCGGTTGACGGCGCTCAGGCGCTTGTTGAGCCGCTGCAGCTCGCGCTGGTAGTCCTCGGCGGCCTGGCGGGCCGCCTCGACGTGGCGCATGGCCATGGCGTTCTCGATGGCGATGGCCACCTGGCCGGCGAACAGTTCCAGCAGGTCGAGGTCGCGTTTGCTGAAATCCCCGCCGCCCTGCTTGTTCAGGCCGGCGATGCCGCCCAGGAAATGCTGTCGGCCGACCAGCGGGACCATCAGCAGGGTACCCGCCTCCTTTTCCCACTGGTTGCGCTCCTGGGGCGTGAGCTCGTCCAGCACGCCGCGCCACCAGGGTTTCTTGTGGCGCCAGACCCAGCCGCAGACGCCGAAGTCGATGGGCAGCGACTCGCCGACGATCTCGTCGGCGTGGATTCCCGCGCCGGCCCGATAGGTGTACTCGTTGAGCTGTTCGTTGAGGATGGGGATGAGGACGGTCTCGGCCCTGATCAGCTCGCGGGCGCGCTCGGCCACCAGGCGCATGAGCTTGTCCAGGTCCAGCTCGCTGACCACGGCCACCGCCGTGTCCTTGAGCAGTTCGATCTCATATTCGCGCTGCCTCAGCTCCTCCGCCAAGTCGAGGCCTTGCGCGTCCGCCTTCGATGATCCAGGGTCCATGGTCCGCATGTCCTTGCTATCGGGTTCAGGCCATCCGGCGTGATGGCTGTGACCGGGTTCCTCCCGCGCTGCCTGCCGGGCCGTCCGGGGGCATCGCTGACCTATGTTCGCATGATGACATGGCCGGGCGCGGCGCGACAGTCGCGCGGGGCGCCGCGGCCGCGTTGCCCGCAACCGCCCCTGGGCCGTTTGTCTCACAGACGGCGGCCAATTCCGTGCGTATAGTGCGGTCTTACACCAATGCGCGCCAATGTCGCCCGGCATGGTCGAAATCCGGCCCGGCACGCCGTCCTCTGCCCCCGGACACAAATCCGCCTTGTCCTTGGTAGTGAGCGAACACGGTACTATTGTGATAACAAGTATCGGACAGTTAGGAGTTGGGTCCATTCGGAACATGGACTCCGGGATGAAATCGCAGTTCGCGATCCGTTTCATCGGAGCGGATGCCCCGGAGTCGCCATCGTCAAGTGAAAAACCCATCCCGGAACCGGGTAGTTTTCAACGTGAAAGGAAATCGAAATGCGTAAAAGCCTCTGGATGCTGAGTTCCTTGACCATCGCCCTGGCATCGGCCGGCGGCATTGCCCATGCCCAGACCGCCACCAAGAAGTACTACGACCCTTCCAACATCGCCAGTCCCTCCGGCCTGACCACGGGTACACCCCTGTACAGGACCATCGGTTGTCCTGGCCGTCAGCTGCTCGATCCGCCCTGCCTGGAGGATCAGCCGGCGCCGGCGCC
>JALOTG010000204.1 GCA_025458005.1 Thiobacillaceae bacterium
GGCAACGGCGACGACTACCTGGACGGCGGTGCAGGAAATGACAAGCTGGAAGGCGGCGCGGGCGACGACGCCCTGTTCGGCGGCACGGGCGCCGACGACATGCAGGGCGGCGCCGGCAACGACTTCTACGACGTGGACGACGCCAACGACAAGGTCACCGAACTGGCCGGCGGCGGCACCGATACCCTCCGCAGCGACGGCGTCGACATCGACCTGACCCTGGCCAAGTGGGGCGGCGGCAACGTGGAGAACCTGGATATCCGGGGAGCCGGCGCCAACAGTGTCACCGGCACCGCGGGCAACAACGTGATCGACGTTTACCATACCGGCAACCTGACCCTCAACGCTGGCCTGGGGGACGACCTCATTGAGTTCGGGGTCAACACCCTGGACGGCAATGACATCGTCAACGGCGGCCTGGGCACGGACGTGCTGCAGGCCACCATCAATGGCCTGAACACCGGCCTGCAGGTGAGCGGCATCGAAACCTACCGCTTCGAAACCACCGGCGCCGCCAGCACCCTGGACGCGGCGTGGACCGGCGCGGTCGGCGATGTCACCCAGCGCATCGACCTGTCCGGCGATGCCGGCATCACTCTCGACAACCTGCGCAGCGGCATCCAGATCGGTCTGCAAGGTGCCCAGGATGTCACCGTTTCCTGGGCCAATGCCGGCGGGCTGAATGACGTGCAGTCGTTCCAGCTGAACGAGGTGGGCGATTACGACTCCGACACCTATATGAACCTGTCCATCGGCGGCGTCGAACGGCTCCATTTCCTCGCCGGCATGGGCGATAACCTGCTTGACGTGAGCGGCGTGAATGGCGTCACGGATTTCCTGTTCACCACCGGCGGGGGATCGGCGGGGACGGGGATCTATCTGAAGAACCTCGACGGTACCCAGACGGTCACGTTCCAGGATGCCCTGGTGGGCACCGGACTGGAGATGGACGGTATCGCCGACACCCTGACCGTCAAGTTGAACAATGCCGTGGTGTTCATGGAAGACGTCGATTCCGACATTGCCATCCTGACCCTGAACACCACTGGCGCCCTGGGCGGCAGTTATGTCTATCTGGATGGTGTGGCCACCACGACCTCCCTGGTCCTGACCGGCAGCCAGAACATCCGCCTGTTCGACGCGCAGCAGGACGTCATCAATGCGGCCGGATTGAGCGGGGGTTCCCGCATTCTCGCCACGGATGCGGTCAATGACATGATTTTCACGGGAGGCAGCGGCCGCGACCAGTATTTCGGCGGCTCCGGCAACGATGGAATTTACGGGATGGGCGGCGATGACCTGCTGGCCGGCAATGGCGGCGACGACCTTATCCTCGGTGGTGATGGCAACGACGATCTGCGCGGCGGAGCCGGTGACGACACCCTGGTGGGCGATGGAAATAATGAGCTCGGCCACGACCGGCTGGCCGGCGGCACTGGCAACGACGAGCTCACCGGCGGCGCCGGCAACGACCTCTTCGTCTTCGAGCACTTCGGGGCCGGCAACGCCGATACCATCACCGACTACGACAACGACTTCAACGGTGACGGCGGCGCCGACATGATCGGCCTGGCGCTTTCCGCCTTCAGCTTCGGCGGCAATTACAGCTTCGTCACCGCCGGCGCCAGCGCCGCCCTCAACCCGGACTTCTTCGTCGAAGGCAGCGATTCCCTGGATGCCAACGACTACCTGGTCTGGGACCGGGATCCCGGCCAGGACTTCGGCAACCTGTATTACGACGCCGATGGCAGCGGGGTGGGAGCCAAGCAGTTGATCGCCACCATCACCTTCACCGATGGGGTGGCGGACAACCTCACCGCCGGCGACATCATGGTGCTGGGCTGAGAAGTACCACGCGCGGTCCGCTGCCCTCCCGTCCACGGACAGGGCGGGCAGTGGAAGCGCACCTTTTTCGCGGAGAATAGCGCTCCCCACGCTTAGCAACCGCCCGGCTTCCCGGATCCGGCTGAAGGATATCGATGGCTGAATTTCTCCGCGCCTGCCGCCGCCACTTCCTGCATACCGGCCTGTTCAGCCTGTTCGTCAATGTGCTGATCCTGGCGGTGCCCCTGTACACCCTGGAGGTGTTCGACCGGGTATTCTCCAGCCGCAGTCTGGAAACCCTGCTCATGCTCAGCATCGCCGCCACCCTGGCGCTGCTGGCCATGATGGGACTGGACCTAGTGCGCGGCCGCCTGTTGCAGGCCGCCGGCGCCACGCTGGACCGGGGCCTGGGGCCGGAGGTGATCCGTGGCGTGTTCGCCGCGGCCGCGCGCGGCGCCGCCGCGCCCCAGGGCATGCGCGACGTGGCGACGCTGCGCAACTTCCTGGCCGGGCCGGGGGTGGTGGCCCTGTTCGATGCGCCCTGGGCGCCCCTGTTCACCCTGCTCATCTTCTTCTTTCACCCGCTGCTGGGGCTGTTCGCCGCCGGCGGTTCCATCCTGCTGTTCCTGCTGGCCTGGCTCAACGAGCGGCTTACCCGCGCGCCGCAGGAAACCATGCAGGAACAGGCGCGCGACGCCGCCCGCTTCATCGACGCGTCGGTGCGCAATGCCGAGGCGGCCAAGGCCCTGGGCATGGGGGATGCCCTCGCCCGCCGCTGGTCGGAGCGCAACGACCTGGTGCTCGCCACCCAGTCCGATCTTTCCCGCCGCGCCGGCTGGCTGACCGGCCTGACCCGCTTCACTCGGCTCTACATCCAGGTGGTGATGATCGGCGTCGGCGCTTATCTGGTGGTGCTGCAGGAACTCTCCACCGGCGCCATGATGGCCTGTACCCTGGTGCTGGCGCGAGCCCTGGGACCGGTTGAAGCGGCCATCAACACCTGGAAGGGCTTCATCGACGCGCGCGCCGCCCATGCCCGCCTGGACCAGCTCCTGCGCGCCCATCCGCGCCGCGTGTCCACCCTCGATCTGCCCTCCCCCCGTGGCGCCCTGGTGGTGCAGAACCTGGGCTTCGTCCTGCCGGGCGGCGAGCGGCCGATCCTGCAGGGCATCGGCTTTGGCCTCGAGGCCGGGCAGAGTCTCGGCCTGATCGGTCCCAGCGCAGCCGGCAAGTCCACCCTGGCGCGGGTGCTCACCGGCATCTGGCCGCCTTCGGCCGGCACCGTGCGCCTGGATGGCGCCAGCCTGGCGGATTACCCGCCCGACGTGCTGGCCGCCGGCTTGGGTTACCTGCCCCAGGACGTGGAACTGTTTCCCGGCACGGTGGCGGAAAACATCGCCCGCATGGGCACCGCCTACGATCACGAGGCTGTGGTGGCGGCGGCTCGCCGCGCCAACGCGCATGACATGATCCTGCGCCTGCCCAGGGGCTACGACACCCAGGTGGGGGAGAACGGCGCCAACCTGTCGGCGGGCCAGCGCCAGCGCGTGGGACTGGCCCGCGCCCTGTTCGGCGAACCGCGCCTGGTGGTACTGGACGAGCCCAACGCCAACCTGGACAGCGAGGGCGAGGAGGCCCTGGTGCGAACCATGGCGCAACTCACCCGGGACGGCGTCACGCTGATCGTCATCAGCCATCGCCCCAGCTTGCTGGCGGCGGTCGACCGGCTGCTGGTGCTTCGAGACGGGCGCGTGGAGTTGTTCGGGCCACGCGACGAGGTGATGGCGCGGGTCACCGGTGCGGCACGCACGGCCGCCGGGCCGCTGCCCATACCCAGGAAGAGTGGCCATGGCTGAGGGCGCGTCTTCCTCACGCAACCAGCCCGCAGCCGGGCGCATCGCGCGCTGGGGCTACCTAGTGCTGGCCCTGACGGCGGCAAGCTTCGCCCTCTGGGGCGCCCTGGCGCCGGTTTCCGGAGCGGTGATCGCGCCCGGGGTGATCAAGGTGGACAACGAGCGCAAGCGGGTGCAGCACCTGGAAGGCGGCATCGTCAGCGAGATTCATGTACGCGACGGCGATACCGTGCGCGCGGGCCAGGTGCTGGTAGCCATGGCGGACGAGGGCGTGGGCGCCACGGTGGACCTGTTGCGCGGCCAGTTGTTCGCCGAGCGGGTGGTCGCGGCCCGACTGGAGGCGGAGAGGAACGAGTGGCCCCAGCTCCGCCTGGAGGCGGATTTGCGCGTGTCGAATCTGCCGCCCTCCTATCGCGCGGTCCTGGATGGCGAACTGCACCTGTTCGAGGTGCGGCGCGAGACTTTCCGTCAGCAGACCGATCTCCTGCGTGCCCAGATCCAGGAAATCGAGCGGGAGATGGTCAGCGTGCGCGAGCAGCTCGCCGCGGAAACGCGTGCCGTGGCCGCCTTGCAGGAACAGTTGGCGGCCAACGAACGCCTGGTGGAGCAGCAGTTCATCCAGAAAACCAGGCTGTTGGAACTGAAAGCCACCCTGGGCGTGCGCGAAGCGGAGCGCGCCGAGCATCTCGGCAGCTTGTCCCGTGGCCAGCAGCGCATCGGCGACCTCAACCTGCGCCTGGTTCAACTGCGGGCCGATCTGGTCCAGCAGGCCGCCGCCGAGCTGGAAGGTGTCAAGCGCAAGATCATGGACCTGCGGGAACGTCTGCGTCCCTCCCAGGATGCCCAGCATCGCCAGGCCGTGCTCGCTCCCGTCTCCGGCCGCGTGGTCAACCTCGCCGTGCATACCCCCGGCGGCGTGGTCAGGGCCGGCGAGCTGCTCATGGAAATCGTGCCCGACCGGCAGGAGCTGATCGTGGAAGTGCGCATCCGCCCCCAGGACATTGACGAAGTGGCACCCGGAAATCTGGCCGATGTCCAATTGAGCGCCTACAACAGCCGAACCGCGCCGATGCTGGAGGGCGAGGTGCGTTACATCTCGGCGGACCGCCTGGTGGACGAGGCGAGCGGCCTGCCGTATTACGCCGCCCAGTTGCTGGTCAAGCCCTCCCCCGATCCCGCCATCCGTCTCTACCCCGGCATGCCGGCAGAAGCCTTCATCCGCACCCGCGCCCGTTCCCCCCTGGAATACCTGCTGGAGCCGGTCACCAATGTGTTGCGGCGGTCGATGCGGGAGACCTAGGCGGCTACCAAGGTCAGTCTTCAATTACTACGATGCCAGCGGTTCCTCAGGCTC
>JALOTG010000205.1 GCA_025458005.1 Thiobacillaceae bacterium
TTCCTGCAGGGCGATGACATACTGGCCGCGGGTGAAATACTGGGCCGCCAGCTCGGTGTGGATGCGGGCACGCGGATCATCGCCAACCCGGGCGCGCTCGTCCGGGCCAGGCGATTGGGCGCACGCGGCCAACAGCAGGCAAACCGCGCTCGCCAGCAAGCGCCTCATGCAGCCACCTCCGCCGACGCGGGAGACATCCGGCGCAGGACCCGCCTGGACCGGTCCTCCACTTCCCCGGCCAACTGGCCGCAGGCGGCGTCGATGTCGTCCCCGCGCGTCTTGCGCGTGGTGGCGATCAGGCCGGCCTCGTGCAGAAGCGCCGCGAAACGACGCACGGTTTCCGGCGGCGAGCGGCGATAGCCGGAGTCGGGGAAGGGATTGAACGGGATCAGGTTGAACTTGCAGGGCACCTCACGCACCAGCCCGATCAGGGCCCGGGCGTGCTCGGGTTGGTCGTTGATCCCCTGCAGCATGACGTATTCGAAGGTGATGAAGTCCCGCGGCGCCGCCTCGATGTAGCGTCGACAGGCCGCCATCAGTTCCTTGAGGGGATACTTGCGGTTGATCGGCACCAGCTCGTCGCGCAGCGCGTCGTCCGGGGCGTGCAGGGACACCGCCAGGGCCACGGGCAGGCGCTCCCGCAGGCGATCCATGGCCGGAACGATGCCGGAGGTGGAGACCGTGACCCGGCGCCGCGACAGGCCATAGGCATGGTCGTCCAGCATCACCGAGACGGCGGTCACGGTGTTTTCGAAGTTGAGCAGGGGCTCGCCCATGCCCATCAGCACCACGTTGGAGATGATGCGCTCGCCCTTGGGATCACGCCCCAGGGCCTTGTTGGCCCACCACAGCTGGCCGAGGATCTCCGCCACCGAGAGGTTGCGATTGAAGCCCTGCCGCCCGGTGGAGCAGAACCGGCACTCCAGGGCGCAGCCCACCTGGGTGGACACGCACAGGGTGCCGCGATCGGATTCCGGGATGAAGACCGTCTCCACCCGGTTGCCCGGCCCCACCTCGAGCAGGAACTTGCGCGTGCCGTCGGCGGCCGCCTGCTCGGCGACCAGTCGCGGGGGGCGGATCTCCGCCAGGTCCGCCAGCTTGGCGCGCAGGTCCTTGGCCAGATCGGTCATCTGTCCGAAGTCCTCCGCGCCGTAGTGGTGCAGCCAGCGCAGCACCTGCCGGGCGCGGAAGGGCTTCTCGCCGATCTCCTGGAACCAGGTGGTCAGACCGTCGAGGTCGAGGTCGAGCAGGTTGACGGGGTTCAACGGCTGAAGATTTCGGCAGACGGGAAGAAATAGGCGATCTCGACCGCGGCCGTCTCGGGGGCGTCGGAGCCGTGCACGGCATTGGCGTCGATGCTCTGGGCGAAGTCGGCGCGGATGGTGCCGGCCTCGGCCTTCTTGGGATCGGTGGCGCCCATCAGCTCGCGATTCTTGGCAATGGCGTTCTCGCCCTCCAGCACCTGCACCATGACCGGGCCCGAGGTCATGAATTCGACCAGATCGTTGAAGAAGGGGCGGCCCTTGTGGACCGCGTAGAAGCCCTCCGCCTCGGTGCGGGACAGCCACATCATCCTGGCGGCGACGACCTTCAGGCCGTTGCTCTCGAAACGGGAGTAGATCTTGCCGATCACGTTCTTGGCGACGGCGTCGGGCTTGATGATGGACAGGGTGCGTTCGATGGACACGTTGCGATCTCCGGTGCAATGCAGGCATGGGCGCCTCGCGGGGAGGACGGCCCGGTTGAAAAGAGCACGGAAAATAGCATGAAATACCCGTAAAATGAAGGCGCACAAGGGGTTTGGAGGAGAACAAATGGCCGCTACGACAGGCGCCGAATCCGCGGGCGCAGGCGACAACTTGAAGAAACGCGCCTTGCTCAGATTGTCCGCGGCGGGCGCGGTGACCGTCGCCGCGCTGCTCGGCCTGTGGTGGCTGGACCGGTCCGGCGAATCCCCCGTCAAACCGGGGCCCGCGACGCCTCAACCGATCATCACCGCTACCCAGCCTCCGCCTACCCTGGAACCCCCGCCGGAGGAGACCATGGCGCCCGAACCCCAGGAAATGGCCGAGGCGCCGGCTCCCTCGGTCGAGCCCCCCGCCCCCCCCGAGGTACGTGCCATCCCGCCCATCCCCCGATCCTCGGCAGGCCCTGTCGAGGCCCAGACGACGCGCGACGTCGCCGCGCCCCGACCGGCCGATCGTTCGGCGGCGCCGGCGACCGCTCAACCCAGGGTCCCGTCCACTCCGGCCGCAAGCGCCTACGTGGTGCGGCTGGGCGTGTTCAGCAACCCGGACAATGCGAAGCAACTGGTGCAAAGGCTGACCGCCCTGGGCATCCGTGCCTACAGCGAAACCCGCGTCCAGGTGGGCCCCTTCGGCAGCCGCGAGGAGGCGGCCAGGGCCCATGCCGAACTCAGCCGGCTCGGGCTGACTCCGGTCATCGCCCCGCTGGGTGCCACGAAATGAGCAGCGAAGGTTCCTCCGGCCCGGCCTGGTAGGCGCAGTCCACGCCGACCTCGGCCACCCAGGCCGGGTCTCCCGCCACGCGCAACACGGGCAGGCCGTTCCGTCGCCAGGGCGGGATGGCCAGTTCCTGGAACAGTTTCTTGAGATCGCGCCGCGGTCGCCGGCAATCCGGCCGGAAATGTTCCCCCGCTTCGCGCTGGCCGATCGTCACCCGGCCCGCTTCGAGTCTTTCGCGGCTGAGCCCCTGGCCTCGGCCGGGCATGAATTCGATCCAGCCGGCGCCGAAAGGCAGATGCTCCTCGCCTCGCCAGACCCGTTCCGCCAGTTGCCCGGCGCACGGGTCGGCTACCGGCCGCAGCCGCCCGCGCCAGAGGCGCAGGCGTAGATCGGCCTGCCCCGCCAGCAGGCGGTTGTCCGGCCCGGCCGCCAGGCACTGCTCGATCAGCGCATCGAGGCGGGCGGCGGGCCAGGCCGGACCGCCCAGGCCGTCCAGGTACCAGCGCAGCAGGTTCCTCGCCCGTGGCCTGGACAGGCCGGCGAGATAGGCGACCTCCAGCCCCGTGTCGTCGATGGCGTGTGCGGCATCGATGCGGGCCAGTTCCTCCAGCAACTGGCGACAGTCGGCCATGTGGGCCGCGGTTCGGGCCAGGGTGTCGCGATAGGCCGGGAAACGCGCCTCCACAGCGGGCAAGACCGCATGGCGGAGATGGTTGCGCGCATACACGCCCTCGAGGTTGCTGGCGTCCTCCACCCACTCCAGTCCATGGGCGAGCGCGTACGCGGCCAGTTCGGACCTGGGCTCGGCGAGCAGGGGGCGCAACAGCCTCATGCCGCCGCCGGCCAGGGGCCGCTCCACCGGCATGGCCGCCAGGCCAGCCACCCCCGCGCCGCGCAGCAGATTGAGCAGCAGGGTCTCCGCCTGGTCATCCTGCTGATGGGCAAGGACGATGCAATCCGCCGGCTGGTTCGTGTACACCGCGTAACGGGCCTGGCGCGCGGCCGCCTCGACGCCCTGGCCGCTGATCGTCAGGGTGACCCTTTCCACCGCCAGCGGCACGCGGGCCTCGGCACAGCATGCCGCGCAGAACTCGACCCAGGCATCCGCCCGGGAAGACAAGCCGTGATGGACGTGAACCGCGGAAAGCAGGAAGCCGAGAGGCTCGCGCAGGCGGGTCAGCAGGTGCAGCAGGACGACGGAATCCAGACCGCCCGACAGGCCCAGGCACAGCCTCGCGCCCTGAGCGGTCCGGGCCTCGAGCACGGCCCGGACCCGAGCCAGGAGATCATCCCCCGCGCGTTTCCTTGAACTTGCCATAGCCCATCAGGCGGGCGTAGCGGTCATTGAGCAGGGCGTTGAGGGGACGCTCCTTGACCTCGCGCAGGGCATCGGAGAGGGCCTTGCGGAGGTTCTCGGCCATCGCCTCGGCCTGCCGATGGGCGCCGCCCAGGGGTTCGCTGACCACCCGGTCCACCAGCCCGAGGGCCTTGAGACGGGGGGCGGTGATACCCAGGGTCTCGGCGGCCTGGGGGGCCTTGTCGGCGCTCTTCCAGAGGATGGAAGCGCAGCCTTCCGGCGAGATCACCGAATAGGTGGCGTACTGCAGCATCATCACCACGTCGCCCACGCCGATGGCCAGCGCGCCGCCGGAGCCGCCCTCGCCGATCACGGTGCAGATGACGGGCGTCTTCAGTTCGGCCATGACGTAGAGATTGCGCGCGATGGCCTCGGACTGGCCCCGCTCTTCGGCGCCGATGCCGGGATAGGCGCCCGGCGTGTCGATGAAGGTCAGCACTGGCATCCTGAACTTCTCGGCCATGCGCATCAGCCGCAGCGCCTTGCGATAGCCCTCGGGACGCGGCATGCCGAAGTTGCGCAGCAGCTTTTCCTTGGTGTCGCGGCCTTTCTGGTGGCCGATGATCATCACCGGCTCGCCCTCGAAGCGGGCCAGACCGCCGACGATGGCCTGGTCGTCGGCGAAGGCGCGATCGCCGTGCAGCTCCTGGAAATCGGTGGTCAGCGACTGGATGTAATCCAGCGTGTAGGGCCTTTGCGGGTGACGCGCCACCTGGGAGATCTGCCAGGCGTTGAGCTTGGCGTAGATCTCCTTGGTGAGGGTAACGCCCTTCTTGCGCAGCCGCTCTATCTCGTCGGAGATATCGAGGCTGGCGTCGCCCTGGACCTCGGACAGCTCCTCGATCTTGGCTTCCAGTTCGGCGATCGGCTGTTCGAAGTCGAGATAGGTGGTCTTCATGCGTTAGTCAGTCGCTGCGGGGGGCGGGATTGTAGCGCACGGCCCGGCCGGGCCGTCAGTGATGGTGGTGCCCGCCATGGCCATGCACGTGGCCGTGGGCAATCTCCTCCTCCAGGGCGGCGCGCACCTCCAAGACCTGGCATTGGACGCGCAAGGACTGTCCGGAAAGCGGGTGGTTGCCGTCGACGACCACCTTGCCGTCGGCCACGTCGGTGACGGTGTAGAGCAGATGGTGATGCCCATCCTCGCTGCTGCCCTCGAATTGCATGCCGACCTGGACATTCTCGGGGAACAGCTCGG
>JALOTG010000206.1 GCA_025458005.1 Thiobacillaceae bacterium
AGCGCCGGCCTTGGCGAGGTGGGTGCCGGCGGCCAGGCCGCCGCCGAGCAGGGCCATGGCGATCTCCGCCGCCGTGCCGTGGTCGGCCATGACGGCGGCGGCCAGCGCCGCGCCGGCCGGGATGCGGATGAAGGTGTGCGCCGTGTCCCAGAGCGAATCGACGTAGGGGATCTTGTCGGCGAAGAACTCGGCCAGCAGCAGCAGGCCGGACAGCACCAGCACCAGCGGATGGGCGAGCACGTCCAGGCCGCCCGGCAACTGCGCACCGGCGAAGCGCGCCAGCGCGCCGAGGGTGAACACCAGGGCGTACAGGCGCAGCCCGCTCGCCCAGCCCAGGCCGGCGGCCAGCGCCGCCAGCGAGGCGAGGTCCAGTGGCAGGCCGCTCCAGTCGAGCAGGGGCGTGATCTGGTCGGCGAGGGCGGTGATGTGCATGGCTGGGGATTATGGGGCCATGCCGCTTGCCTCGGGCGTCGCCCCCGTCTGGAAATGCCGCGCCAGCCGGACCAGGGCCAGCGTATCCCGACCGCAGTAGGTCAGGAGGGCCCGCGCCAGGGTGGCACGGCGCTCGGGCGGGGTGTCCGGGGTGACGCACTCCAGGTAGGCGAGCTGGGCGTCGCCGCCGTCGCGCACCTGCTCCAGGCGGGCGTAGGCCAGGTCCGGAGCGATCGTCGGCAGCACCGCCTTGAGCGACCAGGAGCCCTTCATGGCCGGGTGGTAGTAGTGGCGCTGGGCGATGGGCAGCAGATCGACCAGGCGCTGGCCGAGTGCCCTGAGCCCGGCCCCGAGGTCGGGGAAGTCCTCCGCCAGCTCGTGGATGCGGCCCTGCTCGAAGGGCTTGTAGTAGACCAGCACCGGCCCCGCCTCACCGGCGGCGGCGAGCAGGGCCTCGGCGAAGGCGCGGCGCGGGTCGCCGCCGCCCAGGTCGAGGAATTCCAGATGCTCAAGATCGCCGTCCGCCGCCTCGCGATGGCAGGACCACTGGAAGGGGACGAACTGATAGGGGCGCGTGCCAGCCCAGCGCGGCACGGCGAACTGCACCGCCTCGAAGTCCAGGTAGTGGCGCGGCCAGGCGAGCTGGCGCAGGCGCTCGCCGGCGTCGCCGTCCAGCACGGCGCGGCCCTCCCGCGTCGCCTGCCAGATACGCCGGTGCATCGGCTTGGTCAGCGCCGCCTCGGGAACGTCGCGCAGGTCGGCGATGCCCTGGGCGGCGAGCTGCTTCGCCAGTTTCTCGGCATGGGGCAGGATGCTCAGCGGGTAGTCCGGCCGGGGCGGCGCGCAGTGGGCGCGGTAGGGACAGGGACTGGGCTTGCCGCACTGCGGGCCGACGGTGATGTCGGGCTCGTCCGCCGTGAGGGTGGCGCGGGCTCCGGCCAGCCACTGCGGCACCAGGGGGGCGAGTCGGGCGGCGTCGGCGCGCAGGTCCCTGTATTGCAGCAGGCCGGTGTAGTCGGCCCCGCCCGGGTAGACGTACTTGCCGTCGACATGGGCCAGTTCCGCCGACTTGAGCGCGATGCCGCAACCGGCCAGCACCCAGGCCTGGATGGCGCATTCCTCGGCGTGCTCGGGCTTGAGGCCGGTTGCGGCCTTGACCTCGACGAGGCGCCAGCCTTCGGCTTGCGGGAGGAGCAGGTCGGCGCGCGCGAGCAGGCCCTCATGGAGGAAGGCGGCCTCGTAAAGCGGCTCTCCGGCGGCCAGGGCGGCGCGGGTGCGGGCCAGGGCGGCCTCGGGAGCCGCCGTGTCGACCAGGCGGCCGCCGGGGAACAGCCCGCGCGCCGCCTCGCCCACCTGGCGGCCGTGCAGCAGCGGCAGCGCGGCGCCCGCCTGGGCGGGCACCCGGCCGCGGACCTCCAGCCACAGCCGCCGGGGACACTGGCGCCAGTGCAGGAGCTGGGTCTTGGTCAGGTAGTCAGCCAACGATCAGCACGATGGACAGCGGGGCCAGGGCGCGGCGCGGGTCGATGTGGCTGGGGGTGATCTTCGGGAACAGGGCCCACAGGCCCCCATGTCGGAGGCGATGAAGGCGGGGAGGTGCCGGGACCGCATGCGCCGGGCCAGGATGGGGGGGTTCAGGCGCTGCGCAGCCGGCTCATCCTCACCAGCAGGATGGCGGCGAAGGGCAGCAGGAGGCCCAGGCCGATGTTCACCGCGAGCAGGTCGGGCAGGGCGCCATAGTCGGCCGGTTTGACCAGTTGGTGGGTGGCGGGGTCGAGGATCTGGCGCTCCACCACGTAGAACTCGTTGAGGTACTTGGTGCCCAGTTGCGAGGCGGACAGGGCCAGGTTGGTGAACGAGGCCATCACCGCGAAGAAGGTGGCCTTCAGGTGGGCCGGCGCGGAGTTGGCGATCCAGGCCAGCATGGGGATCATGGCGATCTGCCCGAGCGGCGACTCCAGGGCGGTGTCCACCAGGACGATGAAGCGGGCGTCGACCACGCCGCCAGTGCGGGCGGCGGTCCACTCGTGCAGGCCGTGCACCATGCCCAGGATGGGCAGCGCCAGGAAGAAGCCGGTCAGGGTGAGAAAGCCCACCACATAGGCGATGGAGCGTTCGGCCATGAAGCGGCGGAACAGGAACATGCCGAACAGGGTAAGCACGCTGCCGATCAGCGACAGCACGGACAGGAAGTGCTGGTCGAACTTCAGCTCGTCGATCATCCACCAGGTCACCCCCGGCCCGGGGCCCGGCACGGCGCGGAAGACGAAGATGACGATGGCCGTGCCAAGCAGGGTGGCGCGCGCCGCCGGCTCCAGCACGCGGGTGAGGCGCACGACCAGGAACAGGATGATGGCCATGGAGCCGGCGAAGACGATCTCCTCGCTGTAGGGCACGCCGTTCAGCCCCACACCCAGGGTGAACACCACGAACAGCAGGCTGCCGCCGAGGATCCACCAGTTCGGCCGCGTCGGCTCGGCGCGCTCGGTGAGCAGGGCCTCCGCCTCGGCGCGGCCCACCCCCCGCGCCATGAGACGGCGCAGGTCGCGCGACTTGATCAGCCCGGCGCTCATCACCCCGAGCACCGAGACGACCGGGATCGCCAGGGCCATCAGGTAGACGTCGCCGTAGAGGGCGGCGATCTCGGCCTGGGGACGCCCCTCCACGTCGGCGAAGACATACAGGTTGATCAGCGCCACCAGCACCGAGCCGCCGATGATGGCCACCCGGCCGAGGGTCTGCATGGTGGTGTGCATGAGCTTGCGGGCGGCCGGGTCGATGGGGCGGCCTTGCGCGTCCACCCGCGGTACCGCCTCCACGGTCATGGCGTCGGCCACCACGTCCTGCAGCACGTAGCCCACCGGCGCGAGCAGGGCGGAGAGGACGAACCAGACCTCGGCGGGCAGCACGGCGGTCATCGCCTCGCGGTGGCCGATCAGGCCGACCATGATGAGCAGGCTCGACGCGATGAGGCCGGCCCCGAGCCAGACCAGCAGGGCCTTCCAGCGCCAGATCAGGTCCACCAGATGGCCCAGGGGCATCTTCAGCGCCCAGGGGATGCCGGCCCAGAAGCCCAGGGCGGCCAGGAAGGCGGCCGACAGGCCCAGGTATTCCTTGACGAAGAAGGTGCCGACGATGCCGGTCAGGCCCGACACCCCCGCCGCCAGGTAGACCATCAGCGGCGGCAGGTAGGACAGGCGGACCTCCCGGCCCAGTTCCAGGATGTTGCGGTCGAACCAGCGTGACAAGGCGGCGATCATGGATGACGGTTGGACAGGTCGAGGCACGCCAATCTAACCGTTCATGGCCGTCGGGTCACCCCCGGCGCCGAAATGCGGACTCGGCCGGGGTCGGCGCCATCCGCCTGCCGCCTCAATCGGGCCGGGGGCAGTCGGCGACGCAGCGGGTCTCGGGGATCCTGCGCCCGCCGCAGGCGAGGAAGCAGGCGTCGTAGTTGGGCTGGCAGCCGCAGTCGTCGACGCACTTCTCCTTGCGCAACTGGGCCTGCACCGATTCGCGGGTCGGCCGCGGTGGGGGCGGGGAGGGAGAGGAGTAGGCATAGGGACCCGGCCAGCCGTAGTAGGGCCAGCCGTAATACGGCCAGCCATGGTAGGGCCCGGGCTGGTACCAGAAGCCGCCATGGTGCCAGCTCGCCCAGATGCCGAAGTCGTATTGCCGCAGCTCCAGGCGATAGCGGTCCAGTTCGTCGGCATAGGCCTGCAGGGCGGCCGCGTAGCGATCCTCGACCAGGGGCTCGGTCTCCCTGGCGCAGGCCTGGTAGCGCGTCCGGCAATCCGCCTGGCAGGCGGCGAGCTTTTCCTCGCAGCGCGCCAGGCAGGCCAGGCCGGCGGGATCCGTCGGCGGCTCGTAGCGGTATACGGTCTGGTAGCGCGGGCTGGCGCACCCCTGCAGGCCGAGCAGGGCGAGGCTCGCCGCCGCCAGGATCATGGACTGGGCTGACCCAGGCATCCTGTCCTCCGAAGTGGTTGCCGCTTGCTTCATCTTAGTTGCTCCGCCGCGCATCGCGCGCCCGTGACGCATGAAACGGGCGCAGGGTAGGAGGCCCGCTCGCGGGCCGAACCGCTCGCGCCGGGCGGGGTGCTGCTGCCTCGGGGGCGGGCGTTCGATCAGGCCGGCTGCGGTCCGGCCATGTCGTAGTGCACCGCCAGCCAGACGGTGGCCTGGCCGGGGTCGGTCCATTCCACCCGGTGGCGGCGGCGGGGCGCGATGTCCAGCCAGTCCCCGGGCGCCAGGACCCGGTCGTCGGCCTCGTCGGCCAAGCGCAGGCGCGCGGCGCCGGCCAGCAGCAGGACCCACTCCCCGTGGGGCTGGTCGTACCAGAAGCCCGGCGGGCTGGCCTGGCCGGCGGAGACGATGCGCTCGATGCGCAGGCCGGGGCGGGCGAGCAGCTCCAGGAACTGCTCCGAGGCCAGGGACGCGGGCAGGGGGCGCAGCAGGTTGGCGTTCATCGCACGCAACATGCCTGCCGGCGCCGCCTTTGGCAACCGGGGCGGCCGGCTGTTTGGCTCGAGGGACGAAACTGCCTATCCTGACGGCCTGTCCCGCATTGACCGAGAC
>JALOTG010000207.1 GCA_025458005.1 Thiobacillaceae bacterium
CAATGACGTCATCGCGAGGCCCATCGGGCCGTGGCGATCCAAGCAATGCCAGGATGAATCGTTTCCCATTGATCACACGGTTCATGGCCCATGTGCGGTTCCGGCCAGCCTGGAACAGGCACCTCGCGATGACGTCATCGCGAGGCGGCGCAGCCGACGCGGCGATGCAGGGCTTTCAAATTGGCGACTATCCGGCCCGCCCGCCGCTGGCACGGCCCTTGCTAATCCATGATCAGGCAGCAATGCCAGAGCGATTGGGTCGAATAGACACGGCGCTCATCCGTTCCGGGTGGGCGCCGCTTTTTTTGCCTCCGCCCCCCCGGCAAGCCTGGCCCATAATGCGCTCCATCCGACAGAAGGAGACCGCCATGGACATCTTCCACACCTTCCACCTCGAAGCCGCGCGCCACCTGCCCCACCTGCCCCCCGATCACCCCTGCGCCCGCCTGCACGGCCACTCCTTCCGGGTGGAACTGCACGTCTCCGGGCCGCTGCACCCAGAACTGGGCTGGGTGGTCGACTTCGCCGACGTGCGACAGGCTGCCCAGGGGGTGATGGACAAGCTGGACCACCACTACCTCAACGACGTGCCGGGGCTCAAGAACCCCACCAGCGAACACCTCGCCATCTGGATCTGGGAACACCTCAAGGCCGATCTGCCCGGCCTGAGCAAGGTGGTGGTGCGCGAGACCGAGCAGTCCGGCTGCGTCTACAGCGGCGACTGAGCGGCGTCATGCGCTTGCCACTGCTCCTCGGTCTGCTGCTTGCGGCCGCGCTCGCCTCGGCCGCCGACACCCGCCACAGCCTCGACCCGGACAGCGGCCTGCACACCTGGGAGGCCGGCGCCGACGGCATCGCCGTGCGGCTCACCCAGATCGGCCCGGACCAGGCGCGCGCCTTCTTCCTGGCGCGCGGCTTCCCGAACGCCGACGCCGAGCACTACGCCGCCGCCTGCGTGTTCATGACCGTGGTGCGCAACACCGGCGACGCGCCCCTCGCCTACAACCTGGCCGACTGGCGCCACCGCGCCGGCGACGGCGAACGCCGTCCGCTCAAGCTCAAGGAAGAATGGCTGGCGGAATGGGAACGGCGCGGCCTGGCGCAGGCGGCCCGCATCGCCTTCGCCTGGTCGCAGTTTCCCAGCGCGCAGACCTTCGAGCCGGGCGACTGGAACCAGGGCATGACCACCTACCGCCTGCCGCGCGGCACCCGCTTCGACCTGGATTTCGTCTGGCACGCCAAAGGAGCCGAACATGCAGCCACCCTCGAAGGCGCGCGCTGCGCCGAGTAGACCCGTTCTCGCCGCCGCCCTGGCCGGCCTCCTGGCCGCGGCGAGCCTGCACCCCGCCGCCGCGCAAGGCGCCGCCGAGAGCGCCCCGCCGGCGCTGAGCCACGCCCTCACCCCGGCCCGGGAGGCCAGGCCGGCCCCGCCGCTCAGGCTCCAGGATCTCGACGGCAAGCCGCACGACCTCGCCGACATCAAGGGCAAGGTGGTGCTGGTCAACTTCTGGGCGACCTGGTGCCCGCCCTGCCGGCGCGAGATGCCCTCCCTGGAGCGGCTCGTCCAGAACCTCAAGGGCACCGATTTCGTCGCCCTGGCGGTGGACGTGGGCGAGGACGCCGACACCGTGTTCGCCTTCCTCGGCCAGCTGGAACCGGCGCCGAGCTTCCCCATGCTGCTCGACCTGGACAGCCGTGCCATGCAGAACTGGCCCGTGCGCGGCCTGCCCACCACCTACCTCGTCGACCGGCAGGGACGCATCGCCTACAGCGCCATCGGCGGCCGCGAGTTCGACCACCCCGAGATCGAGGCGGCGATCCGGGCGCTGCTGGCCAAGTAAGCTACGGCCGCGCCGCCAGCGGCCCCGCAGGACCGAGTGTAGGAGGCCCGCTCGCGGGCCGAAAAAGCGTGACTCAGCGCCGTCTCATCGCGCCGCGAGCGGTGCTCCTGCAAAACACTCAGAGCAGGGTGCGCAGCCGCTCCGCCAGGGCTTCCGCCGCGCCCGCCACGTCCAGGGCGACGCCCAGGTCGCGCAGCCGGGTCACCGCCAGGCCCGTGTAGCCGCAGGGGTTGATGGCCGCGAAGGGCGCCAGGTCGA
The DNA here is from genome assembly GCA_025458005.1 of Thiobacillaceae bacterium. GTDB lineage: Bacteria > Pseudomonadota > Gammaproteobacteria > Burkholderiales > Thiobacillaceae > JALOTG01. The sequence continues at coordinate 2,100 of JALOTG010000207.1, forward strand.
GGTCCACGTTCAGCGCCAGGCCGTGGTAGGAACAGCCGTTGCGGATGCGCAAGCCCAGGGCGGCGATCTTGGCGCCGGCCACATACACCCCCGGCGCCCCGGCCAGCCGCTCGGCCTTCACGCCGTGCGCGGCCAGCAGGTCGATCACCGCCTGCTCCAGGCGCCGCACCAGCTCCTTCACCCCGTAGCCGCGCCGCCTGAGGTCCAGCAGCACGTACACCACCGCCTGGCCCGGACCGTGATAGGTCACCTGCCCGCCCCGGTCGATGGCCACCACCGGCACGCCGATGTCCGCCAGCAGGTGCTCGCGCCGGCCCGCCTGGCCGAGGGTGAACACCGGCGGATGCTCCACCAGCCACAGCTCGTCGGGCGTGTCCGGCCCGCGCGCGGCGGTGAACGCCCGCATGACCCGCCAGGTCGGCTCGTAGTCGGCCAGGCCCAGGCGGCGGATGAGCAACATGCCGTTCATGGCGGCGATTGTGACATGGCGCCGTCGGCATGAACGCACGCCGGCCAGGAAACCATCCTTACAATTTGTAAACTCAATTGACAATTTGCATGCAGCATCCCACGATGGGCTCATGCTGCCACGCAACGCCGCACCGACCCTCCTGAAACTGGCCGGCTGGTACCCGGTGGTGGTCGTCACCGGTCCGCGCCAATCCGGGAAGACCACGCTGACCCGCGCCGTCTTCCCGGACAAGGCCTATGTCAGTCTGGAAGACCCCGACCTGCGCGAATTCGCCGCCGGCGATCCGCGCGCCTTCCTCCGACAGCATGCCGAGGGCGCCATCCTCGACGAGGCGCAGCGGGTGCCCGAATTGCTGTCCTACCTGCAAGGCACCGTGGATGCCGATCCCCGGCCCGGTCGCTACATCCTCACCGGTTCGCAGCAGCTCGGCCTGCTGTCCGGCGTCAGCCAATCCCTGGCCGGTCGAGCCGGCATGCTCACGCTGCTGCCCTTCACTCTGGACGAGCTGTCCGCCCACAAACCGCCCGACACCATCGAGACGCTGCTCTGGTCCGGGCTCTATCCACCGGTGCACGACCGCGGCATCCCGCCTGACGTCTGGTACCGGGATTACGCCCTCACCTATGTCGAGCGCGATGTCCGCCAGCTGGTGAACGTCCGCGACCTGGGCCAGTTCCAGCGCTTCGTCCGCATGTGCGCGGCGCGCACCGGGCAGTTGCTGAACCTCTCCGCCCTGGCGGCGGACTGCGGCATTACCCACAACACCGCCCGTGCCTGGCTCTCGGTGCTGCAAGCCAGCCATCTCGTCACGCTGCTGACGCCCTACCACCGCAATTACGGCAAGCGGCTCACCAAGACGCCCAAGCTCTATTTCCTGGACAGCGGACTGGCCTGCCACCTGCTGGGCATCGCCCGGCCCGATACGCTGATCACCCACTCGATGCGCGGCGCCTTGTTCGAAACCTGGGTGGTCGGCGAATACCTCAAGGCGGCGCACAATGCCGGCGAGACGCCGGCGCTCTGGTTCTGGCGCGACAGCGCCGGACACGAAGTGGATCTGCTGGCTGAACGGGACGGCGGTCTCAGGGCCATCGAGATCAAGGCAGGCATGACCATCGCCGCCGACTGGTTCGACGGCCTGGAACGTTTCCGCCGACTCGCCCCCGAGGCCGGCCGCCATTTGATCTACGCCGGCGATACCAGCCAGGCCCGCACCCTGGCCAGCGTCACGGACTGGCGTCATATCGCCGACGCCATCGGCCGAGAGACGGCGGGCACCAACCCCGCCAACAAACTCACGCGTCCAGCGGGCTGACCACGCCCCGCCCGCCCTTGTTCAGCACGTGGGTGTAGATCATGGTCGTGGAGACGTCCGAGTGGCCCAGCAGCTCCTGCACGGTGCGGATGTCGTAGCCGCCCTCCAGCAGGTGAGTGGCGAAGGAGTGGCGCAGAGTATGCGGGCTGACCGGCTTGGCGATGCCGGAACTGATCGCCGCCCGCCGCAACTGCCTTTGCAACTGCTTCTCGTCAACATGGTGCCGGCGACGTTCGCCGCCGCGTGGATCGGTGGACAGGCCGTTCGCGGGAAACACGTACTGCCATCCCCATTCCCGGGCCGCGTTGGGATACTTCACCGCCAGGGCGTTCGGCAGCCAAACCGCGCCGAAGCCCGCCGCCAGATCGACATCATGCAGCGCCTTGACCTGCGCGAGGTGCAAACGCAAGGCCTCCCGCAGGGACTCGGGCAGCATCGTCACCCGATCCTTGCCCCCCTTGCCATCCCGAACCGTGATCTCGCGCCTGTCGAAATCCACGTCCTTCACGCGCAGACGCACCCCCTCCATCAGACGCATGCCGGTGCCGTAAAGCAAGCGCAGCATCAGACCAACCGTCCCCTCGGTACGTCCCAGAACGCTATCCACCTCGCGCCGGGTCAGCACCACAGGCAGCCTGCTCGGCTTCTTCGCCCGCACCACGCTGTCCAGCCACGGCAGAGGCATTTCCAGCACCTCCCGATACAGGAACAGGATGGCCGACAAGGCAAGGTTCTGCGTCGCGGCCGCCACATCCCGTTCCGCCGCCAGGTGGGTGAGAAAGGCCTCCACCTCCACCTTGCCCATCTCCATGGGGTGACGCTTGCCGTTGTACAAAATGAAGCGTTTAATCCAATGCACATAAGACTGCTCGGTGCGCTTGGCATAACCCAGGCGGCGGATCCGGTCACGCACCCGGTCCAGGAGCTTTGGGGGTGCATCCGAAGACGGAGGCATGGCTGGTGTATAACTCATCGAAAAACTCCCTGATCGTTGATTTCATTATGGAATATGCCCCATCGGGCGGACCGATTGTACGCCAGTTGGCGCACACATTACGTTAAGCCAAGATAGCCGCACGCAAAGGGCATTGTGGAGGAACCCCAAGGGCTGGCCGGCTGGCG
>JALOTG010000208.1 GCA_025458005.1 Thiobacillaceae bacterium
AACAGGGCGACGTAGCCCGAATGAGCGAAGGGAATGAGCAATTCCCGCAGGAAGGGGCTGGACTCCGCATCCTGTGACTTGCGGCAGGAAAATGGAAACGCCTCCAGGAGTTCCATGGCCTTGGCGATGGCCTAGCGGTCGTGGTCGGCCGTTTCGATGTCGCGCTCCAGCAGGAAATCGAACAGGCGCAACAGGTCCGCCTCGGCCTGGGGCGTGAAGCGGACGGCATATTTCATCGTGGCTCGGTGGCGCCGCCTGTCGTGCGGGCCCGCTGCACTCGTTCCGTAAGTTTGTCCAATACGGCGGTGGCGGCGACGTATTCGCCGCTGTCGCGGGCGGCCTGCCAGGCGGCCAGGCCACGCTCGATAAAGGCCTGCTGGCTACGGCGGTATTCCACGTTGCGGCGTACCGCCTCCTCGACAAAACCGGATAGGGTCTCGCCCTCCTTGAGGAGCGCCTCGGCCGCTTGGCGCAGTTCGGGATCCACCCGCAGGGATGGGAGCGTGGCGGTCTTCATGGGCAACCTCCTTGCATTGCATTTGCGATGCAATCATCTTTCCCATTGGCGTGTAATGTAAGGGTGTAGTTCGGAAGGCGCCAGGTTGTGAAGGCGTTCCACTTTCCGTCCAGGTTGAGCCAGGGCCGCATGAGCCCCCTGGTCCGCACGTCCGGACCGACCGGACACGCCCCGCTGGTGAGGGCAACGCGAACGACCGCAATGAGGCGGAAGCGGCCAGCAAAGTGTTCATCACTTAGCAGGCCGTTGAAAAACCCCGTCTGAGCGGGCGGGCCGATAAAATTCCATCACACGCATTTCCGAGCCGACGATCCTGATGCGAGGCAGCACAAGCAACCCAAGCGCGATGTTCTCCTACGTGAGCCTGGAGGACCGAATTCCCAAGGGCCACCCGTTGCGCAGGCTGCGCTTTCTGGTCGACACGGTGCTGGCGACGATGGACAAGGAATTCGAGGCGGTCTACGCCCGGACCGGCCGGCCGTCGGTGCCGCCGGAACGGCTGCTGAAGGCAATGCTGCTGCAAATCCTGTTCACGATTCGCTCCGAACGCCTGCTGGTCGAGAGCATCGACTACAACCTGCTGTATCGCTGGTTCGTCGGTCTGGCCATCGACGATCCGGTGTGGGACCACTCCACCTTCAGCCAGAATCGGGACCGCCTGTTCAACGAAGGTCTGGCTCGGGTGTTCTTCGAGCGGGTCAAGGCCCTGGCCGACTGGCGGCGGCTGACTTCCAGCGAACACTTCAGCGTCGATGGCACCCTGATTGATGCCTGGGCCTCCCACAAGAGTTTCCGGCCCAAGGACGACGATGGCCGGTCGGGTCCGGGGCGCAATCCCGAAATCGACTTCAAGGGCCGGCCCCGCGCCAACGACACTCACGCCTCGACTACCGACCCCGATGCTCGGCTGTACAAGAAATCCGAAGGCACGGCGTCCCGTCTGTGCCACATGAGCCACCTGCTTATGGAGAACCGCAACGGCTTGGTGGTGGATGTCGCCACGACCCTTGCTACCGGCAAGGCCGAGCGCCAGACGGCGCTCAAGCTCTTGGCCAAGCATGCCAAGCGGGGCGCGACGGTGGGGGCGGACAAGGGTTATGACACGGCCGACTTCGTGGCCGGTTGCCGCAAGCTGGGCGTGACGCCACATGTGGCGCGGAAGAAGACCGGCTCGGCGATAGACGGGCGCACGACGCGGCATGCCGGCTACCAGACTTCGCTGAAGGTGCGGAAGCGAATCGAGGAGGCCTTCGGCTGGCTGAAGACGGTGGGCGGCCTGCGCAAGACACGCCTGATCGGCCAGGCCAAGTTGGCGGGCCAAGCCCTGCTGTGCTTTGCCACCTACAACCTGGTCCGGATGGGCAGCCTGTCCGGTTGGTGGAATGCGCAGCATGTGTAGGGCGAAATCCGCCCGGATTCTGCCGAAAGGCGGAAAAACAGCCTGGAAACAGGCGAGATTGGCCCCCAGCCAGGGCTGAACAGGATCGGTTTGATGCGATGACGCCAAAATTCGACCGCTCAGGAATGGGTTGGGGAGGTTGAACATGGCTTTTTCAACGGCCTGATAAAGCTCAGGGACATCCACCATCCACGTAGGACCGGAACGAGGCGATATCAGCCCTTGCCCTGGCCTCACTCGCAGGTCGGGCCAGACCAAATCCGGTTGCCACATCCGAACTACCAGTTGCCCTCGTGCGCGCCATGGGTTCTACTCGGCCATCGGCACCCGTAACCCCGCGCCCCCTTGTCCTCTGCCTTCCTCGTCGATCTCCTGCTCCAGGTCTGGCTGCCCATCGCCCTGCTGGTGGCGGCGGGCGGGCTGTGGGCGCGCTTCCGCCAGGACCCGCCGGCTGACCGGCTGCGCGTCTGCCTCAACCGGCTGGTGGTGGACGTGTTCGCCCCGCCGCTGCTGTTCGCCCTGTCCGCCCAGGCGCACCTCGACGCGCAGATGCTCAGCGTGCCGGTGATCGTCATCGCCGGCATCCTGGTCAGCCTCGGCATCCTCTACCCGCTGCTCTACCACTCCCCGCTGGGACGCGGCCTGGCGCGCGAGACGCGCGCCGCCATCCTGCTCGCCGGCGCCTTCGCCAACGTGCTGTTCATGGGCTACCCGGTGCTGACCTTCCTGCACGGACCGATGGGCGGCAGCTACGCGGCCTTCGCCGACGTGCTGGCCTCCACCCCGCTGCTGTGGACCCTGGGGGTGTGGATCGCCACCCGGCTGGGCCATCCGGGCGGGCAGGGCCACAGCCTGTTCCGCACCGTGCTGCGCCTGCCGCCGATGTGGGGCTTCGTGCTGGGCTTCGCGGTGAACTTCGCCGGCCTGGAGGTGGAACCGCTGATCCAGGCGGCCAAGTTCATGGGATCGGCCACCATCCCGCTGATGCTGTTCACCCTGGGCCTGTCCATCCCCTGGACCGACCTGCGGCCCAGCAGGCCGGTGCTGGCGGCGGTGGCCGTCAAGCTGGCGGTCGCCCCCCTGGTGGTCTGGGGCCTGGCCCAGGCGGCCTTCGGCGAACTGCGGGCGGCGCAGACCGCCGCCGTGCTGGAGGTGGCCATGCCGACCATGCTGATGGCGGCCAGTTTCGCCGACCGATTCAACCTGGACGTGCGCGCCGCGGCCCTGACCGCGAGCTGGTCCAGCCTGCTGTTCCTGGTCACCCTGCCGGCGTGGATCGCGCTGCTGAACTGATGCGGGCCGGGCCCGCCGCCCTCAGATCGGCGTGGTGCGGCCGCGGCACTCGCAACGGTATTCGAAACCGCCAGCCGGCTTGCTGGTGCAGGTGAAGGACTGCACACCGGCGGCGCCGCAGGTCTCCCGACACTGCTGCTCACGGCCCTGGCAGGCCTGGGCCGTGTCCGGCGGTGTCGCGGGGGAGTCGCTGCTGCTGATGGACAGGCAGCCGTTGAGCAGGAGGGCCGCGACGGCGGCGAGCAGAAGGCGGGGCATGGTCTGTGCTCCATGATGAGTCAGGTCGATCATGACCATGACCGGACGACGTGACAAGTCCCGATCACTTGGCGGCAGCCCCCTGCCAGCCGGCTTATCCCACACTGTCCGCCCGGTGACGTCCGGGCCCCGGCTGCGTTAACCTTGGCCTCCCTGCATCCCAGAAATGCCCACCCATGGACCGCATCGGCTTCATCGGCCTGGGGGTGATGGGCCGGCCCATGGCCCTGAACCTGCTCCGGGCCGGCCATCCCCTCACCGTCTTCAACCGCGCTGCCGAACGCGCCGCGCCCCTGGCCGAGGCGGGCGCCTCGGTGGCGGTGTCGCCGCGCGCCGTGGCGGCGGCAAGCCGCGTCGTCTTCGTCAACGTCTCCGACGACGTGGCGGTGGCCGAGGTCCTGTTCGGCGAGCTGGGCGTCACGTCGGCCCTGGCGTCCGGCGGCATCGTCGTCGACATGGGCACCACCTCGCCCACCGCCACGCGCGAGCATGCCGCCCGCCTCGCCGACGCCGGCATCGATCTGCTCGACGCGCCGGTGTCCGGCGGCGAGGCGGGGGCGCGGGCGGGAACGCTGTCCATCATGGTCGGCGGTCCACGCGATGCCTTCGAGCGGGTCCTGCCCCTTTTCCAGGTGCTCGGCCAAGGCATCGTCCACGTGGGGGACTCGGGCGCCGGCCAGGTGGCCAAGGCCTGCAACCAGATCGTCGTGTCGGCCACCCTGCTTGGGGTGGCCGAGGCGCTGACCTTCGCCCGGCGGCAGGGGGTGGACGCCGGCCGGGTGCGCGCGGCCCTGCTCGGCGGCTTTGCCTACAGCCGCATCCTGGAGACGCACGGGCAGCGCATGCTGGAGCGCGACTTCGCGCCCGGCTTCCGCGCCCGGCTGCACCAGAAGGACTTGGGGCTGATCGGCCGCGAGGCCCAGGCCCTCAACCTGGCCCTGCCCGCCACCGCCCTGGCCGCGCAGCTGATGAACGCCCTGGTGGCCTCGGGCCACGCCGAGTCCGATTCCTCCGCCCTGGTGCGGGTGATCGAGGCCCTGGGCGGCCCGCGGGCGACAGGCGAGGCGCCCCTTTCCGCTCCCTCTTGCGAGGGGGAGGGAACGGAAGCGGCTTGATCCCCCTCACCCCTCACCCCTCACCCCTCACCGCCATGAAGGAATACATCGTCTTCCTCGACCGCTCGACCCTGATCGCCGAGCTGCCCATCCCCGCCTTCGACCACACCTGGGTGGAACACCCGGAGACCCCGCCCGCGGAGGTGGGCGACGCCCTGTGGCGGGCCAGCATCGCCATCACCAACACGGCCCCCATCACCCGAGAGGTGCTGGCCGCGGCGCCCAGGCTCAGGCTGGTTGCGGTGGCCGCCACCGGGGTGAACAACGTCGACCTGGACGCCTGCCGGGAGCGGGGCGTGGCGGTCTGCAACATCCGCGGCTACGCCGAGCGCACGGTGCCCGAGCACGTCTTCATGCTGCTGCTGGCCCTGCGCCGCAACCTCATCGCCTGGCGGCGCAGCCTGCGCGAGGGCGCCTGGCAG
>JALOTG010000209.1 GCA_025458005.1 Thiobacillaceae bacterium
TTCGCCTTGGCCAGGATGCGCTCGCGATTCAATCCACCGCCGTCGTCCATCACCTCGATGACGATGTTGCCGCCCTGGTGGGAGGCCTTCAGGGTCAGGGTGCCCTTGGGCGACTTGCCGGCCGCCACCCGCCGCTCCGGGGTCTCGATGCCGTGATCCAGGCTGTTGCGCACCAGGTGGGTGAGCGGGTCGGTGATCTTCTCGATCAGCCCCTTGTCCAGTTCGGTGTTCTCACCCACGGTCTTCAGCTCCACCTGCTTGCCCAGCTTGCCGGCCAGGTCGCGCACCAGGCGGGGGAAGCGGCTGAACACCATGCTCATGGGCAGCATGCGGATGGACATCACCGATTCCTGCAGGTCGCGGGTGTTGCGCGAGAGCAGGTCGATCCCGGACAGCAGCCGCTCCGCGTGCGCCGGGTCGAGCTGCGCGGCGGCCTCGGCCAGCATGGCCTGGGTGATGACCAGCTCGCCCACCAGGTTGATCATCTGATCCACCTTCTCCACCGACACGCGGATGCTGGAGGCCTCGCTGGCGGCGCCGCTGACCACCTTGTCGTTCTCGCGGCGGCCGGACCTGGCGGTTTCCACCGTCGGGTTGTCCGTGGCGCGGCGGCCATGGGACGCCATGGCGGGCGCGGCGGCGGCCTCCGCGGGCGCGGGCGCCGGGGTGCCCGGGGCGTCGCTGAAGAAGCCGAAGCCGTCACCCTCCCGGGCCGGCCCGGCAGCCGGCGTGGCGGCGGGGGCCCCGGGCGCGGCGTCGAAGAAGCCGAAGGCCGCCTCTCCCGCCGTTGCCGGCGGCGGCGTCCCCGGGGCATCCGCGAACAGGCCGAAGCCCTCCTCCGCCGGCGCGGACGCCGGTGCCTCATCAAACAGGCCGTAGGCCTCGACCGGCATCGTGCCGCCGCCATCGAGGCGGACGTCCTCCGGGGCAACGTAGAAGGCCAGGATCTCGCGCAGATCCGCCTCGCCGTGCGCGGTGGTCAGCCACAGCGCCAGGCGGGGGGTCTCCGCCGTGGGGCGCTGACGCAGCTCGCAGGCAGCCACTTCGCCGAGGGCGGCGAGCAGGTTGTCGATCTGATGGGCATCCGCGGCCAGCCTCGGCGACAGGCTGCATTCCAGCCAGTAGCGCACCGGCTCGCCCGTTGGCTGGCCGGCGGCCGTGTTCACCTGCTCGCCGCTGGACAGCCGGGCCAGCCGTCCGCAGACCTCGGCCACCCGGCCCGGATCCGCGCACGGCCCGCCCTGGTGATGCTGCAGCTGGGTATGCAGGACATCGCCCGCGGCGAGGAAGGCATCCACCATCTCCGGGACGAGCCTCAGCTCCTCCTTGCGCAGCCGGTCGAGCAGGGTCTCCAGGACATGGGTCACCTCGGTCATGTCGCTGAAGCCGAAGGTGCCGCTGCCGCCCTTGATGGAATGGGCGGCGCGGAAGATGGCGTTGAGGTCATCCAGCGAGGGGGCATCCACGTCCAGGGCCAGCAGCAGCCCCTCCATGTTCGCCAGGTGCTCCGCGGCCTCGTCGAAGAACACCTGGTAGAACTGGCTCATGTCGATGGTCATGGCCATCTTCTCCCGTCGGATCGCGCTGGGGCCGGGGTCAGCCGATGACCTTCCTCACCACCTCCAGCAGCTTCTGCGGATCGAAGGGCTTGACCAGCCATCCGGTGGCGCCCGCCGCGCGGCCGGCGGACTTCATGGCGTCGGAGGACTCCGTGGTCAGCATCAGGATGGGCGTCGCGCGGTACTGGGGCATGCCGCGCAGGCTCTTGATCAGGGTCAGGCCGTCCATCTTGGGCATGTTCTGGTCGGTCAGCACCAGGTCGGCGCCACGGCCCTTGGCCTTGTTGAGCCCGTCCTCGCCGTCCACCGCCTCCACGACCTCGTAGCCCGCGCTCTTCAGGGTGAAGGCCACCATCTGGCGGATGGACGCGGAATCGTCAACGGTCAGCACTACCTTTGCCATGTCTATGCCTCTTGTCAGAACAGTTCGATGTCGCCCGAGCCCATGCTGTCCTGGGACACGGCGCCTTTGCGGTGGTCCTCCTTCAGGGCGGCCGACTTGAGCCGGGTCATGGCCTGGGTCAGCCCCTCGCGCAGGTCGCCAGAGCGGCTGAGATTGCCGGAAAAATCACGCAGCATGCCCTGCACGGCCGCCATGCGTTGGCGGGCGTGCTCGATCAGCTGGCTGGTCATGTCCTGGAACTGCAGCGCGGTGACCGCCTGGTTGACCTGCGTGCCCACCTGGTCCGCATGGCTGTTGATGCGCCGCGCGGCCTCGGCCATCTCGCGGTTGACCGCCTCGATGTGCCGCATGGTGTCCTGCAGCCTGCTCTTGGACGCCAGGGCGAAGTTCATGTCCATGGAGGCCACCGCGTGGATGGACTCGTTGGCCCGCGTCAGAGAACCGTGCACACCCTGCATGTGCTCGCGAATCTGGTGGCTGAACTGGTTGGTGCGCAGCGAGAGGGCGCGCACCTCGTCGGCAACCACGGCGAAGCCGCGCCCCGCCTCGCCGGCGCGCGCCGCCTCGATGGCGGCGTTGAGGGCGAGCAGGTTGGTCTGCTTGGAGATGCCCTCGATCTCGCCGAGGATGTGCAGCATGGCGTCCGACTCGCGGTTGATGGTCTCCATGGTTTCCACCAGGCTCATGGCGATGCGGCTGGTCTCCACCGTGTTTTCCACGAAGGATTCCAGGGTCGTCGAGGTATCCATGACGAAATCCGCGAACTGCAGCCCCTCGCCCTCGCCCTGCATGCTGCGCACGATGGACAGGGCCAGGTCGCGCTGGGTCTGGATGTGCTCGTTCATGGCGCCGAAGCTCGCCACCAGCTGCTCGATCGCCTCGCGCAACAGGTCCTTGACCCGCTCGAGGTCGGACGAGGCCGAACGGCAAAGATCGGCGCTCATGCCGGAGCAATCCCGGACGATGTCCCTGACCTCGGGAGGAATCGCCTCGGACCGCGCCACCTCGACGGGTGGCTCCACCCGCACGCCCCGCCGGGCGGGGGCCAGTACCGCCACCAGGCCGGCAACGCACACGGCGGCCACCCGCCAGACCGGATCCGCCAGCCAGACGACTGTCGCGGTGATGACGACCAGCGCCGCGATCAGCGCGGCATACGCATTGCGAGACAAGCTGCCCCCTCTCGAATCGTCGGATCTTCGACACTCTCGGCAGGGTTTACGGCAGGGGAGGGTGAAACTTTAGGTGACGCGAAGGCGCCAGGAAGCCGGGGAAGGAGGGGGGAAAGAGCCGTGCGCAGGCATTCGCACGGCCCGGTCTCAGTTGGCCAGGGCGGTCTTGAGCAGTTTCTGCAGTTCGCCGGACTGGTAGAGCTCGCGCATGATGTCGGAACCGCCCACGAACTGGCCCTTGACGTAGAGCTGCGGAATGGTGGGCCAGTTGGCGTAGGCCTTCACGCCCTCGCGAATCTCGTTGCTCTCCAGCACATTGACCGAGAAGAACTCGCCCACCCCGCAGGCCTTGAGGATGGCCGCGGCGTTGGCGGAAAAACCGCACTGGGGAAACTGGGGGGTGCCCTTCATGTACAGGACGACCGGATGGGTGGAGACCTGCTCCCGGATGATGTCTTGCGCGCTCATGCTGTCCTCCGACAATGACCAAGTAAAATTGTCGGGAATTATAGCCCCAGCCGCCACGCTGTCAATGCCTTGCTTGGAGACAGCAAAAAACCCTTTGACATGGTGGGGTCTATTTCCTATATTCACATCCGAAATGTGCGTATCCACGGGTTGATCGGTATGTGCGTTTCATGTCGTCGAATCCCGCGTCGGACGCTTGCGCCATCTGGCGAACGACAGGGATTGTTGGTCGCGATCCCGCACCGGCGCGACTGACATCCTCCTCCTCTCTTCACCCCGGCCGAGCGCCGGGGTTTTTTATCCCCCCGGCGGTTTCTGCCAGGCCGTGCGCGCGGGCACAATGATGCCATGCCGTCCTCGCCCTTCCTCTTCGCCGCCGAGGCCCTGCTCGATTTCGAATCGAGCCGACTCCCGGACCTGTCCAGCCGCACCGTGCTGCTTCCCCACCTGCACGCGGCCGCCCCCCTGCTGGCGGCCTTGCGCCGAAGCGTCGAACAAGCGGTGTTCCTCCCCCCCCGCCTGACCACCCTGGGGACGCTGGCCGGCGCGACGCCGGCGGACGGGCCGGTGGAGTCGGACAGCCTGCGTCTGGCGGAGATCCGCGACGCCCTGGCCCGCTCCGGCCTGTGCCGGCCGCAGGCCCTGTGGCCGGCGGCGGAGGAAGTGCTGACCCTTATGAACGAGCTCTCCGCCAGTAGGCTCCCCGCCTCCGACGATCCCGCCCGGCTGCTGGGCCGCATCCGCGCCGCCTATGGCGGGCGCCTGGCGCGTCCCCTGGAGCTGGAGGCGCGACTGGTTCTGGAGTTGTGGCACGCCATGCAGCAGGGCAAGCGGGACGACCCGACGCGGGCCTATGCGCGGGGACTGGCGCGCGCCGCCCAGCGCGCGCCGGGGCCCCTCTACCACCTCGGTCTGCCGTCCTTGACATGCCTCGAAGCGGCCTTCCTGGACGACTGGGCCGGCCGCCATCCGGTCCGGGCCCTGCCCTGGGCCGCCGCCCTGCCCGCGCGCCGCGCGCTCCTGCTCGCGGCCTGGCCGGCCCAGGAACCCGATGCGCCTCCCCTCCCCCTCCGTGAGCGGGCGCATGCCCATGCCCAGGCCGTGCCGGAAAGTCCCCTGACGCCCGATGTCAGCCTGCTCGCCGCCGACAGCCTGGAGGACGAGGCGCGCGGCGCGGCCGCCTGGATCCTGGACCGTCTGCGCAACGGCGGGCCACGCATCGCCATCGTCGCCCTCGACCGCCTGGCCGCGCGCCGCCTGCGCGCGCTGCTGGAGCGCCACCAGATCCTGGCGCGGGACGAGACGGGCTGGACCTTTTCCACCGCCTCGGTGGCCCATGTCCTGGATCGCTTGCTGTCCCTGGCGCGGAA